>NZ_JBXUKU010000003.1:0-379513 GCF_057180105.1 Marinomonas sp. ATLA20
TCCCATGTGAGAGTAGGTCGTCGTCAAGCTTTAAATTAAGAAGGCCCTGATAGCTAACGCTGTCAGGGCTTTTTTTCGTCTGGAGAAAACTTGAATACGAAGAGACTGAACCGCCTTCTCCATCTCGAACTTTTTGCAAGCAGCGGGCGCTCGCCATCGCCGATGGTAATCCCGCAAGGGGATAAGCACGTGGGGCTCTTTATAACAGACAAGCATGTGAAAATAGATCATCATCAAGCTTTAAATTAAGAAGGCCCTGATAGCTAACGCTGCCAGGGCTTTTTTTCGTCTTGGCTAATGCATTAAGCAAAGTCAAAGGCATAAAGGGATTATGCTATCTAAGTTCATTTTATCTTAGGTTTAGACGTTAATAAGATTCATAGCCTCTTTTTTTAACCATCCTTTTAAAGATCTTATAGCTTCTTCATCTTTTCTGCTTTCTTTGTATGCTATATAAAAGTTGTCACCTGTTTTAAATGCACTACAGGGGAGTTTTATTAGCGCTGTTTCATCATTTTTTTCATTCATCATGTAGTCGTTAACAAGTGCTATCCCCAGCGAGTGCTTAGCTGCTTCATAAGCGAGCATAAGGTGGCTGAATCGGTGGAATTGAATGCCTTCTGGCAGAAGAAGGCTTAAATTTGCAAACCAACGTTTCCAGTCCTCTGTGTGTCGATCATAGATGCTGTAAGAAGTTATAAGTGGAAATTGGGCAAGTAAGCTGGGATTCGTGTTTAATTTATTCTTCAGCTCTTGGTTCGTTATTGTCCCCAATTTATTTTTTATCGTCTCAAGGTAGCTGTGGCTACAAACCGGGAATAGCTCTTCTTGATAAAGAGATTCAAATAGAAATCCTCGCTTTTCTTTTTCTGTCGTTATAAAGAAATCAGCAGTACGATCGGAAAGGTCTGGAGTGCCATGACTCATCTCAATGCTAAGTTCTAGATTGGGATGTAAGTGTCTCAGCTCAGGAAGTCTTGGTATTAACCAATAAACAGCAAATGAGCTGTATACGGCCAGTCTAATGTTAGTTTTTTGTTGGCCTTTAATATGGTTTGTCGCTTCTTCGATTTGCAGCAATGAATTGCTGATTGAGTCTAAATAATGTTTTCCTTCTTTTGTTAACTCTAGGTTTCTTCCTTGTCTATGGAAGAGGCTTTCTCCCAAGTAATTTTCTAGAATCCTTATCTGATGTGAAACTGCGCTTTGGCTGACATTGAGCTCGCTGGCTGCCTGAGAAAAGCTGTTTAGTCTAGCGACGGCTTCGAAGACGGGAAGGGACTTTAGCGGAGGTAACATATTATTTATCCAAATAACTAATACTTAACTTAAATATATCACTTTATCTAATGATTTGAACTAATTAAGCTGAGGGAAATATAGCAATAAGTGTCTTTGGAGAAGAGTTGTGTCGGGTCGAACAGTGAGTAGCGCTATTTTAATTCTTGTATTAGGAAGTTTTTTTGCCACCCTATGTGATGTCTTTATTAAGATGGCTGGTGCGGATGTTGCCATTTTTCAATTTACTTTTTTTCGTGCTGTTTGTATGTGTCTGATTCTGTGCCCAATTGCAGTCATGAAATACTTACGCTCACCTAAATCAGCAGCAAGATTAGGCCTAAAGTTGCATTTTCTTCGAGGAAACCTGTGGGTTTTAGGTGCTGTTCTCCTTGTTATTTCATTGTCTGAGCTATCATTGGCGACAGCGAATGCTGTGTTTTATGCTGCGCCTATTTTTATTATGCTGTTTGGTGCTTTTTTCTATAAAGAACGTTTGAGTGTAGATGTTGTGCTCGCTGTTGTGTTGGGCTTTATTGGTATTTTGGTGATTCTAAGGCCGACTGAGGTGACGTTTGCCATGATTAGTGCGATTCTTTTTGCGGTTGTTCTGGCGGCAAATAGCTTATTGATTAAAAAAATACCTCAAGAACAAAGTATGTTTTATGGTTTATTTGTGACCCAGCTTTTTGCGTTACCTATGGTTAGTGGGCTAGCAATTTGGGAGGGTGAAAAGTTTGAATTTGAAGTTTTGATCTACGCTGCTTTATCATCGGTTTGTTCTATCTTATACAGTGTTTCTTGCTTAGTTGGTTATCGTTATGTGGCGTCAAGTAAAGTCACTAGCGCTGAGTATTCAGGTTTGATTTTTGCCTTCTTGTTAGGGTGGTGGATCTTTGGTGATACACCGGACTTGGGTGTTTTCCTAGGGTCGATTTTTGTAATTACGCCGTTACTGTACTTAAGTCACCGGGATATTAGGCGACTACGTAAAGAGCAATTATTATCGAATACTCGGTCTAATTTAGGTGCTGGTTGAGCAAAGGTTCTTAATCATTTGCTCAACCATATCTGACAAATCTTCCTTATCTAGGTAGATTCCATCAATAAACAACCGAGCTAGTCCGTGAAGGCTGGCCCAGGTTGTTTGTCCTATTCTTAGTGGTGTGTTGTTATTTGGCAGTATGTTTTGCTCTTGTAATTCTTCTACCCAATCGATCCATGCTTTAAAGGTTTGTTTAGAAGCCGCCTTGAGTGAGTCGCTTGGATTGCCGGCTTTCCACAGTGCCCTACCATACATAAGATCGTAGGTTTCATTATGTTGAAGTGCATAATCTAAATATGCGTGAACATATTTACTGAAACCTTCTTCAGCGGTGTTTTTTTGTGCTCTTAAAACTTTGAGTATTTTTTCTTGTTCACAAAAGCCTTGCTCTGCCAGTGCGCAAAGCAATGCATTCTTATCTTTGAAGTGATGATAAGGCGCTGTTCTTGAAACACCAACGGTGTCTGCAAGTTTGCGCATACTAAGACTTTCGACGCCTTTTTCTTTTATGATTAAAGAAGCGGATTTAAGTAAAGATTTAGTGAGATCACCGTGGTGATATTGTGTTTTTAATGTCGACATGGGCCGATTAGATACTTCTATCTTGACAATGTCAAAATGAAAACCTATCTTGACAGTGTCAAAATTGCATGCGGGCAGCAGCAATTTAAAAAATAATAAACAAAGCGAGTCATGATTATGAGCCATTCAACCTATCCAAATTTATTTGAACCGTTAGATCTAGGATTTACTCAGCTAAAAAATCGAGTATTAATGGGATCTATGCATTTAGGTTTAGAAGAGGTAAAGGGCGGAGTAGAGAGAATGGCTGTCTTTTATGCAGAACGTGCTCGTGGCGGAGTAGGACTGATCGTTACTGGTGGCATAGCACCTAACTCTGAAGGTGCTGTTTACGCGGGGGCTGCAAAAATGGCGTCCGAAGAGGATGTAGAGAAGCACCGAATCATTACTGATGCAGTTCATGTAGAAGGAGGAAAGATATGCATGCAAATCTTGCATACGGGGCGCTATGCTTATAACCCCAAGTTAGTTGCACCGTCAGCTTTGCAAGCACCTATTAACCCTTTTAAGCCTGAGGCATTGACGCCTGAAGGTATTGAAAAGCAAATTGCTGATTTTATCAACGCCGCTGTTTTAGCGAAAAAAGCCGGTTATGACGGCGTTGAAGTGATGGGGTCAGAAGGTTACTTGCTAAATCAATTTATTGCCGCTCGAACCAACCAACGTGAGGACGAGTGGGGCGGAGAATACGACCATCGCATTAAGTTACCGACAGAGATAGTCAGACGAATTCGAGAAGCAGTTGGTCGTGATTTTATTATTATCTACCGATTGTCTATGTTGGACCTTGTTGAAGGAGGGAGTGACCTTGAAGAAGTGGTGAAACTTGGCCTTGCTATCGAAAAAGCAGGCGCAAGTATCATTAGTACAGGAATTGGCTGGCACGAAGCGAGAGTGCCGACGATTGCTACCAAAGTGCCACGAGCGGCATTTACTTGGGTAACCGCAGAGCTGCGTAAATCCTTGACTGTTCCTTTGGTTACTTCTAACCGAATTAATACGCCTGAAGTGGCAGAGCAAGTACTGACTCGTGGTGATGCGGATATTGTCTCTATGGCGAGGCCTTTCCTTGCCGATCCTGAATTTGTGGTAAAAGCGGAGCAAAACCGCGGCGATGAAATTAATACCTGCATTGCCTGTAACCAAGCCTGTTTAGATCATGTTTTTGATCAAAAAATGACATCCTGTTTGGTTAACCCAAGAGCGTGTCATGAGACAGAGATTGTTATTACACCAGTTGATTCTCCTAAGCGTATTGCTGTTGTGGGGGCTGGACCTGCAGGTTTAGCTTTTGCAACCACGGCAGCTAGGCGCGGTCATATTGTTACCTTATATGATGCAGGTAATGAAGTTGGTGGACAATTTAATATTGCCAAACGAATCCCAGGTAAAGGTGAGTTCTATGAAACTTTGCGCTATTTTTCACGTCAGGTTGAACTAACTGGTGTTAATCTGCAGTTGAATACCCGAGTAGATGGCGACCTTCTAAAAAAAGAGAGTTTTGATGAAGTGGT
The DNA here is from genome assembly GCF_057180105.1 of Marinomonas sp. ATLA20. Classification (NCBI taxonomy): domain Bacteria; kingdom Pseudomonadati; phylum Pseudomonadota; class Gammaproteobacteria; order Oceanospirillales; family Oceanospirillaceae; genus Marinomonas; species Marinomonas sp. ATLA20. Next base: position 4,420 of record NZ_JBXUKU010000003.1, read on the forward strand.
ACTGGCAACGGGGATCTTACCTAGAACGCCTGAGATTGAAGGGGTAGAACATCAAAAAGTACTAAGTTACTTAGAGGTGATGAATGGCAAACCAGTTGGCAAGCGTGTGGCTGTCATTGGTGCTGGCGGTATTGGTTTCGATATCAGTGAGTACTTAATGCATTCAACAGCTCATAAAGAGCAAAAAATTGCAGACTTCATGTCTCAATGGGGCGTTGATATGAGTTTTTCAGCTCGTGGTGGCGTGGAAGGTGTTAAGCCTGTTTTTGCAAAAGCAGAGCGAGAGATCTTTTTATTACAGCGTAAGAAAAGCAAGGTAGGTGCTAATTTAGGTAAAACGACAGGTTGGATTCATCGTACCGAATTGTCGAAAAAAGGCGTTGTCTTTTTGTCAGACTGTGATTATCAACGTATTGATGACGAAGGGCTGCATTTAACAGTAAATGGCGAAGCTCGTTGTCTTGATGTCGATACGATTGTTGTATGCGCGGGACAAGAGCCAAATCGATTGTTAGAAGCTGAAATTGGTCACACAGTACATTTTATTGGTGGAGCGGATGTGGCTTCAGAGCTGGATGCGAAACGGGCTATTAAACAGGGGACTTTGTTGGCTTGTTCTTTGTAATGATGGGGCCTTTGCACAACATCTGCTCGTGCCAATAGAGTATTAAAAATACCCAGAGAGTGATGATTGAAAATATTGATTCATCGCTCTCGTTATTCATTGGGTATGAATATTTATACTAAGACTTGTCTGGTTCTGGCTATGTAGTGATGGACCTGATCCTCAATTTCAGCATCGACCATGGTTTCTGGTCCGCAATCATTGGGGCAAGCCATTTTAGGTGTTGTGCCGAAAAGTCGGCAAATTAATGGGCGTTCGTCGTAGACTTCGCAGCCATTTGGCCCTAAGTGAACACAATTTAGCTCTTCTAAAGCTGCTTCATGTTCGGCATCGGATTTAATGGGCAGTCGTAACATTTCTTCCGAAGAGGCTGTGACAGGCCCGCAACAATCGTGACAACCTGATTTGCATTTAAAGGCTGGAATTCGCTCTCGCAGTCGAGCAATTATGTCTCGGTCATTCGTCATTTTTTGCCTTAATACCTCGTAAGATTTCTGAAAACCACTTTATCTCATTGATTATTGGTGTAACTTATCACATATGAAATAGTTGATAAAAGTAGCGGGTATTGATGGCATATTATTAGAGTGGGAGTTTATGCAGGTATTAGAGACATTATTTGAATGGATTAGCTTTCACTGGGTAACTATTATTGTAGTGTTGCATATTGGTTTGTCTGTGGTGGCCTCTTTGCATGTGCTGCTGTTCAAAGAGAATGAACGTACTTCTCTTGCTTGGATAGGTCTAGTGATATTTTCGCCTGTGTTAGGCAGCCTGTTTTACTGGTTATTTGGTATCAACCGCATTAGGCGCATAGCAAAGAGAGAACACCCTCACAGTCTTAAGCAAGACTTTCGATATAAAGAGGATTGTATTGCCTTTCACGGCTTACCTAAACATTGGCACTCTTCTATTACTGCAGGATACGCTCTCCATCCAGTGCATTATGTTGATGAGAATAGTGTTGAGCTTCTGGTGAACGGTGATAATGCTTATCCAGCGATGATTAAATCCATTCAATCGGCAAAGCAACATATTGTTTTATCGAGTTATATTTTTGATTACGACTCGCTCGGACGACAATTTGTTAATGCTTTAGCTCAAGCAAAGCTGCGAGGGGTGGTCGTTCATGTTTTATTAGATGGAATAGGTGTTGGGTATAGTTGGCGTAAATCCGATAGAGCATTAAAGAGTCGAGGCGTGAGAACAGCGCAATTTTTACCTGCCATTTCACTGACAGGCATTCGTTTCATTAATTTGAGAAACCATAGAAAAATACTCTGTGTCGATGGTGAAGAAGCTTATATTGGTGGTATGAACATCAGTAAAAATAACCAAGTAAACTCTGCTAAACATCCGATTGATGATGTTCATTTTAGAGTGACGGGTCCCGTTATTGACCAGATTAGCCAAGTGTTTATAGAGGACTGGTTTTTTGCCACAAGGGAATTGATTCAATTTCCTACTTATAAAGCAATTGCTTTGAAATCGAAAGCTGGTAACAAGGTTGTTTCCCGAGTCATTCAAGATGGCCCAGATGAGCATCATAATAGAATACGCTGGACATTAATTAATGCGCTAGTCTACGCGCAGAAAAGCGTCCGGATCATTACGCCTTATTTTATTCCAGATCAGACATTGATGACGTCTCTTCATGCAGCTGCCTTGCGTGGCGTATCTGTAGAAATTATTGTGCCCGAACACAGTAATATTCTTTTCGTTGATTGGGTCATGGAAGCAAATTACTCCAGAATCATAGAGCATGGGATAAAGATATTTAAAAACAAGAGACCGTTTGATCACAGTAAAATCGTTCTTATCGATGATATTTGGTCATTCATAGGATCTACTAATTGGGACGCAAGAAGCTTGGAATTTAACTTCGAAATCAATTTAGAGTGTTTTGACACTGGCCTAAATACGCAGCTTACAGAGCTGTTTGAGAAGAAGAAATTTAATGCTGAGCAAGTATTAGAAGAAGATATGAGTAAACTACCTATCTTTAAAAAAGTCCGTAATAACTTGTTTCGTTTGTTTTCTCCATATTTGTGATTGATTCGTATTTGTTGAGGCCACCTTTATGATCAAAAGTCGATATAGCGCTGTTGAGTCGCTAAAAGTAATGGGGAGTGCCTCTAAAGCGTTTATGGGGCCAAATATCAAAGTATTACTGTGGAACGTGTTCAAATGTAAACGAAAGGGTTGGCAGAATGATTTTATTTCTCTGACTGACGATAAAGATTTAATTCTGCTACAAGAGGCTATTTTAAACTCACCTTTCGATGCTCTTTTTAATCAATCTACACAACTTCAGTGGATTATGGCGAGCAGCTTTAGGAACGTAAAATCTAATATTGAAACGGGTGTTAAGACAGGGTCAAGGGTTTTGGCAAGCCAGCATTTTTTTTCGGCTTCAGCCCATAGTGAGCCTGTGACTAACACTAAAAAAATGGTGTTAGCGACTGAGTACCCTCTAGTAAGTTTGCCCGGGGCTTCCATTGAGCAGTCGTTGCTCGTTATTAATACTCATATGATCAACTTTGTTTCCTTTGAGAAGTTCAGTGCGCATTTGGATCAGGCTTTTCAAGCACTGGAGCACCACAAAGGGCCAATATTATTCGCAGGTGATTTTAATACTTGGAATAAAAAAAGAATGCAGTATTTTGATAAGTTGGCCATGTCATGTTCGTTAGAAGAAGTGCAGATTACGCGACAGCCAAGACTCGGTCACTTATTTCGTCACCTTGATCATATCTATTGCCGTGGATTGAGTGTTGTTGATGTACATGTACATACAGAGGTTTATTCTTCTGATCATTATCCAATCAGCTTGTCACTTTGTCTCATGGAGGATTAGCTTACTTTGAAAACTAGTCTAAATCGCTGGCGGCTTTTATGCTTCCTCTAATCGCTTGCTTAAGGTTTGTAGTCGGGTGAATATTTCTTTTTTATCTAAATCTACTAAGTTCTGTTGCTCTAATTCGTGTTCAATCATGAGCTTTTGATGATGAATGAAAGACCAGTGAGTTGCATGATTTGCTTGTTCGGCAATACGAATTAACCCATCTAATTGGCGCAGTTGTACCGCTAAGCATGTTCGTGAATACTGGCGAATTTGATCAAAGGCAATGTTGGCAAGATTTTCAAACGATGTTGTTTTGTAGATCACTCTTTCTGTTCCATTGTCATCATAAGTAAGACCTTCAGGGAAGTTCTTTTGAGTCAGGTCACAAACGGCGGCTGTCAGTTTATCAATGCAGGCGATCGCCGAGTACGGGTCGTTGATACCAGGAGATAGCGCCCTTAGGGCAATCTCAACCAGTTGGTGAACGGCAAACTCTGGATCTTGTATTGGAGTGCGTTTTGGACCTAGGGTAAAGCATTCGTGTAGTGTTTGCTTATCTTCTTCTGAAAACTGTTTTATGTCACTCGTCATAACTACCATACGATTTACGATAAAATCCCCTGGGTTGACAGAGATATTCAGGTGACCATCTAGTTTCGTCATTAAGCTGGTTAGGCTTGCGTAATTAATGACTTGAATATAGCCACATGAGTGGCTTTTGAACTCAAACTGTTTGTCGCTGCTTTTTGTATCCTTGGTGGTTTTATACTGATTAGTCTTGTCTGAGGTATTGGTGTCTTCTTCCTCTTTTTGCTGTTTAAAAATCTGATTTATGCTGTATTGCAGCTCTTGATAAACATTGTCTATGACACTGTCAGATTGCAGATTTAGAGACACATGGTGAATAAAGTAGATGAGCAGAAGAATGCCGAATAGCGTCATTGCTATCGCACCAGCAATCGTTAAGCCTGGAAGGAATGCTCCATTGGCAAAATCATCCGTCGTTCGTACAAGAATCAAACAATAGACAAACAAAGATATGAAGACACCAAGTACTATTTGAGTACTTGAGTCTTCCATAAAGTTACGTATTAGCCTTGGTCCAAATTGGGAGGAGGCGTTAGTAAGTGCAACTATGGTGATGGAAAACGTGATACTAACGACTGTCATGACACTAGCGGCAACCGTAGTGAGAAGGTCGCGAGTTATGCCAGCATCGGCATGGTATAAAAAACTTAGCCAAATGACAGCGTTTAGGTTGGTGTATAAATCAATAAACAACAGAGACACACAGCCTAAAATAGTGAGGGACAGAATCAGGCAGGGTGTAAACCAGAAGCTGGTTTTAATAATGTCATATACTTTTAAGATTTTAGTGTTTTTCATCGTAGAGAATAGCAAGAGTATATCCTTCTCGATTGTTGAAAGTTAAGGAAGGTGCGAATAAGTCTACTAAGCCTCAGTCTTTCAGAGAAATCGTCAAATAAGGCGCGACTCTGAAGGAATGTAGGTACCTTTCAAAGAGTCGCAACGACATGTGGCGTTTTCTCTGAAAGACCCGCAGGGCATGCTCTAAAAGCCAGTATTCTTTGTTGAGCACCTCGAAAATAGAACCACTATTCACATTCGGCACTCGCCTCGAACAACAGGCTTTTATCCACATGCTGAGACAAGAGGACTTGTTTGCACCTTCCTTAACGGCTACTGACTTTTTTCGTTTGGTTCACCCGTCTTTAGTAGTTTCAGTAAGTCCTCTCTTTCTAGGCTACCTTTTAATGCCAAATCCAGCTGATATTGATATTCGTCATTCCAGTCAGTAGTTCGTGGGCTAAGTGCAGACAGGTCTCTCATAGCCGATTTCATGACTTTTAAATAAGACTGAATATTTTGTTCTTGATCTATCAAAATATTTTTTAATGCTGTTGCGCTGCTGTGTCTTAGATAAAGCTTAAGAACATCATTTTGCTCTTCAATTGCTTCTATTTTGGCATCTTGTTTGGAAAGTGTTTGCTCAACATTTGAGAGTAGAGTGCTTTGTTGCGTTATTTCTTCCGCGAACTGAGTCTCTTCCGGCGAAGGTTGCAGGAGAAAGTAAGTAATGCCAGAAGATGCACCAACACTAAAAATAAAGCATAGGAAAAAAGCGATAATCAGCATTATAGGCTTTTTTTTGGGTGCTTCTTCCTGAAGGTTTTTATCATCAATAGGTTTTGATGGCATGGTGTTTCCTTTTTGTTCTACTCATTGAGGTTAATAGTGTGCTTGTTTGCGTGAAAAGGACAAGGCTTTTGTTACTGAAGGCTTTCCCAACATGGTAGTACCGCTTTTTAAACTCATTCAACAGTTTAGTTTTTTCTTTGGTGCACGTAAAATACGCCACAGTTATTGGGTGTGAGTAATAACCTACTAAAATAGTCAGGTAAATACTTGATCAAAACAGTAGGTTTTGTGTACTATTTACCCTCAGTGAATAATTTTAATTGGATAGCTTATGCGCCTGACAACAAAAGGTCGTTATGCGGTAACCGCCATGCTTGATCTGGCATTACACTCAGATCAAGGGCCAGTGTCTTTGTCTGATATTTCGAGTCGACAAGGGATATCGTTATCTTATCTTGAGCAACTGTTCTCCAAGCTTCGCAAAAAATCATTGGTAAATAGTGTGAGAGGCCCTGGTGGTGGATACCGTTTGAGTCGTCCGAATAATGATATTTTTGTTGCGCAAATAGTCGACGCAGTTAATGAATCAGTCGACGCAACAGGTTGTAAAGGGCGAAGTGATTGCCAAAGTGGTAACACTTGCCTTACCCACCATTTGTGGTGCGATTTAAGCGATCAAATACACGACTTTTTAAATCAAATTAGTCTAGAACAGTTAGTACGTCGAAATGATGTGCGTCAAGTTGCAGAAAGGCAAGAATTCGAAAGCCGACAACGTTGTCTTGAAGATGACAAAATTAGTGCGGCCATTGTTGATTAAATAGAGAATAAATTAGTAGAGCTTAACGCACTGATTCACAGGGCGTTAGTGACTATAATTGAGTGAGTTTTTATATGACTGAGCAGATAGATAAGGCGCTGGCACGGGAATACGAAGCGGGTTTTGTCTCTGATGTAGAATCAGAAACATTTGAACCTGGTTTAAATGAGGATGTTATTCGTCGTATTTCTGGAATGAAAGGCGAGCCTGAATGGATGCTCGAATGGCGCCTAAGTGCATTTCGTGAATGGTTAGAAATGGAAGAGCCTGAATGGGCGTTAGTCGATTATCCAAAAATAGATTTTCAGTCTATTTCTTACTATTCGGCACCAAAAAGCATGAAGGATAAACCTAAGTCGTTAGACGAAGTTGATCCTGAATTGTTGCGCACCTATGAGAAACTTGGCATCCCTCTGATAGAGCAACAAATGTTGGCTGGTATCGCAGTTGATGCGGTATTTGATTCCGTTTCTGTGGTGACGACATTCCGTGAAAAGCTAGAAGAAGCGGGCGTTATCTTTTGCCCAATTTCTGAAGCGGTTCATAAGTATCCTGACCTTGTTAAAAAATACATCGGCAGTGTGGTTCCTAAGAAAGACAATTACTATGCAGCCTTGAACTGTGCCGTCTTTACCGATGGTTCTTTTGTTTATATTCCTAAAGGCACTCGCTGCCCAATGGAGCTGTCTACTTATTTCCGTATCAATGAGCAAAATACTGGTCAGTTCGAGCGTACCTTGATTGTTGCCGATGAGGGCAGTCATGTAAGTTATCTAGAAGGTTGTACAGCGCCACAGCGTGATGAGAACCAGTTGCATGCTGCTGTTGTAGAATTGGTTGCCATGGATAACGCTGAGATTAAGTACTCAACAGTGCAGAATTGGTACCCAGGTGATGAGAATGGTAAAGGTGGCATTTATAACTTTGTGACGAAGCGCGGTATTTGTCATACCAACGCCAAAATTTCTTGGACGCAAGTAGAGACTGGTTCCTCTGTTACTTGGAAGTATCCAAGCTGTATTTTGAAAGGTGATAACAGTGTTGGTGAGTTTTACTCGGTTGCTTTGACACGTGGTCGTCAGCAAGCAGACACGGGGACCAAAATGATTCACCTTGGTAAAAACACCAAGTCCACCATTATCTCCAAAGGCATTTCGGCAGGCCGAAGTAACAATAGTTACCGTGGACTTGTTCGTATGAACCCAGGCGCTGAGGGCGCACGTAACTTCACTCAGTGTGATTCTTTGCTGATCGGAGATCAGTGTGGTGCGCATACTTTCCCTTATGTGGAAAGCCGTAATCCGTCCGCTATTGTGGAGCACGAAGCAACGACGTCTAAAGTCAGCGACGAGCAGATGTTCTTATGTCGTCAGCGTGGTCTTGATCCTGAAAAAGCCGTATCCATGATTGTGAATGGCTTCTGTAAGGAAGTATTTAAAGAATTACCAATGGAATTTGCCGTTGAAGCTGGCAAGTTACTAGAAATAAGCCTTGAAGGCTCAGTAGGTTAAGGAATTATTAAAGATGTCGAACACGAACAGTTTGTTGACGATAAAAGATTTGCACGCCAGTGTTGAAGAAAAACAAATCATCAAAGGCTTAGATCTAGATATCAAACCGGGTGAAGTTCACGCGATCATGGGCCCAAATGGTGCTGGTAAAAGTACCCTAGGCTATGTTTTGTCTGGTCGCGATGGTTACAGTGTCGAAAGCGGTAGTGTGACGCTTGGCGGTGAAGATTTGCTAGAAATGGAAACAGAAGACCGTGCTCGCGCTGGTTTATTCTTGGCATTCCAATACCCAGTCGAAATTCCTGGTGTAAGCAATTTAGAGTTTTTAAAAGCATCAGTTGATGCGCAGCGTGAAGCGCGTGGTGAAGACGCTATTACGTCTGCTGACTTCTTGAAAGAAGCAAAAGCGGCTTGTAAACAAGTTAACTTACCAGTGGCTTTTTTGAAGCGTGGTGTTAACGAAGGCTTCTCTGGTGGTGAGAAAAAGCGTAATGAACTAATGCAAATGTTATTGCTTAAGCCAAAGCTTTGCATCCTTGATGAAACGGACTCAGGTTTGGACATCGATGCGCTACAAGTGGTTGCTGAAGGTGTAAACAGCCAGCGTTCTGCTGATCGTAGTTTCATTGTTGTGACGCATTACCAGCGTCTTTTGGATTATATTAAACCTGACTTCGTGCATGTATTGTCTGACGGTAAAATCGTTAAGAGTGGCGATGCTTCCCTTGCTCTTGAGTTAGAAGCTCAAGGCTATGCTTGGTTGCAAAAAGAGCCGTCTGAAGACGAACTTGAGGGGTAAGGCATGAGTGAATGGTTAGAAAGCGCCATTACTCGAGCGCAAGGTATTCATGATTGGTTGGCGCCGAAGCGAGCGCATGCCCTTGAAGTTTTAGCAAATACAAAGTGGCCAACACGCAAAACGGAAGCATGGCGTTACACGCCGCTTCGCCCAGTAGAGCGTACACCGGCTAAAATGATTAGTGACAAGGTTGATTTATCGCCTGTCACTATTGCGGATTTGTCTGCTATCGAATTGGTGTTTGTAAATGGTCAGTTTGATCAGACACAATTATCAAAATCGTTGCCTAAAGGTCTGTCTATTGCCTTAGGTGGTGATTTGGGGGCAGCACAACAAGCCGATGCACTAAATGCGTTTTCGACGATAAAGCCAGAACGTCATATCTTTGGTTTGGTAAACGATGCACTTGCCAAAGATGTGGTTGTTGTCTCTGTTGCACAAGACGTTGAGATTGCTCAGCCGATTCGTATTAGCTCTTTGTTGAGCCTAGGGGCTGAATCTCATACACGCGTCCAAGTGACTTTAGCTACGGGTTCTAAATTAACCGTGATTGAAGATGTGCAGGCGCAAGGTGATAGCTTTAATACAGCATTTGTTGAATACAATGTAGGCGCTAATGCGCGTCTAGAACATTACCGTTTTGCCCTGCAAACAGGAAGTAATCTTGCTATTGGTGGTAGTCACTTTAATTTGCATGACCATGCGAAAATGAACAGCACAATCGTTGGTTTTGGTAGTGAGTTGTCTCGTTTGGATACAGATATTATTCATGCGGGTGAGTTTGCAGATGCTAAGTTAAATGCCATGTATTTGCTGGATGGTAAAGAGTTGTTTGACCTTCATGCGACGGTTGAGCACGCTATGCCAAATGGTAAAACAGAAGAAAACGTTCGTTGTATCGTCGCGGATCGTTCTCGCGCTGTATTTAATGGCCGTATTCATATACATCGTGATGCGCAGAAAACCTTGGCAGAGTTGAATAATCGCAATTTGCTGTTATCTGATAAGGCCGAGATTAACACTAAGCCTGAGTTAGAAATTTACGCAGATGATGTGAAATGTGCTCATGGTGCTACGGTTGCTCAGATTGATAAACAGGCTTTGTATTACTTACAGACTCGAGGTGTAAGCCGTTCGAAAGCGCAAGTAATGCTTAACTTTGGCTTTATTAATGAGCTGATTGATTTGATGCCAAACGCCGCATTAGCAGAGTGGATTCGTCCTATTATCCGTGAGCGCTTTGCGCAAATGGAAGTAAAGTAAGCGAGAATCGAATGAGTTTTGATGTAGCGGCTATCCGCGAGCAATTTCCGATTTTAAAACGCGTCATTGATGGTAATCCACTTGTTTATCTCGATAATGCAGCGACAACGCAAAAGCCACAGTGTGTGATTGATGCTTTGGTTGATTATTACTCGACATGCAATTCCAATGTGCATCGTGGTGCCCATCGTCTTGCGGATGAGGCAACACGTCGCTTTGAAGATGCACGAGATATTGTCAAAGACTTTATCAATGCGCCGAAACGTGAAGAAGTGATTTGGACAACTGGCACTACCGAGGCGATTAATATAGTCGCCAATGGTTTGGGGTCTTTGCTGTCGCCGGGTGATGAAGTTATCGCGACTGGAATGGACCATCACGCCAATCTCGTTACTTGGCAGCAAGCCTGCAAAGCGTCAGGCGCCACTTTAAGAACGATTCCCGTTACAGATGCTGGTGAGTTAGATCAAGCTGCTTATGATGCCATGCTGAACGAGCATACAAAGTTTGTGGCTTTTCCGCATGTTTCTAATGCGTTAGGTACCGTGAATCCCATTAAAGAAATGACGGCTAAAGCGAAAAAAGTCGGAGCTTGGGTGCTGGTAGATGGTGCCCAAGGGGCTGCTCATGGTTATGTTGATGTACAAGACATCGGCTGTGACTTTTATGCCTTTTCAGGGCATAAAATCTACGGACCAATGGGTGTCGGAGTGTTGTGGGGTAAAGAATCAGTATTGTCTACTTGGCCAGTATGGCGCACTGGTGGCGAGATGATTTCCACCGTAACTTTGCAGGATGCTACTTGGAACGTATTGCCTTATCGTTTTGAGGCAGGTACGCCCAATGTGGGTGATGCCATTGCCATGGGCGAAGCTGTTCGTTGGTTTAGTGCCTTGGATCAAGAAGCGGTTGCTGCCCACGAAAAGGCTTTATTGGATCGAGCAACAGCGCTGGCTGAAGAGTTTGACGGTTTAACCATTATTGGTACAGCCAAGGAAAAAATTGGCGTACTAAGCTTTGTGATGGATCAAGGGCATCCCGCTGATATCGGTTTTTTATTGGATCGTCAGGGGATTGCTGTTCGTACTGGTGACCATTGTGCGCAGCCTTTGATGGCGCGTTTTAATGTTCCTGGTACCGCGCGAGCATCGTTCGCGATTTATAATACATTAGAAGAAGTTGACGCTTTGTTTGTGGCACTGAAAAAAGTGCGAACAATGCTGGCTTAGGAGGTTTCAATGACAGTAACAACGTTTGATCCTGTCTCTAGCGTGTCTTTAACCGCTTCTGCACAGAAATATTTTGCCTCAAAATTGACAAAACAGCCCGGCAAGCTTATTCGGTTAAGTACCAAAGAAAGTGGTTGTACCGGTTTTTCTTATGTGCTTGATATTGTTGATAGTGCTTTGGAAGAAGACACGGTATTAGAGTTTGGCAGTGTCACGCTTGCGGTTGATGCGCAATCAACCACTATGTTGAAAGGCACCGAGATTGACTTGGTACGCGAAGGCGTTAACGAAGTTGTGAAGTTTAAAAACCCTAACGTTGTAGCTGAATGTGGCTGTGGCGAAAGCTTTAGTGTGAGTTAACTTCATGCAAAAAATGGTAGTTACAAACCGTGCTTGCCCTGCGCGACGAGTGCCAAGCGGTGAGCCAGTTAGTATTCCTGAAGGTCAGTTTATAACGATTAATCAGAGTTTGGGTGGTAATTACACTGTCACTTGGCAAGGTAATATGCTGCGTATAGATGGAACCGACGCTGAAGCAATTGGTCAGCAGCCAGAGGTTCTAGATTTTGAAGACCTCGGTACTGGCGAAGTGAATGAAGAGCAGGTTTGGCAAGCGTTAGATACAATTTATGATCCAGAGATTCCGATTAGTTTGGTGTCGTTAGGATTAGTTTATAAAGTAACGGTAGATCAAGAAAATAAGTCTGTTTTGATCGATATGACATTGACCGCTCCGGGTTGCGGAATGGGGCCTGTTTTAGTGGGTGACGTTAAGTATCGTGTGGCGAAAGTGCCTAATGTCGAAACTGTAAAGGTAGATCTGGTATTTGATCCGCCTTGGTCACGAGAAATGATGAGTGAAGAGGCGCAACTAGAAGCGGGTCTTTTCTTTTAGCTTTGTCTAGCTTCGGTCATAGATTAAAATCGAATACAATAGGAAACGGCCTTGGCGCTTAGCCAAAGCCGTTTTTGTTTTAATAGGCTTAGTGCAAAAAGAGGTTAGTCATGGCTTTACCTAGTACGGAAGATATCGTGGACGATCTATCGTTTTTTGACGATTGGGAAGATAAGTACAAGTACATTATTGATTTGGGTAAATCTTTGCCAGAGTTTGATGACGCGTGGCGTACGCCTGAACGTTTGGTGAAAGGTTGTCAGAGTAGCGTTTGGATACAGCCAGGTAGCGAGCAAGATGCAACAAAAGGTGAAGTGCTAACGTTTGCGGTAGACAGCGATGCGATTATTGTTCGCGGCTTACTTGGTTTAGTTTTGGCGGCATTGGACCATAAAACACCGCAAGAAATTTTAGATTTCGATATTACGGCGTACTTCGAAGAGCTCGATCTTGAAAGGCACTTAAGCCCAACTCGTGGTAATGGTTTACGCTCCATTGTTGGTCGCATAAAAGGCATCGCACAGGCCGCAGTTTAACTTTTTTGATTGTAAAAAGTAGCCGTTTAATTTTTATTGGAGAGCGTTAAATGAACACCCCGGTTTACCTAGATAATTCTGCTACCACGCCAGTCGACCCCAGAGTGGCTGAAAAAATGATGGCGTGTTTAACGCAAGACGGTAATTTTGGTAACCCAGCTTCCCGTTCTCATCTATTTGGTTGGCGTGCAGAAGAAGCTGTGGAAGAGGCTAGGTTGCAGGTGGCGAGTTTAATTAAAGCGGACTCTCGTGAGATTGTTTGGACCTCAGGCGCAACGGAAGCCAATAACTTGGCACTGAAAGGTGTTGCTCATGCTTATCGTCAAAAAGGCCGCCATATTATTACGTCGATGATTGAGCATAAGGCGGTTTTGGACCCTTGTAAGCAGCTTGAAAAAGACGGCTTTGAAGTAACCTATTTACAGCCAGATGTTCATGGTGTGATTTCACCGAGGCAAGTTGAAGAAGCGCTGCGTGAAGACACTATTTTAGTTTCCTTGATGCATGGCAATAATGAACTTGGTGTGCTGACAGATATTGCAGCGATTGGTGAATTAACGCGATCGCATGGTGTGTTTCTTCATGTGGATGCAGCGCAAACCACAGGTAAAATTGAGATTGACGTTAATGCTATGAAAGTAGATTTGATGTCACTGACGGCTCATAAAACCTATGGTCCAAAAGGCATTGGTGCTTTGTTTGTAAGACGCTCGCCAAAAGTGAAGCTAGAGGCGCAAATTCACGGTGGTGGTCATGAGCGCGGTATGCGTTCTGGTACTTTGGCAACACATCAAATTGTCGGTATGGGCGAAGCGTTTCGTTTGGCTGGTGAAGAAATGGAGCGAGATTGTGCCCGCATCAAAGCCTTGCGTGAACGTTTGTGGTCCTCTTTAACTGAGCTATCGGGTGTGCACCTGAATGGCGATGCTGATAACCGCGTTGCCGGCGTATTGAATGTTGGCTTCTCTGGTGTTGATGGAGAAGTGTTATTGATGTCTTTGAGTGATATTGCTGTCTCATCTGGATCGGCATGTACGTCGGCAAGTTTAGAGCCGTCTTATGTGTTGCGAACCATTGGTTTGGCCGATGATTTAGCGCACAGTTCCTTGCGTCTTTCCGTAGGACGATTTACCACGGAAGAAGAGGTGGATTTTGCGGCTGAGACGATTAAAAATGCAGTGGGACGTCTTAGATCTGTGGCTTAGAGGTAAGAATTTGTACTTTTATTGATGTTTGAATAAATAATGTTCGTTTGATCATACAATTTTAATGAATTGCTGCGTATAATACGCGCGCTGAACTTTTAAGTCCCGGGCCATGCAAAAGGCATCGCCCCTTTAAATTTAATTTGGAGTTATACCATGGCGTTAGAACGCACTCTATCAATCATCAAGCCAGATGCTGTTGCTAAAAACGTAATCGGCGAAATCTACACTCGTTTTGAGCGTGCTGGTTTTAAAATCGTTGAAGCTAAAATGATTCAACTAGACGACGAATTGGCTGGCGGTTTTTACGCTGAGCACAAAGAGCGTCCTTTCTACAAAGATTTGGTTGCTTTCATGACGTCTGGTCCTGTAGTTGTTTCTGTTCTTGAAGGTGAAGGCGCTGTTCTTCGTCACCGTGAACTTATGGGTGCAACTAACCCTAAAGAAGCGACTGCTGGTACTTTGCGTGCAGATTACGCAACGTCTATCGATGCAAACGCTGTTCACGGTTCTGATTCTGTTGAATCTGCAACTCGTGAAATTGCTTACTTCTTCGGTAAGTAATTGACAGCTAGGACCTTTATGTCCGATCTGTTTTTAAAAAGCGGGCGTTAGCCCGCTTTTTTACAGAGGCTTCTGAAAAGACTTTTCTTTTCAGAGGCTTTTTTCGTTTACACTTAATGCTAACTACAGCAAGCGACATTGAATTATGACTGACATCAAAAAAGTAAACCTGTTGGGTTTATCTCCTGACAAACTGATTGAGTTCTTTGAATCCATTGGCGAAAAGAAATTTCGCGCAACACAAGTGATCAAATGGATCCATCAAAAGGGAGCAGAAAGCTTTGACGAAATGACCGATGTCAGCAAGGCGTTGCGAGCAAAATTAGAGCAAATTTGTGAGATTCGTGGGCCAGAAGTGGTTTCTCAGAATATCTCCAGTGATGGTACGCGAAAGTGGATTATTCGCACTGACGGTGGCAAAAACGATTGCGTGGAAACGGTTTTGATTCCAGATGGTGATCGAGCGACTTTGTGTGTTTCTTCGCAAGTGGGATGTTCTTTAGATTGCAGCTTTTGTTCAACGGGTAAGCAGGGTTTTAACCGTAATTTAACGCCAGCTGAAATTATAGGGCAGGTTTGGATTGCGATTAAGTCGTTTGGCCCTATGGATCCGAATGGTCCTCGTCGTGTTACTAACGTGGTGATGATGGGCATGGGTGAGCCTTTGATGAATTTCGAGCCTGTGGTTGATTCGATGATTCTTATGATGCACGACCATGCGTACGGCTTGTCTAAGCGCCGTGTAACCTTGAGTACTTCAGGTGTTGTGCCTAAAATTTATGAATTGGTAAAACGTACCGATGTATCTTTGGCTATTTCATTGCATGCGCCAAATGACGCTTTGCGCAACGAACTTGTGCCGATTAATAAAAAATATCCGATTGCGGAGTTAATTGAATCTTGCCAGCATTACTTGGCAAATTTACCAGATAAGCGCCATATTACGATTGAATACACATTGATGTCTGGTGTGAATGATAACGAAGAGCAAGCCTATGAATTGGCAGAGCTTCTTAAAGTGTTGGAATGTAAAATCAACTTGATTCCATTTAACCCCTTCCCACATTCGGGTTATGAGAAACCATCGAATAATCGTACCCGTCGCTTCCAGAAAATCCTAGCGGATGCTGGTTATACTGTGACAGTTCGAACGACCCGTGGTGATGATATTGATGCGGCTTGTGGTCAATTGGTTGGAGACTTCCATGATAAAACTCGCCGTAGTCAGAAGTATATTGAATTACGAGAAGTGAAAAGCTAATTTACTGTTCAAAAAAATTGTATATGACAAGGATGTCTGTATGCGCTTATGGTTACTGCCTTTTTTATTGTATTGCTTGCTTTGCTCATCTTGTGCTTATCAAACCGTTTCTCCAGAACCGCCTCCTATTTCTGAGCCTAAAAAGCTATCAATTGTTCAAGCTCATCTTTTGTTAGGGCAGTGGGGGTTAGCAAAAAAGCAACTTGACCAAGTTGACGAGTCATACCAAGGGCGTGATTATTGGCGACTGCTCAGTTTGTATTGGTTGAGTGTTGAAGATTACAGTGAAGCGCTTTTGGTCCATGAAAAAGCTCTGCAGAAGTTTCCTTATGATGACTTTGTATGGAATAACTATGGGGTGCTTTTAGGGCTAAAAAATCGATGGGACGAGGCCTGTGTTGCTTTTGAAAAGGCTGACAGCAAAGGCTTGGCAACGCGCCAATCGGTGCAAATTAATCTTTCCAGATGCGCTCTACGTCAGAATCAAGTAAATTTAGCTGGAAACTATCTAAAACAGGCAAAAGAAATTGCGGATTTGCCCCTGATTGGTTTGATGACAGAGCTCAATCTTGTTTTAATACAGGGTAGTAATGACAAAGCTCGCTTAATTTTTAATAATATCCAGGCTGATAAAGAAATTGCCCGAGATTCGGTGCATTTTGATGAATACAACTGTCTGTCGCGGCATCTAATTGCACGCGAGACTGACCCTACACTGTATTCAATTGCGAGTAATTTTACATGCCTGAATGGCTCAAGGTATTGACATGACAACTGACTTCCAAACGGATGCTTCTGTAAGTAACACAAATATGGACACCATTAATATTGGTAATCGATTAAAAGCCAAAAGATTAGAGCTAGAGTTTGATGAAAGATATGTTGCTACCGAGCTAAAAATCCCAATTGATCAAGTGAGAGCGCTTGAAGCCAATAATTTTAAATACTTCCGATCAGTTACTTTTGCTCGTGGTTTCCTGAAAAGTTATTGCCGTCTTTTACAGATAGATCCTTCTGAAATACTGCGCGCTTTTGATAGTGATAGAGAAGATGCAGAGCCAACGATTAAACCTGTTGATAAAGTAAATAAACAAACAAATTTTGGTGACCCAATCGTTATATTTATTTCTGTGGTCATCATTGCTGTTTTGGTCTTTTTGGTTTTTTGGTGGCCTTCTCAGGCAAGTGAAACGGACGAACCTAATAACGTCAAGAGTGAAGTAAGTGAGACCGCTTCAGCTCAAGATGTCGCACCTAATAAATCTGAGGTAGATGATTCTAATCAACCTGAAACGTTTGCCAATGCTGCTGTTTCAGATTCTAGTAGTGTGGAAGATACAGCATCTACTTCATCGTCATCTAACAGCGAGAATGCTAATGCCGAAGAAGCGGATAGCAATGACGATGTCGTCACTGGGCTTTCTGCTGAAACAAGGGCCATTTTGGAAGAGGCTGGCGTAAAACCAGAGGATGTCATTAGAGCCACTGCTGAAGCTCCTGCTGAGCTTGCAGCTGCACCTAAATTACCTTCTTACTCTGATGAAGTAGAAATGACTTTTGATGCGGATTGCTGGACGGAAGTGAGAGATTCCTCAGGGAAAATTTTATTTTCTGGGGTGAAGTCTGCGAATAGTACGTTATCTCTAACTGGCAAGGCACCTTACCGCGTTGTATTAGGCTACGCGAAGGGTGTTTCATCTTTGAAATACAAAGGTGAAGAATTCGATTTTTCTTCTTTTACACGTAAAGATTTGGCTCGATTTGAGCTCAAGTAGAGACTCCTATGCATTTTGAATCACCTATTAAACGCCGCCACTCTCGTCAAATTATGGTTGGGAATGTTCCGGTTGGCGGTGGTGCGCCAATCAGTGTTCAAAGTATGACGAACACGGAAACTTGTGATGTTGACGCGACTGTGGCTCAGATCCGTGCTATTGCCGAGGCGGGAGCAGATATTGTTCGTGTATCAATACCATCGATGGATGCGGCCGAAGCATTTAAAAAAATACGCGAAGCGGTTTCTATTCCATTAGTCGCTGATATTCACTTTGATTATAAAATTGCTTTGAAAGTGGCTGAGTATGGTGTCGATTGCCTGCGAATTAATCCAGGTAATATCGGTAATAAAGATCGTATTCGTGCCGTGGTAGATTGTGCCCGCGATAAAAATATTCCCATTCGTATCGGGGTCAATGCTGGCTCTTTAGAAAAAGATTTGCAAAAAAAATACGGAGAACCGACGCCTGATGCGTTGGTGGAATCAGCTTTTAGACAAATCCAATACTTTGATGAGTTAGACTTTCATGAGTACAAGCTGAGCCTTAAAGCGTCTGATATTTTCATGACGGTTGAAGCCTACCGAAAAATTGCCAGTCAAATAGATAATCCGTTGCATTTGGGAATTACTGAAGCGGGTGGTTTACGCTCTGGAACAGTAAAATCTTCTATTGGTCTTGGTTTGCTGTTAATGGACGGTATTGGCGATACGCTACGTGTTTCATTGGCGGCTGATCCTGTGCAAGAAATTAAAGTCGGTTGGGATATGTTGCGCAGTTTGAAGTTGCGTAATCGAGGCATTAATTTTATTGCTTGTCCAAGCTGCTCCCGTCAGAATTTTGATGTCATTAAAACGATGAATCAGTTAGAAGAGCGTCTTGATGATATTACTATTCCAATGGATGTTGCTGTTATTGGCTGTGTGGTAAATGGGCCAGGCGAAGCAAAAGAAGCGGACATTGGTCTTGCTGGTGGTTCGCCGAATAACTTGATTTATCAAGATGGCAAGCCGGACAGTAAAACGAAAAATGAAACGCTTGTTGATGATTTAGAAAAAATGATTCGTAAAAAGGCTCTCCTAAAAGAACAGGAATTGGCCAATATCATTGTAAAAAATTAAGGATCCATTGTGGCTCGTAAAATTCAAGCGATCAGGGGAATGAACGACATTCTGCCTGATCAATCTTCTGTTTGGTTATATCTAGAAAAAACAGTAGCAGATGTTGTTAAGTCTTATGGATATCAGCAAATTCGTTTTCCCATTGTGGAAAATACGGATTTGTTCAAGCGCGGTGTTGGTGAGACAACGGATATTGTTGAAAAAGAGATGTATACCTTTGATGATCGTAATGGCGAATCTTTGACTTTACGCCCTGAAGGTACTGCGAGCTGTGTTCGTGCAGCGGATCAAGCTGGTTTGTTATTTAATCAAACTCAGCGTT
Organism: Marinomonas sp. ATLA20; assembly: GCF_057180105.1. NCBI lineage: Bacteria > Pseudomonadati > Pseudomonadota > Gammaproteobacteria > Oceanospirillales > Oceanospirillaceae > Marinomonas > Marinomonas sp. ATLA20. The sequence goes on from NZ_JBXUKU010000003.1 coordinate 23,351, forward strand.
TGTGGTACACGGGACCTATGTTTCGTTATGAGCGTCCCCAAAAAGGTCGTTATCGTCAATTTCATCAGATAGGCGTGGAGTCCTTTGGTATGGGGTCTGCAGATATCGATGCTGAGTTGATTATCTTGTCTGCCCGCCTATGGCAAAAACTTGGTCTGCTAGAGCATGTTGAGCTGCAGCTAAATACGATTGGTTTAGCTTCTGAACGAGAAAACTACAAAGCGGCTTTAGTTGATTATTTGACAGAGTTTAAAGATCAACTAGACGAAGACAGTCAGCGCCGTCTAGAAACAAATCCCCTAAGAATCTTGGACTCTAAAGATGAGTCGACTCAAGCGGTGTTAAAAGATGCACCTAGTTTAGAAGATTTTATCGGTGAAGAATCTCAAGCCCATTTTGATTTTTTGCAGGCTATTCTGAAGGCCAATGGCATTCCGTATGTCATCAATCGTCGTTTAGTGCGTGGTTTGGATTATTACGGCAAAACGGTTTTTGAATGGGTAACAACGCATTTGGGATCGCAAGCAACCGTGTGCGCTGGCGGCCGTTACGATGGCTTGGTTGAGCAATTGGGAGGAAAATCTACTCCCGCTGTTGGTTTCGCAATGGGGATTGAGCGTTTAGTGCTTTTGCTTGAAACATTAAACCTAATTCCCGAAGCTGCAACATTCTCTACTGATGTGTTTGTTATCAGTATGGGGGATGATGCAGAGCTTACTTCTTTTATCTTAGCCGAGAAGTTGCGTGAAGAAAATTCAAATTTGGTTGTTTTACGTCACTGTGGCGGTGGAAACTTTAAGAATCAAATGAAAAAAGCCGACCGGTCAGAGGCTCGTTTCACGATTATCTTAGGGCAAGATGAAGTAGATAATGGTATTTGTCAGATAAAAGATATGTCAACGGGTGAGCAACAATCTCAACCGCTTGATGATGTTGCCGCTTATATTGGCGCCAAGTTGTAATTTGATTTAATGGAGTACTGCCATATAAATGATTTGGCAGTACCTTGCATGAGGAAGAAAAAGTGTCTGAATTAAAGACTGAAGAAGAACAAATCGAAGCGTTTAAATCTTGGTGGAAAAAGAACGGCATGATGTTGGTGATTGCTGTGGCTGTTGCTGTCGGTGGATATTTCGGCTGGCAGGCATGGAAAACCAATCAAGCTAATTACATCAGCGAAGCATCTGCGTTATATCAAAACTTGGTTCAGGCTTCTGCTGATTTGAGTGATGAGAATAACCAAAAAACGGTAACTTTTATCGCTAAGCAACTTGCTGATGATTATGGTGATACAGGTTATGCAATGTTCGGGCAATTGTTTTTAGCTCGAGTGGATGCTGAAAATGGTAAATACGATGAGGCAATTAAAGCCTTAGAAGATGCAATTGCCAAAACTCAAGATGTGTCTTTTATTGCTATTGCAAACTTGCGTGTTGCACGTTTAATGCTTCAGAAACAAGATTATGCTGGTGCAATGACACGTGCTGACCAAGTATCTGAAGAAGAGTTTGTTGCACAGAAGCAAGAGCTCATTGGCGATATCTTAATTGCCCAAGGTAAACGTGATGATGCACGTGTCGCTTATCAAAAGGCAAGTGAGTCATTGGGCGTAGGTGTGAATCATCCATTGCTTGATATAAAGCTTAAAGATTTGGTGAAAGGCTAATTATGAGCAAGTCTCTTTATTACATTGTTTTGTTTGCTGCTTTGATCCTTCAAGGTTGCTCTAACTCCCGTCCAGCTTTATCAGATCTTCCCTCTATTGAAAGTAAGGTGGATTTAAAGACAGCTTGGCGCACGGGGGTTGATGGTAATTTTGGTGAGTCCAGTGAGCGTTTCAATCTCGTTGCAGAAAACGGCTCTTTGTACTTTGTTACGGATAAGGGAACAGTATACGAGCTTGCGCAAGATAATGGGGATAAGAAAGACTCTTTCTCGACTGATTACAAACCAAGTGCTGGCGTAACGCGCCATGGCGATATTGTGTATTTCGGCACATATGATGCCCAACTTGTCGCTGTTTCTTTAGCAAGTAAATCTGTCTTGTGGGAAAAAGCACTAAGCTCGGAAGTATTGTCTGAAGCGTCTTATGCTGCGGGCAAAATAGCCATTCAAACAGCCGATGGTTGGTTGAGTGTGATGGATGCTGAGGCAGGTGATACGCTGTGGCGTGCAAAAGAAGATTTGCCATCTTTAACGGTACGTGGTACAAGCGCACCCATTATTTCCGATGGTAAAGTCATTGCGGGTTTTGCCAGTGGAAAATTGAAAGCTTACTCTTTGCAAGATGGCAATTTACTTTGGTCTTATGATGTAGGTAAGCCAGAAGGGCGTTACGAAATTGAGCGACTAAGCGATGTAGATGGTCGTTTAGTGGTAGAAAATGGTGTTGTTTACGCCGTTGCCTACAATGGTACGCTGGCCGCACTTTCAATTGAAAATGGTCGACCACTATGGCAGCGTAGCATCCCTAGTTCAGTGGGTGTTGCGGTAAAGGGAGAGCTTCTTGTTGCTGTTGATATGACCAGTAAAGTCATTGCATTGAATGCTAAAAATGGCACTGAAGTTTGGGAAAATAAAGATCTTGTAGACCGAGATTTGATTACACCAGAGTTTTTTCGTGATTATGTTGCTGTGATGGATCGCGGTGGTTACGTTCATTTACTTGATCTAACGACAGGCGAAGTTGCAGCTCATAAAGTCGCTGATAATGGTGTTCCTTCTGGTAGTCGTATGGTCGCAAATGATAAGCAATTGTTTATTCTTACGCCGAACTCTAATGTAACGGCATTGAGCTATTGAAATCAATTTCGATTTCTTTTTAGCGATTTTTAAAGAGGCTGCCATCCCTTAATGGGGATGGTGGCCACTTTGTATTTTTATAGGTAAAAAAATGATTCCAGTTATTGCATTGGTAGGTAGACCCAATGTTGGCAAATCGACTCTCTTCAATCAATTGACGAGATCCCGTGATGCTTTAGTTGCCGATTATCCAGGGCTAACTCGTGACCGTAAATACGGTGACGGTAAGCTTGGTGAGCATGAATTTATTGTCATCGACACTGGTGGTATCAGTGGTGATGAGCAGGGTATAGATGAAAGAATGGCGCGCCAGTCTTTATTGGCAATAGAAGAGGCAGATGCTGTTTTGTTTCTTGTTGATGGTCGTCATGGTTTGAATCCTGCAGACGAAATGATCGCTAATCATTTGCGTCGTTCAAATAAGCCTGTTTCCCTTGTGGTGAATAAGACCGATGGCATTAATGAAGATATCGCGTTGGCGGATTTTTATTCTTTAGGGATGGGTGAACTACATCCTATCGCCGCCTCTCACGGTAAAGGTGTACATGTCCTGATTGATAAGGTGATGCTGCCTTATGCAGAACGCGTTGAGGAAGCTAAGAACCAAATTAGTTTGGAGTCACGTGGTATTCGCATTGGTGTAGTAGGTCGACCAAACGTAGGTAAATCTACATTGGTAAACCGTATGTTAGGTGAAGATCGTGTTGTTGTGTATGACATGCCAGGCACTACGCGCGATAGTGTTTACATTCCTTACGTACGTCATGATAAAGAATATACTCTTATTGATACGGCAGGTGTGCGTCGTCGTAAACATGTGAAGGAAGCGGTAGAAAAATTTTCTATTGTTAAGACCTTACAGGCTATCCAAGACGCTAACGTAGTTATTGTTGTCATTGACTCCCATGAAGACTTGGTTGAACAAGATCTTCACATGATCGGTTATGTATTAGATGCTGGTCGTGGTGTGGTGTTGGCTATAAATAAATGGGATGGTCTTAAGAAAGACGATCGTGAGCATATCAAGAGTGAAGTTGAGCGTCGTTTGGGATTTGTACCCTATGCGAAAGTTCATTATATATCAGCTTTGCATGGTACTGGCGTTGGTGATTTGTACGATACGATTGAAAGCACTTATGAGTCCTGCTATGCCAAATGGTCAACAAACCGTTTGACAAGAATTCTTGAGGATGCGGTTGCAGAACATCAGCCTCCAATGGTGAATAGTCGTCGAATCAAACTTCGATATGCGCACCAAGGTGGATCGAATCCTCCTCGTATTGTTGTGCATGGAAATCAAACGAGTGCTTTACCAGGTAGTTACAAACGCTACTTAGAGAATAAATTTAGAACGGTGTTGAATATCACCGGAACCCCGATTATTTTTGAATTTAAATCCTCTGAAAACCCGTTTGCACCTAAGAAATAATCGTAATTTCTGTAAGGTCACCTAAAAAATCTCTGAGCACCCTTATTAGATAAAGGGGCTTGGAGATTTTTTTATGTAAAATGCATGAAATCTCTTTCTAAATATAAGGTTATTTACTATTCTCGCGCCAATGGCGTAATTCTTTTTATAAGCATCGTTTGTACGTTTGCTTTCTTATTTTGTTCAAAGGACATCTATGAAAATCGCAATTCTTTCTCGTAATCCACGACTCTATTCTACTCGTCGATTGGTTGAGGCCGGTGAGCAGCTTGGGCATGAGGTAGATGTAATTGATACGATGCATTGTTATATGGACATTACAAGTAGCAACCCTTCCGTTCGTTACGATGGTAAGCCTCTGCCGAAATATGATGCGGTTATTCCAAGAATTGGCGCATCAGTTACTTTTTATGGAACGGCCGTAGTTAGACAGTTCGAAATGATGGGTACTTACAGTATTAACGAATCTGTTGCGATCAGTCGCTCACGAGATAAGTTAAGATCGTTGCAACTGATGTCGCGTAAGGGCTTGGGGTTGCCTAAGACGGGTTTTGCACATCATCCTGATAAGATAGGTGACTTGCTAAAGAATGTTGGTGGCGCTCCTGTGGTGATTAAACTATTGGAAGGCACGCAAGGAATTGGTGTGGTTTTGGCGGAGTCAAACAAAACGGCAGAATCTATTATTGAAGCTTTCATGGGGCTAAAAGCCAATATCCTAGTACAAGAATATATTAAAGAAGCGGGTGGTGCTGATATCCGCTGCTTGGTGGTGGGTGGCAAAGTAATTGCCGCAATGAAAAGACAAGGTGCAGACGGCGAGTTTCGCTCTAACCTTCATCGTGGTGGAACGGCATCTTTGGTTAAGCTTTCTCCCGAAGAAAGGCGCACAGCAGTAGAAGCGGCAAAAGTAATGGGTTTGAATATGTGCGGTGTTGATATTCTGCGATCCAACAATGGTCCTCTTATTATGGAAGTAAATTCCTCGCCAGGGTTGGAGGGTATCGAATCTGCAACGGGCAAAGACGTGGCTTCTATGATCATAACGCACATTGAAAAAACCGCTTTATTGGGTAGTACAAAAACAAAAGGGAAAGGTTAATGGGTAAAACAGCTTTAACAATTGGTGGCGTTGAGATTCCGTTAGGTGGTACTGCTCGTATAAAACTGCCAATGGTAAAGTTGTATACCGACACGAATATGTCTATGCCGGTGTTTGTAAAACGCGGCAAGCGTTCTGGTCCGACCTTGTTTATTAGTGCTGCGATTCACGGTGATGAATTGAACGGTATCGAGATTATTAGTCGAATCATTCAAAGCAAATATCTTGAGAGCTTAAAGGGCACTTTGATCGCAGTGCCAATTGTTAATGGCTATGGTGTGTTGAGTCAAAGTCGTTATTTGCCTGACCGTCGTGATTTAAATCGCTCTTTTCCTGGCTCCCAGCGTGGCTCGTTAGCAGGGCGTGTGGCGGATCGCTTTTTGAGTGAAATCGTTTCTAAAGCGGATTATGGTATCGATCTTCATACTGGAAGTTTGCATCGCACTAATTTGCCACAGGTGCGCGCGAACCTTGATGATCCTGAAACACTGGAGATTGCCAGAGCTTTTGGCGTCCCTGTTTTAATGAACTCTAACCTTCGTGATGGCTCATTACGTGAATGTGCCAATGATGTAGGAGCCAAGGTTATTCTTTATGAAGCCGGTGAGGCATTGCGTTTTGACGAGCTATCTATAAGAGCGGGAGTGAAGGGGATTGTTGGTGTGATGAGACACCTTGGAATGTTGCCTAAGTCGCGCAGCAAAAAATCTTTATCTGAGCCAAGAATTGCACGTAATAGTAGTTGGGTAAGAGCGACCGATAGTGGTTTTACGACGCATATCAAAGAGCTAGGCGATCTTGTTGAAGCTGGTGATGTGTTAGCCGAAATTAAAGATCCATATGGTGATATTTTAGATAAAGTCTTGTGTAAAAATGGTGGGATTATCATTGGCAAACAAAATATTCCATTAGTTCAAGAAGGTGACGCTATGTACCATATTGCTCATTTTTCTTCCCCTGACGAAGTAGCTGGCCATGTGGAAAGTATGCAGGATGAATTGATGGACAGAGATGCATCTTTAAACTTAATTGACTATAAATCGTCTTAATTTGTTCATTAATTGCCTTTTTATTATAACTGACATGACATAACTCATAATCAAGAAATGATAGTGTCATCTTATTGTCACACATCGTTTTTTTACTTTTTTTTCATTAAAATCTCGGCATTACAAGCTGAGGTCTTTTCATGTTCATTCTTCGTGGTTTCGTTTATCTTTTTGCTGTCGCAGGCGTTGCGCAGCTCATTTCTTTGGAAGGGTATCAATTACTGTCTGCTGCTGAATACAGTGAGAAAACCCTTACAGAGCATATGCAAGACTTCATGTCTTTTTTTAGTTGTATGTTATTTCTTTACGCGGCACGTGTAGATAAAAAGCTAAACATAGCGGCTACACTTTTAGGCGCTTTGATGGCTATGATGTTTGTCCGTGAATCTGATTCACTGTTAGACCAGTATGTGTTTGATGGGGCTTGGCAAACCATCGTATGTCTTATTTTTGTCTGTGTATTGATTTTTTTATGGGGGCAATTTTCTTCTATTTACGCTTCTTTAAAAGAGTATTCTCTGCAATCAAGCTTTGGTACATTCTTGGCAGGTTTTGTCACTATATTGGCGTTTTCTCGATTGATGGGGCGCGCATCGTTTTGGCAAGCTGTCATGGGAGATTCCTATATGCGCATTGTTAAAAATATAGTAGAAGAGGGGATTGAGACATTAGGTTATACCCTAATCTTTATATCTGCTGTTGAGTTAGTGATAGCCTGTCGTAGGCGAAGTAAATTGTCGAATCGTTAAATGCTAATGGCATAAAAAACGCGTCATATTGGTTTCCCTCCTATTGGGACCATATGACGCGTTTTTTTATACTTATTTTTTTATGAGCCTTACTGCTGACGAGACTTTATTTTAGTCTTACGACGTTTTGCAGGAGTGGCAGTCACGCCGCCGTTGTTGTTTTTACGACGTGCTCTTTCAGCAGCCGCATTCTTTTCCATGGTTGGTCTATTTGAAGTATGAGAAGCGCCTGTCGCTTGGCCAGGTTTGGCTTTTTGAGGGCGACGACGCACCTGTTTATCTTTCTCTTCAGCTGGCACCAGTTTGTTATCACCGTGGCCAATAAGTTCAGGGCGACCCATTTTTATTAAGGTGTTGCGCAGATCCTGCCAGTTGCTTGGATCGTGGTAGCGCAAAAAGCCTTTTTGTACCGTACGTTGCTTGGCATCTTTAGGGGTATAAACGTCTTCACTCTTATAGGTAACCGGTTTTAGTGGGTTCTTGCCAGAGTGATACATGGCCGTTGCTAATGACATGGGCGACGGATAAAAGGTTTGTACTTGGTCTGGTTTGAAATCGTTAGTTTTCAACCATACTGCAAGGTTAAGCATGTCTTCATCTGAGCTACCTGGGTGGGCAGCGATAAAGTAAGGAATCAAATGTTGTTTCTTACCCGCTTCTTTAGAGTATTTATCAAACATGCGCTTGAAGCGATCGTAAGTTCCCATGCCAGGCTTCATCATTTTTGATAGTGTGTCTTTTTCTGAATGCTCTGGTGCTATCTTTAGCAGTCCGCCAACGTGATGGGTGACCAGTTCACGAACGTACTCTGGATCTTCCACAGCAAGGTCATAGCGTAAGCCAGAGGCGATCGAGACAGTATGAATACCTTCAACTGCACGCGTCTTACGGTACAGCTGAGTTGTTGGGCTGTGATCTGTATTCAAATTAGAACAGATGGTCGGGTAAACGCAGGAAAGCTTGCGGCACGACGCTTGTACTTCATCATCGTTACAGTTCAGCGTGTACATGTTAGAGGTAGGCCCGCCAAGGTCTGAAATGTGTCCAGTGAAGCCTGGGACTTTTGCCTTGATATCTTCAATTTCATTCAAAATAGATTCGTGTGAACGAGATTGAATGACGCGCCCTTCGTGTTCGGTTATTGAGCAAAAAGTACATCCACCAAAGCAGCCACGCATGATATTGATTGATGTCTTGATCATGTCATAAGCCGGAATTCGGGCTTTTTTGTATTTTGGGTGGGGCACTCGTGCATAAGGTAAATCAAACACGCCATCCATTTCTGGTGTCTCCAATGGAATTGGTGGTGGGTTTACCCAGATCTCTTTCTTGCCATGCTTTTGAATTAGAGCACGTGCGTTATGCGGATTAGACTCAAGGTGTAAAATACGCGAAGTGTGGGCGTATAAAACAGGATCTTTAGATACTTTTTCGAATGATGGTAAACGTATATAGGTTTTTTCCGGATCGAGTTTTTCACCACGACGCAGTGGAGCGGGAATGACTCGAATCGGCATAACATCGGACTCTTCTTCATCCTTAGTTTGGCACTTACCTTCCGGAATGTATTCGTAAGGGCTGTAAATTTGATCGACTTTACCAGGCCAATCTACGCGTGTTGAATCAATTTCCGTATAACCACCAGGCGGCGTATTTCGGACAATGGTTGTGCCGCGAATATTAGTGAGTTCATCAAGGGTTTTGCCCATTGCCATCTGGTGGGTGACTTCAATCATGGCGCGTTCAGCATTGCCGTAAAGTAAAATATCGGCCGTCGAATCGATTAACACTGAGCGACGAACTTCATCACTCCAGTAATCGTATTGAGCAATACGACGAAGACTGGCTTCAATTCCGCCAATCATGACTGGAACATCATGAAACGCTTCTTTACAGCGTTGAGAGTAAACAATAACCGCGCGGTCTGGACGTTTTCCGCCAACACCGTAAGGTGTATAGGCGTCGTCATTACGTACTTTCAAGTCGGCTGTGTAGCGGTTGATCAGGGAGTCCATATTACCAGCGGTAACGCCAAAGTATAGGTTAGGACGACCAAGGCGCATGAAGTCTTCTGTATTGCGCCAATCGGGTTGGTCAATAATACCAACTCGGTAGCCTTGTGCTTCTAATAAGCGACCTAAAACCGCCATACCAAAACTAGGATGATCCACATAAGCGTCACCTGACACTATGATCACATCACAGCTATCCCAGCCAAGAGCATCCATTTCTTCTCTGGTAGTTGGTAGAAAGGGCGAAACGCCATAACACTCAGCCCAATATAATGGGTAAGAAAAGAGTTCTTTGGCGGTTTTATGTCGTTTGATCATTATTTACTCTTGGTATCGGGCGTAATGGTCAGCGGTTTTCTTTGTCATTACGAGGATACATGGATTATCGGTGAAAAATTGTGCCGTATTATCCCAGAAAAAACCTAGGGTAGACAGTCTAATCTAGGTCTATTCAGCCTTATATTATCTAGGGTTGAATGCGCCACACACTTTCCTCAAATATATTGTGTCCTTGCTCTTTATATTGGGGATTCGTCAGAGCTAGGTTTTCTGCAGTAATTTTCTGAATTTTGCTTCCCCATAGTGAGATAACACTGTCTTCATCAACGGAAAATGGAGGTCCTTGCTGATCACCATTGTACTGTAACGAAATCAAAACACCGCAAGCAGATGACGACAAACGCTCAAGAGTGTGAGAAACATACTCAGTCCGCTTTGAATCAGGCATGGCTACCATGGCGGCACGATCGTAGCAGGCATCAAATTCGTTTTCGGTGAATTGAAAATAGTCACCTTCGACAATGCGTAATGGCAATCCGTCAACGGTATGGATTTTTAAGCCGCCATCTTGCTGTGTGTTATAGGCCAGATCGTTATCCCCTAAAAACTGAATCACCGCCAGAGAAGAGAGTTCAACACCTGTGACTTCATAACCTTGCTCGGCTAACCAGATCATATCGTTGGACTTTCCACATAAAGGCACAAGCACTCGGCTGCCTTTGGGTAAAATAGGCCAGAACTCAATTAGTTTCGGATTGACGCCTTCTTGATGAAAGCCAATACGCCCTGTTTTCCATCGATCCAACCAAAATTCATTTGTAATCACGAGAACCTCTTTAAATTAGGCTTGTTTATGTTCTGTGTGTATTGTATTTGTTTTATTTTACGTCGAACAATTCGTAATGCAAAAAGCCATTATAGACGTCAAAAAAGTTTTTTAATTACCTATTTACGCATTTTACACATAGATTGTTGCAGTCTTCTATATGGAGTTTTTATGTCTTTAGACCACGCGCCAGATCATGTTAAGTTGGCAGTTGATCTTATTGAGTTGCTTGAAAGTCACGATATTGAGCCAAGTGTTGCGGTTGGTGCTTTAACAATTGCTCTGCGTGACTTTCAAGCAAAGCTTGAAAAAATCGATGAAGAGCAAGGAAAGCTTGAAAAATGAGATGTAAAGCATGCTTAATAAACTAGACCAAGAAAAAGCAAAATAGTTTCTCGGTGTACTCGTTAAAAGCTCCCGAACTAGGTATAAAATGTTCATTAGATGGAATAAAAATAAGAGGCTATATCTATGGAATTAATTGCAATTATCACTACGGCACTGGTTGCTCTTTTGCATCTGTACATTATGTATATTGAGATGTTTCTTTGGGATAAACCTAAAGGCATGAAAGTATTTGGATTGAAACCAGATTTTGCTAAAGCGAGTAAGGTGTTGGCTGCAAACCAAGGTCTCTACAATGGTTTTCTCGCAGCCGGTTTGTTGTGGGGGTTGTGGCTTGGTGCGGCTGGTTCGCAGGTAACTGTGTTCTTTTTACTTTGCGTTGTTGTTGCTGGCGTTTATGGCGCAATTACGTCAAGTAAAAAGATTTTGTTTGTACAAGGCTTGCCGGGGTTGATTGCTCTAATCGCTGTTTTATTAGCGGCTTAACAAATGCATCAAGAGGACGATGAGGATGTCGGTAAAAGAAAATTTGCAGCTTATGGCGTCTTATAATCAATGGATGAATCTCTCGGTTTATAAGGCTGTTGCTGAGTTGAGCGATGCTGATCTAATTGAAGATAAAGGTGCATTTTTTGGCTCTGTACTCGGTACGCTTAACCATAACCTGGCTGCAGATATTATCTGGTTGAAACGCTTCGCGGATCATTTTTCAGAGCTTTCTAGTCTAGATTTTGTTCGAACGCTAGAGCGACCAGCCACGCTGAATACTCAGTTGTTCGATGATCTACTCTTACTTCAAAGTCAGCGATTTCGGCTAGATCAGTTAATTATAGACATGATGAATGAGATAACAGATGAGATGCTGTCATCGGCCCTAATGTACAAAAATATGAAGGGCATCGAGCACTCGCAAAGGTTTGGTTTCACTTTGCAGCATTTTTTTAATCATCAGACTCATCATAGGGGCCAGATAACCACTTTACTTTCCCAAATGGGGATTGATGTTGGTGCGACAGACTTAATCATCACCATTCCACCTATGTAATTGTTATAATACGCATAAATTTTATTTAGAAAGAGTTCTATTTTGCACACACTTGACCAACTTAATCGTGGAGAGTTGAAAGGCGTTACTCGCCTACAGCTATCCGAAAATTTAAGCGTTTTTCCCGAGGCTATCTTTGACCTCGCCGACAGCCTAGAAATTTTGGATCTATCTAATAACAAATTACGTGAGCTGCCAGCGGATTTATCACGTCTTAAAAAGCTGCGTATACTTTTTTGCTCAAACAATCGCTTTACTCAATTGCCTGAGGTTTTAGGTCAGTGTGAAAAATTGGAGATGATTGGTTTCAAAAGTAACCAAATTACTACTGTTTCTTCGGATTCGTTACCAACATTGACTCGTTGGTTGATTCTTACGGATAACAAATTAACCTCTTTACCTGACGACTTTGGAAGATTGACGCGACTGCAAAAGCTGGCATTGGCTGGGAATCGCTTAACCGCTCTTCCTGATTCCATTAAGGAATGTCGTAAACTGGAGTTGGTTAGATTATCGGCCAATAAGTTGATAGCTTTCCCTGATGCGTTGTTAGCCTTGCCACGCTTGGCTTGGTTGGCCTTCTCTGGTAATCCATTTTGTGCTCAACGTGATCCGCACAATGAATTTAAAACCGTATTTTTTCGCGATTTAGAGTTACATCAAGTGTTAGGGCAGGGCGCATCAGGCGTTATTTCTCGCGCTACTTGGCGGGAGAATAGCTTTAATTTCTCAGATTCGGTCGCTGTAAAAGTGTTTAAAGGTGATGTGACTAGCGATGGTTATCCCGAGGATGAGCTTGATGCATGCCTTGCTGTTGGAAGCCACAATAATCTGGTTCAACCGCTTGCCAAGGTGACAGAAGATGATTGCTCGGCGCTCGTGATGGAGTTGATTCCAGCGCATTATACGAATTTAGGTCAACCCCCTAGTCTTGAGTCTTGTACGCGGGATACGTTTGTGGAGGATCAACAATTCTCTATTGATAAAATTGTTCGCATTATTCAGCAAGTGGATCAACTGATCGCGCACTTTTGTGAGAAAAAAGTCAGCCATGGTGATCTTTATGCCCACAATACTTTGATCAATGATAACGGACATGTATTGTTTGGGGATTTCGGTGCAGCATCAAAATATGCCAATTTGCCTCTACAACAGCAGCAAGGAATTGAACGAATAGAGCGACGAGCTTTAGGCTTTTTTATCGACGATATGTTGGGGTTGTGTATTGAAGAGGATAAAAATAGTGAACTTTATCAATCGCTTCGCTCTCATGCCTTTTCTTAGGGCTCATGCCTGTTCTTTTAGGTGCTAGAGTTGTTTCGGTTATAGCTAAGACAAAAAAAAACGGCTCGAATCCTGAGATAAGAGCCGTTTTTTTAGCTTCCGTTCTTTCTACATCAAACGCTTAAAGCATTTGCTTCGCTTTTTCTGTTAAGCGCATAGTTTGATCGCAAGCATTCGCCAGCTCCATGCCTTTTTTAACAAAATGACGGCTGAAATATTCTTTATGCTCGTCGTGCTCATGGAAGTTGTGAGGTGTTAGTACTGCTGTTAAAACAGGTACTTCCGTTTCCAATTGAACTTGCATTAATGCATTGCAAATTGCCTGAGCCACAAAATCGTGGCGATAAATGCCACCGTCTACAACCAGTGCTGTTCCAGCGATAGCGGAATATTGTCCACTTTTCGCCAGCAGTTTTGCTTGTAATGGGATTTCGTAGCCGCCAGGCACAGGAATGACGTCAATTAAAGACGCGTCATAGCCGCGAGAGATGAGTTCGTTTTTAAAGCCGTCAACGCAATTCATTACAATATCTTCGTGCCAAGAAGCATGAAGAATAGCAATGCGTTTAGTAGCTGGAGTGAAATCTATGTTATTCGTTGAGCTCTGATTCATTTTTTAATCCTAAAATATCTAAGGTGAATCAGGGCGAACGGGCAGGCAAATACGCCATTTTTAAATGGCATACCTTTAATACGGCAAAGCAAAATGCACTATGCCAATAGAGGTCTTGTCTGACGCGCTCTCTATCATCCGGACTATAACCGTCGGCTCTGGAATCACACCAGATCTGCTGACCCTAAAAGAAAGGCTTCTTAAAGGCGCTCGCGGGCTTAAATTTTACTTTACGTAAAGTCTTTACCGCCGGTGGGGAATTACACCCCGCCCCGAGAACGAAGTCGGATAAATCCGACTAGTGGAATATACTCGTTTTTATTGACGGCTGTCAAAGTGTCCATTGCCTTCAATTGTGTTGATTTTGTGACTACTCAGTTACTGAACATTACTCAAAGGTGCTTAGGTAACAAAAAGTAACTAATAAATTACATCGCTCAGTAGAGCTTATTATCTGGCTCGATATACTATGAACTGATAATATCTGAGGTGTTATCTGTGATGACCTTTTGGTCAGGAATGGAAAAAATTGGACCATTAAAGTTTTAGAATGGAGTCTCATACTAGTGCAAATTAAAAAGCTACTTCTACAAGGTGTCTTGGTCGGTACTTTTTTAGTGGGGTTAACGGCTTGTAGCTCTATGAATGAAGGCGTCGCGCCTACAGATAGTGCGAACGAGATAGAGGACATAGACCAAACCAATTCCGCTGATTATATTTGTGAAAACTCGCCTTTAAATATATTTTTCCATGCCGAGCAAGCCAAATTAACTTGGCAAGATCAAAGCTATGTATTGACTCATGCAATCAGTGCATCTGGTGCATTTTATCTGGGCGAAGGCCTGTCTTTTTGGATTCATGGTGCTGAGGCTGAGTTAGAATTCAATGGTGCCGACAAAAGCCATTGTCGCCTTGTTCGCGTTAAATCGTAATTCCATTACCTGAACATTGCTCACTTTAAATAGTGGTGTTTTCATCCCGTCATATTTGCAATCCGTGTACAATGGCATCATTCGCGCCCTATGGCGCTTGATTATATTGTAGAGAGTGCATGAGTAAGTTATTTGTAATGGGTATGGGGCCAGGTGATTTAGGTTTGGTCGCGCCAAATGCCACCAAGGCATTGGCCGCTTGTAGCGATTGGGTGGCTTACGGCTATTACTTGGATTTATTGGGTGAGCTTAGTGACGGTAAAACCTTTCATAACCTGCCTTTAGGTGAAGAAATAGGTCGTGCGCGCTTGGCGCTTGATTTGGCCGCACAAGGAAAAAATACCGCGTTAATTTCCAGTGGTGATATTGGCATATATGCCATGGCGACTTTAGTGTTTGAATTGCTGGATATGCAACTGCAAGGCAAAGAAAACCATCCGGAATGGCTAGATGTCGATATTGAAGTTATCCCCGGTATTTCAGCCATGCAGGCCGGTGCAAGTCGTGTTGGCGCCATGCTGGGTCACGATTTCTGTACTATTTCACTTTCCGATTTATTAACCCCTTGGGAAACCATCGATAAACGCTTGCACGCTTGTGGCGCGGGTGATTTTGTCGTGTCGTTTTATAACCCTGTTTCAAAGAAAAGAGATTGGCAACTTAACCACGCTCGTGATGTCCTATTGGAATATCGTCCCGCCAGCACACCTGTGATGATTGGGCGTCAATTAACACGCCCTGAAGAAGATATTACTTTTACGACACTGGGTGAATTAGACGCAAAAGATGTGGATATGTTCACCATGGTTAGCGTTGGGAACTCCGACACCAAACACATAGTTAATGGTGATAAGAATTGGATTTATACGCCGCGCGGCTACTCTAAAAAGCTTTAGGGCTACTCTAAAAAGCTTTAGCTTTTTTATAAAAGGTAAGTGAAAAAAATGACAGTGTATTTTATTGGCGCAGGCCCTGGTGATCCAGATTTGATGACAGTGAAAGCGGTCAAAACCATGGAGCGCTGCCCGATTGTTCTTTATGCCGGTTCCTTGATTCCACCACAGGTGATCGATAGTGTCCGTGGTACAGCCGAAGCGATTTATGATACAGCCGAAATGAATCTAGATGAAACCACCGCAGTCATCGAAAAAGCGGCTCAAGAAGGCAAAGACGTTGCACGTTTACAGTCTGGTGACCCTGCTTTATATGGTGCGATTGGCGAGCAAATTCGCCGTTTAGAAGCGTTAGATATTGATTATGAAGTCATTCCTGGTGTTAGTGCTGTGGCGGCATCGGCTGCGTTATTGCGCAAAGAATTGACCTTATCGGGCGTCTCTCAAACCGTTATTATGACGCGCTATGAAGGCAAAACACCTTTCCCAGAACGAGAGCGTTTGCCTGCTTTAGCACAAAGCGGTGCGACGTTAGCGATTCATCTTGGAATTACTCGAATCCATAAGATCGTCGAAGAACTGATTCCTCATTATGGTGAAGACTGCCCCGTTGCTGTGTGTTATCGCACTAGTTGGCCAGATCAAGACTATGTGGTGGGAACGTTAGCGGATATTGTTGCCAAAGTAAGAGAGAAAAAATTCACTCGCACCAGTTTGATATTGGTCGGGAAGGTATTAGACACAGAAGATTTCGCAGATTCCTATTTATACGATAAAGGACAGGCGCACATTTTTCGTAAAATACATAAGTCTAAGAAAGCATAAATTTAAAAATACTATCCCTAAAAGTAAGAAGGATGAATCATGCAGTTGAATAAAATTCCAACAACAATTGTGACTGGCTTTTTGGGCAGTGGTAAAACAACTTTATTATCCAATGTGCTAAAGCAAGCGGCAGGCAAACGTATCGCCGTGATCGTTAATGAATTTGGTGAGCTAGACATAGATTCCGATCTATTGCGCTCTTGTCCACTTGATTGCCCAGAAGGGGTGGAAGAGGGGAGCCAACGCAGTGATGATGGCTTTTACGAATTGGCGAACGGCTGTATTTGCTGCACGGTAGAAGAAGAGTTTTTACCTGTCATGCAGCAGCTTGTTGCTCGCCGTGGTGATATTGATCATATCTTGATTGAAACCAGTGGATTGGCGTTACCAAAACCTTTGGTGCAAGCCTTTAATTGGCCGGGCATTAAAGAGCATTGCACAGTCGATGCGGTGATTACCGTGGTTGATGGTGCTGCTGTGGCTGCAGGCCGCTTTGCTCATGATGAAGACAAAGTTCAAGCACAACGCCAAGCGGACGAAAGTCTGGATCATGACCCTAGCTTGCAAGAATTACTGGATGATCAGTTAAGCGCTGCCGATCTAGTTGTGGTCAGTAAAAACGACTTACTCAACGATGAAGAGCGTGCACGCGTGCAAGCAATTATTGCCCACGAAGTGCCAAGTACAGTAAAAACTGTTTATATCGAAAATGGCGAAGCGGCATTGGATGTCTTGTTAGGTATTGACGCTGCAACCGAAAGCCGAATTGATGAAGTACATAACCACCATGATCATCATCATGCTCATGGTGCACATCATGACCATGCCCATGATCATTTTGATTCTTTTGTGGTGACATTGGGCGAAGTTCAGTCTGACCTTTTGCAAGAGACGCTTACTCAACTGGTTGAAGAGCATAATATCTTCCGCGTAAAAGGCTTTGCTGCAGTGCATGGCAAGCCCATGCGCCAAGTGTTTCAAGTAGTAGGGACGCGTTTAGATCGTTATTTTGATCGTTTGTGGCTACCTGAAGAAGTGCGCAAAACTCAGTTGGTGTTTATCGGCAAAGGCATTAGTAAAGAGCAGGTTGAGAATGTATTACATGATGCTTTGAGTGCTTGATCACGGCTACTGCGCTTGCCAATACTTTGTTAAAAATAGACTCGAATTGCTCATTTATAACTATAAACTCCGCTTTCTCGTCTATTTTCGCCTCGTCTTGGCTTCGCTCGTAACACCGTGAATAAGTGTCGAATAACCTAATAACTAGATTGATTTAGTAAAAGAACGTAATTGGAGAAACCGTGCACTTATTAGCAGCCAAACCGGGTGGCTTTGTTGACGACGAAGGGATTGTCGATCTTGGGCAATCCCCAGCCGACTTAGTTATTTTGGCCGCGGCGGATAGTGTACTTGGTGCGCTGGGTAGTGCTTTAGATCAATTATCTATTGATGCAAAGGCACTACCTTCTGTTCGCCTTGCTAATTGGATGCAGTTAGTCAAACCCGCTGCTTACGATTTGTACGAGCATAAGGTGCTTGATCATGCCAAGGTCGTTGTTGTGTCGCTACTGGGTGGTGAGCACTATTGGGAGTATGGTTTTCAACGCTTGCAAGAATGGGCGCAAGCCAAAGCGGGTCGTACTTTAATTATTGTGCCTGGGGATGACTCGCAAGACCCTTCGTTAACGAGTGTTTCTACCGCAAAGCCAGAAGACTGCTATCGAGTGTGGCGTTATCTACGGGAAAGTGGTCAAGCAAACTCTCAGCAATTATTCTATTTCCTCACGGATCGTTACTTCGGTACATCTTGCCCTTGGCAAGAGCCAGCTCCTTTACCGAGCGCCTTGATTTATCATGCCGGTCATTCGTCTGGTTTTGCCCAGTGGCAGAAGCACTATGCCGATGAATTAATTCAAGGCTCTCCGGTCGCCATCTTGGCGTTCTATCGTTCACATCTACAAAGCGGCAACACTGCCATGTTTGATGGCTTGATCGAGATATTAGAGCAGGAAGGCTTAGTGCCGCTTGCCGTAGCGGTAAGTTCACTAAAAGACGATGTATCGGTGGGTTTGATCGAATCGTTAGTGGAACGCACTCAAGCTAAGGTGATTTTAAATACCACAGGTTTCGCTGCCAATCGTGTGGGTAGCCCTGATTTGGCTTCTGAGCCTACGGACTTTCAATCGGCGTTTGCGTCGCCGATTCCGGTTTTACAGTTGATTCTTTCTGGAAGTACCGAAGAGGATTGGCAAGGACAAACTCAAGGCCTTCGCAGTCGTGATGTCGCCATGCAAATCGTCTTGCCAGAAATGGACGGGCGTATTATTACTCGCGCGGTGAGTTTCAAAGCGTTAAGTCATTACAACGACATTGCCCAAGTCGATTTAGTGCGTTACGAGTTACAGGAAGAGCGTGCGCATTTTGTCGCTCAACTTGCCAAGCGTTTTGCCAATTTAGCCAGTAAGCCAAATCATCAAAAGCGTATCGCTTTGGTATTGGCAAATTACCCAACCAAAGACGGACGCATTGGTAACGGCGTGGGATTGGATACGCCAGCCTCGACGGTGAATCTATTAAAAGCCTTAGAAGCGGCGGGCTATCCGATTGCGAATATTCCCGATCACGGTAATGCCTTGATCGAAGAATTACTTGGGGCAGTGACCAATAATCCCAATACCTTGCATGAGCGCGGTTGTTGGCAAAGCCTCGCCTTGGAAGACTACTTACACTATTTCTATCAGCTGCCACTGGAATGCCAACACGCCGTTTGGGATCGCTGGGGGCCGCCAGAAGACGATCATAAATGCCGAGAACAAAATGGCCAGCGACGCATCATGTTGGCAGGCATTCGGCTTGGCGAAACCTTTGTTGGTATTCAGCCGGCTCGTGGTTTCAATTTAGATTTGGCGGCGAATTACCATGACCCTGATTTGATTCCGCCTCACAGTTATTTGGCCTTCTATTTTTGGTTGCGCCACATTTATAAAGTTGACGCTTTTGTGCATGTGGGCAAACATGGCAACCTTGAATGGTTGCCGGGCAAAGGTACGGCCTTGTCGGCGTCTTGCTGGCCGGATATTGCTTTAGGGCCGATGCCGCATTTTTATCCCTTTATTGTGAATGACCCTGGC
Source organism: Marinomonas sp. ATLA20 (assembly GCF_057180105.1). NCBI lineage: Bacteria > Pseudomonadati > Pseudomonadota > Gammaproteobacteria > Oceanospirillales > Oceanospirillaceae > Marinomonas > Marinomonas sp. ATLA20. The sequence goes on from NZ_JBXUKU010000003.1 coordinate 42,670, forward strand.
GAGGGCGCGCAGGCTAAACGGCGCACGCAAGCCGTGATTATTGATCATCTTATGCCGCCCATGACCCGCGCTGAAACTTATGGCGACATGGCTGAACTAGAAAATCTAGTAGACGAATATTACCAAGCCATGGGCATGGATGTGCGCCGCGAAACTTGGTTGCGTGAAAAAATTCTTGAAAAAGTCCAAACCACACATTTGCTTGAAGAGCTGGCAGGCGTGCAAGCGGATAACGATGACTCTGTACTGGAAGGGTTAGATACCTATTTATGTGAAATAAAAGAAGCGCAAATCCGCCACGGTTTACATCGTCTCGGAGAGTTGCCCGAAGACGACAAATTTGCCGACACGCTGGTGGCTTTGTTGCGTTTGCCTCGCGGTAGTGAGGTTTCCAGTCAAGGTATTCTTCACGCCTTGGTAAAAGACTTATCGTTGGAGCAAGATGATTTCGATCCGATGAAAAGTGAGCGAGCGCTTTGGTTAGGTAATAAGCCCGAGCTTTTGCAGTCAGTAAGTGAACTAACGTGGCGCACCCAAGCAGATACCAAAGAACGCTTAGAATTATTGGCTAAGTCGCTGGTCTTGAGCCATTTGATTGGGGATGACTCAACAGACGAGTTAATAACCAAACTCCCTCAAACCGCCGTGTTATTGGCGCACAGTAAAAAACGCTTATTGGTTGCTTTGCAGCAAAGTGCTCATGATGAAATTCAGGCGTTAATAACAGGATTGGCTGGTGGTTTTATTCCCCCAGGCCCAAGCGGCGCACCGACACGTGGCCGATTAGATACCTTGCCTACTGGGCGTAATTTTTTCTCTGTTGATAATCGCGCTATTCCATCGCCGGCGGCTTGGGCGATTGGTCAGCAATCGGCCGAAGCACTGATTCAACGACACTTACAAGAACATGGTGATTATCCGAAAGATTTAGGCTTGTCCGTGTGGGGAACCGCTACCATGCGAACCGGCGGTGATGATATTGCCCAAGCGTTTGCTTTGATGGGCGTTCGACCGATTTGGGCGCCGGGGTCGAATCGTGTGACGGATTTTGAAATCCTTTCTTGCATGCAATTAGGTCGCCCGCGAGTGGATGTTACCTTGCGTGTTTCTGGCTTCTTTCGTGATGCTTTCGCCAACGTTATGCGGCTCTATGATGCGGCAGTGCAAGCCATTGCTGATTATCAAGAGCCAGGCACTGGCAATGTTATTCGTGCCAATGTGGAGGCGCGCAAAAGCAAATTGCTTGCTCAAGGCATGAGAGTGGAAGAAGCGAGTCGCCAAGCCACTTATCGTGTTTTTGGTAGCAAACCTGGCGCTTATGGCGCTGGTTTACAGGGCTTGATTGATGAGCGTTGTTGGGACACCAAAGTGGATTTGGCGGAAGCTTATGTGAACTGGGGCGGTTACGCGTATGATGGTAATAATTACAATGGTAAACAAGACGGAGTAGAGGCTAAGTCTGCCTTTGTTGAGCGTTTGTCTCAATTAGATGCGGTCGTGCAAAATCAAGATAACCGCGAACACGATATTCTGGATTCGGACGATTATTATCAGTTCCAAGGCGGTATGACCAACGCCGTTACCGAGTTTAGCGGGCAAGCACCGAGCGTGTATCACAGTGATCATTCTAATCCGAGTTCGCCAAAAATCCGTACCTTAAAAGAAGAGCTTAATCGTGTGGTGCGTTCGCGGGTGCTGAACCCTAAATGGATCGACGCCATGCAGACTCATGGCTATAAAGGTGCGTTTGAAATGACCGCTACTGTGGATTATTTATTTTCTTACGATGCCACTACTGATTTAGTTGCAGATTATCAATATGAGCAAGTAACTGATCGATTGTTATTGGATCCAGACAACCAAGCTTTTATGCGCGATAATAACCCTCAAGCTTTAGAAGAAATGGGTGAGCGTTTATTAGAAGCCATCCAGCGTGGTATGTGGCAGAACGCCGATGTACATCGTGAAAAAATTCAATCCTTGTTGCTTGATTTAGATCAGCAACAAGAACAACGTCAGTGATCTTGGGCAGAAGATCGCTTGTAACCTTGCTGGTTGTATTTAGACTAATCACTAGCTGAGATGAATAAAGTAGAGAGAAATAATGAGTAATAAAGAACTGGCCAAAAAGGGCATTATGATTTGTGGTCACGGCAGTCGTGATAAAGACGCTGAACGTGAATTTGGCCTAGTGGCGAAAGGACTTAAAGCGCGCTATCCCGATCTTCCTGTGGAATATGGCTTTTTAGAATTTTCTGCTCCTAATATTCATATGGGCTTAAACAGTTTGGTCAACCAGGGTGTTGAAGAAATCTATGCCGTGCCGGGAATGCTGTTTGCCGCGACGCATGCGAAAAATGACATTCCTTCTGTATTGACCACCTACGAAGAAAAACACCCAGGTTTAAAGATCACTTATGGGCGTGAATTAGGCTTGCAAGATGACATGATCGACGCCTTTCAAGCGCGCATTTATGAATCCCTTGGTCTTGATCCAGAAAATCCGCCAGAAAACCTTTATGACACCATGTTGGTGGTGGTTGGTCGTGGTACATCAGATACCTCTGCCAATGCAGAAGCGGCAAAGCTAACGCGTATTGTTAACGAAAACATGGGTTTTGGTTGGGCGGACACCGTCTATTCTGGCGTGACTTATCCATCGGTTGGTGTGGGTCTTGAAAAGCTAATGAAGCTTGGCTTTAAACGCATTGTCGTTGCGCCATATTTCTTGTTTACGGGTCGCTTGATCAAGCGTATTCAGGGCTATGTTGATAAGGTTGCTCAAGAGAACCCAGCGATTGAGTTTATTCAAACGCCTTACTTGAATGATCACCCTCGTGTTATTGATGCTTTTCAGAACCGTGTCGAAGAAATCATGCAGGGGGAATTACAAACGGGTGAAGAAACCTTGATGAATTCCTTCAAGCGTCGTCTTGCAGCGGGTGAAGTGGATGTTCATCACCACCATGCCGAATTTGTTGACCCACAAGATGATACTCAAGGCTTATCTGAATTCGATACCAAACACTTTACTAACCTAGCTCAAGCGCTAGATCATGCGGATCATGGGCACTCATTAGTGTTGAAACATCATGACCACTCTCATGACCACGGTCACTCACATGATCACAGTCATGGACACTCTCACAGTCATGGGCATTCACACGACCACTCTCATGGTCACAGTCATGGTGTGTACAAGCACATTGGTCACCCAATGGGGCCGCGTACCATGATTGGTGAAGGGATTTGTTGCTGCTTTATGGGACAGTTCACCGACGAGATTCTCGAAGAAGAGAAAGACAAAATTGACGGAGATTGTACGAAAACGGCGTTTGCTCATCGATAATTGATCTTGTTTTAAAAAAAACCAGAGCTCATGCTCTGGTTTTTTATGCTTTGAAAGTGTGTTATTCCACTGAAGTAGTATCCGTTACTTCTGCTTCAGGCGCTACTTCTGCCTCGGCGCTTTTTACTGTTTTTTCTTCTACTACTACTTTTTCTTCTGCCGCTTGTTTTTCAGCTATAGAGTTCGCAAGTGATTTTTTCACATCTGCTAGGTCAGCGGTAAGAGTGCTAATTTTTTCTTCAAGCAGTTCTGAGTAAGATTCTTGGTCTTTTAATTTTTTACGTAGTTCTTGCTGCACCGTTTCAGATTTATCTTTATTTTTCATATCTGCTTCGATAAAAGCAATAAGCGCTTTGCCTTGTTGTTCAAATGAAAGGTCACGTTTATCTTTTGTTCCAAGTGTATAGCTAAGTTCGAAGAGTATTTTCTCGTAGCTAGTAACGTAGTCTTCATAATCCTTTTGAGAAAGCGCTTTTAGCTTCTTAACAGTTAATGCGATTTGTTCTGCTCTTTTCGCTGAAAAGAGTACGCCGTCTGCTTTTTCTTTGATTTCTTCAGTGTCTCTAGGGTTTGTCGCTATGAAAGCTATGGTGGCATTTAAAGAGGCGGACACACGTGAGACTGATTTTGGTGCATGCTGATTAATGTCTGATTTAACAAGCTTGTCTAGTTCTTGTTGCGCATCAGATAGATAAATTTTTGTAACTGTTTTGATTTCAAGGGCGCGTTGTTTGGCAATGAGTGCGGGCTGAGCTGCAATAGCGTCATTTGTTTTGTCTTCTGCTATTTGATCTACAAGTTTTTTAAGATCTGTTTCTAGCTCTTTAACGGTACTTGGGAAATAGGCTTCAGCATCGATTTTATTAAGCTGAGTACGATAATCGAATGCTTCTGATAAAGTGGATAAAGAGGCCGCTTTTAAGCTTCTTGCTTTATTCATGTAGTTATTAAATTGGTTAAGGCTTTCGTTTGCAGCTTCAAGGTTTGTTGTTGAAGTGAAAAGTCCAGTACTGCTGTTTGCCTCAGATGGGTCAAACTCGAATGTCGCGTAGTATTCTTTTGCTTCTGTTAGGGCTTTATTTGCCTCTTCTATCTCATCAGTCGCGAACCAGCTTAACTCATCTTCGATACCTTGAGTTACTTGTTGCTCTGCATCGTCTTGTGTTTTTTTGTACTCGTTAATTTGAGTAATCGTTTCTGATTGTTTTGCGTCTGCCGCTAAATTGGATGCTGAGTCTGGATTTGATGCACAACCTGAAAGCGTTAGCGCGATTACAGCTGTTATCGCTGCAATTTTTAGTTCCTTTTTCATGACGATGTTCCTTGATTCTTTTAAATGGAGATAATTAAAGTGTTAGATTATTGTAAGGATTTTACTTGAAGTGTGTAAGAGATAAATAAAATAAACTATCTAAATACCGTACTTGTACAAAATAGTCTTTTTTAGACAAAAAATAACCCCGCAAATGGGGGTTATTTAAGTGTATTACTTAGTAATCGAAGAGCAATTAAAACGTGAAAGGGTGATCACCTGTTTCGTCTTTAATGCGAGTCGGCAAGCCCATTTCGTTTAATAAACCTAAGAAAGGTCTTGGGTCAAGTTGCTCTACGTTGCGCATTTCTTTTGCATCCCAAGTGCCATTGGCAACAAGGATGGCTGCAGCAACTGGTGGAACGCCAGCGGTGTAAGAGATACCTTGGCTACCCACTTCGTTATAAGCGTCTTTGTGGTCCGCTACGTTGTAGATAAATACTTCTCTTTCTTTGCCGTCTTTGATGCCTTTAACAACATCACCGATGCAAGTCTTACCTGTGTATTCAGGAGCAAGAGAAGATGGATCAGGAAGCACGGCCTTAACGACTTTAAGCGGTACAACTTCTAAGCCTTCTGCCGTTTTAACTGGCTGTTCAGACAAGAGTCCTAGGCTTTGTAATACAGTGAATACGTTGATGTAATGCTCACCAAAACCCATCCAAAAGCGTACGTTTGGCACATTTAAGTTTTGAGAAATAGAATGTACTTCGTCATGACCGCTCATGTAAGACGTTTGCTTTCCTACTACAGGCAGGTCATCTGTACGACTTACTTCAAACATCTTGTTGACGTTCCATTCACGATTCTGCCATGAGTACACAACACCGGTAAATTCACGGAAGTTGATCTCAGGGTCGAAGTTAGTCGCGAAATATTTGCCGTGGCTACCCGCGTTGATATCAATGATGTCGATATCACTTACGCTGTCGAAGTAATGGTTATACGCAAGTGCTGCGTAGGCATTAACCACACCTGGATCAAAGCCAACACCTAGAATGGCGGTGATACCTTTTTCTTTACAGGCGTCACGACGCTTCCATTCGTAGTTTGCGTACCAAGGTGGTGTTTCACAGATTTTTGCTGGATCTTCGTGGATTGCTGTATCTAAGTAAGCTGCCCCCGTTTCCATGCAAGCTTCAAGCACAGACATATTGATAAACGCTGAACCAACGTTAATTACAATCTGGGATTCTGTTTCTTGAATCAGTTTAACGGTTGCTGGCACGTCAAGAGCGTTTAGGGCGAATGCTTGAATGCGGCCCTCTACTTTCATGCTGCCTTTGTCGAGGACACTGGATACAATATCGTCGCATTTCGAAACGCTGCGTGAAGCAATTGCGATATTGCCCAGTGTGTCATTGTGTTGGGCGCATTTGTGTGCCACAACTTGTGCCACGCCTCCGCCGCCAATAATGAGAACATTTTTTTTCATGGTAGTGCTTTCTCCAAAGTAGTAATCGAAGCAGAATTAAGACAAGTTCTGCTCAAAATCGTGGTAACCGAATTCCCTAACAAGTTCGATGCTGCCATCCAATTGGCGTATGGCAATAGACGGCATCTTAACACCGTTAAACCAGTTCTTCTTCACCATGGTGTAACCCGCTGCGTCTTGGAAAGACAGGCGGTCACCCACTTGCAGTGTTTTATCAAATTTGAATTCACCGAAAATATCACCAGCTAAGCAGGATTTTCCGCAAATCATGTATTCATGTTCGCCATCACAAGGTGCCATTTTAGCATTTTCACGATAGATCAGCAGATCCAGCATGTGAGCTTCGATGGAGCTATCAACGACCGCTAAATTCTTACCGTTGAACAATGTGTCTAGTACGGTCACTTCTAATGTGGTGCTTTTGGTGATACTGGCTTCACCTGGTTCTAAATAGACCTGAATGTCGTATTTTTCAGCAAACGCTTTTAAACGTTGGCAGAATTTATCAATTGGGTAGTCATCACCAGTAAAGTGAATACCGCCACCAAGGCTGACCCATTTTACCTGCTGAATCAGGTGGCCAAAACGCTCTTCGATTAGGTTTAACATCTCGTCAAAGCGTTCAAAACTGTTGTTCTCACAATTATTGTGGAACATAAAACCAGAGATATCGTTAATCACCGTGGCGATTTTTTCAGGATCCCATTCGCCAAGACGACTAAAAGGTCTAGCGGGGTCGGCGATCAAAAACTCAGAGGTACTGACTTGTGGGTTAACACGCAAGCCACGAGTCTTGTCTTTACTGACTTCTTTAAAGCGATTGAATTGTCCAATGGAGTTGAAAATGATTTTGTCTGAGTGATCCAACACTTCTGCTATTTCATCGTCTGAATAGGCGACGCTGTAAGCATGTGTTTCACCTTTAAATTTGGTTTTTCCCAGCTTGACTTCGTACAAGGAAGAGGACGTGGTGCCATCCATGTAGTCTTGCATTAAGTCAAATACAGACCACGTCGCAAAGCATTTAAGAGCTAATAAAGATTTGGCTCCGGACTCTTGGCGCACATAAGCGATCTTCTCTAGGTTCTTAAGAAGAGCCGCTTTATCAATGAGGTAATAAGGTGTCTTGATCATGGCAACCTGCCCGTTAGTCAAAACGGTGTATTCTAGTGCAAAGGAGGGGGCTTTTTCTAGCTCAATAAAGGTATTTTACAGGGCTTTTTATGACATTTTAACGACTTCTGTTGGTAATTGTCTTATGCCCATCTGCCGAGCGTCGGGTTTGTGAGATAAACGAAGAAAGAATTAAGGCTATTTCGTGATTCGTTAGTAGTTTGTAATGAATTATAGGCCTCCTGCTTATTTCCCTCTATAATCCTGCGCTATAAATTTAACGTGGTGCTTAGATTTCAAGAATAGCCGAGCCGCGATAGTTGGAAGATTTTTAAAGTGTATGAGGAACATCTTAGTATGTTGATTTTAGTTTTAGGTTTGGTCATTTTCTTTTGTTTGCACTCTGTTCGCTTGGTTGCTCCGCAATGGCGAGAGAAGATCATGACGGCTCATGGTGCTATGCGCTGGAAGATGCGTTTTGGCATGATTACGTTACTGGCTACTGCTTTTATTGTAATGGGCTATATGCAAGTTCGCCTTGAGCCTGTGTGGTTGTGGTTTCCTCCTGTTTGGACTCGCCATCTAGCTGGCTTGCTGGTGCTGGTTGCGCTTTTCTTCGTTGGTTCTGCGTTAGTGCCAAATACATCGCTGAAAAACAAAATGGGCTATCCCATGTTAATCGCGGTCAAGCTATGGGCTTTCGCGCATTTAATCAGTAACGGTACTTTAGCGGATATGATTATCTTTGGAAGCTTCTTGGTTTGGTCTATTGTGAGCTTTGCCGTTTATCGTCGACGAGATCGTAAGGCTGGCGTTGTCTATAAAACCTCTGAAGAATCCACTGTCCCAACGAACTTGATTGCTTTTGTTTTTGCTATGGTATCGTGGTTCGCTATCGTTTTTTATCTTCATCAAGCGATTATTGGCGTTTCACCACTAGTGTAATCTGTTGCGAAAGCATAATAGTTAGAGAAATAAAAACGGCCTATCAGGTAAATCTGATAGGCCGTTTTTATTGATATCCGTTTATTAAGTTCTAAAATTATTAATGTTTTTCGTTAGGTCATCTGCTAGAGATTTAAGTTCTTCAGCTCGAGCGGCGCTCTCTGCTGCAAGAACGACCAATTCGGTTGAACCTTGTTGTATGTCGGCCGTATTTTGATTCACTTCTGCGGTGACACTGGTTTGCTCTTCGGTGGCCGTTGCAATTTGTGCCGCGCGGTCGTTGATCGTTGTAACAGACTGCTGAATTTTATCTAGGCTTTCTTTTGCCTGATTAACATCTTCAACACTGCTGTTTGCTCTAGTATGACTTAACTGAATTTTGCCCACGGCGTCTTTAGTGATCTTTTGCAGGGACTCAATCATTTTTTGAATTTCTTCAATCGAGCTATAAGTACGTTGAGACAGAACTCGAACCTCATCAGCCACCACGGCAAAGCCACGGCCCTGTTCGCCAGCTCGCGCTGCTTCAATGGCAGCATTTAGGGCTAATAGGTTAGTTTGTTCTGCTATGCCTGAAATGGTCGTTAAGATGGTATTGATGCCATCTGCATTTTTGCTGAGGTCATTAATAACCGTTGCCACGCCTTGGATATCAGCAGCCAGTGTTCGAATACTTTCTTGGCTTTTTAGTACCTGAGTTTGACCGATATTGCTCGCGGTTACGGTTTCATCAGCATTGATGGCGGTATTGGTCGCATTGCCCGCAATCTCTTGTGTCGCTTGTGCCATCTGATGAATGGCCGTCGCCACCATAGAGATATTGTGCTGTTGTTCTTCTAGTTTCAGTGAGCTGTTTCTCGAAGAATCGTGGGCGGCACTGGCTTGGTCAGCTAGATCGTGACCAATTTTTTTAAGGTGTGAGACAGTGCCGTGCAATAGCGCGACAAACTTATTAAAGTTGTCGACCAATACGGCGATCTCATCTTTAGAGCTGGCTGTTAAGCGTTGTGTTAGATCGCCATCCCCTTGTGCTATTTGTGCCATGCTGTCAGACACTCGACGTAAATCTTTAAGCAAGAATCGAGTTACTTGAACCACTACGAGTATTGCGATGGTAAGCAAAATAAATACCGCGATAATAATGTTTGTACCCAAGCTAACAAGTGGGGCATTCAGAACGTCTTTGTTCATCATCAACCCTAAAACCCAAGGGCTGCCTTTAATGTTGCTGGCATACATATCGATATCTTTGCCGTCTATATTTAGCTCGGTAAATTTAGCTTTAGTGCCAACGCCTTTAAAAAAGTCATTGCTTAATATCGGTGATAAATTCGTAGCATCTTTTAAAATACGATCTGTATTGGGGTGAGCTATAATTTTACCGTCGCCATCAAATAAGACACTGTAGCCGTCCCCCGCTACTTTCATGGCCAAAATGCTATCCAATACACTGTCTAGAAATACCAAACCGCCGATAGCGCCGATAAACTTCCCGTTAACGGTTATAGGCTCTACGAATGTCATTGAAAGCTTTTTGGTGGAGGCCGAAATATATGGTGCCGTTATGTAGGCGCTGTTTTTGGCTTTCGCATCGATGTACCAGCTGCGTTTACGAGGGTCGTAATCTGCGCTGTTCAGTGATGGATCATGACGATACATGGCCCCGTTTTCCATGCCCAAATAGGTCATGCCGAATCCTAGGCTGGCTTGGGCTTGTTGGAGAATATCCAGAACCTCTTTTTCGTTTATGTCAGTGTTGTCTTGTAAAGAGGCTTCTATCTTTTGTTTGACGGCTTGCATTGCGCTGATGCGATCATTAGACCAGCTATTAATATAAGTAGAGATAGCATTAGCTTGAGAGCTGACTTCAGATTTTATGCGAGCATCACTGTCGCTTTTGAAGGCGTAAAAAGAGACACCTCCGATTCCGATCGCAATGATCACAGCCACAATAATGGACTGAAGGGTTATTTTGGTTTGTAGCGAAAGATGCATTTAAGATCTCCTGAGCTTAGTGGTAACTGCAATTATAAACACAGAGTATATTCTATATGAGTCAGTGTTATTTCACTGCAGTTTTTTGTGTTACCCAATAAATGTTTTCTTGGTGTTCCTGATGGCTTTGATACTTTTGGATCTTTCTGTTATCGTCCGCGGCCCTTTTATGAGCGATGATAGGTAGAGTATAGATGATTTGTGGATTTGATTACGGAACATCGAATTGTGCATTAGGTATTGTGCAAGATTCGGCTGTGCGTTTGGTCGCTTTAGAAGGAGAACATGCATTTTTACCCTCTACTTTGTATGCTTTAGATCGAGATTTAATTACTGAAGCGGTCGGAAGAGGGCTGCCAGATATTCAGTCAAGGCAAGCGTTTGCAGAATTGCGAATGAACGCGTTAACAAGGGCAAAACGAGCCCGTTATGAAGAAGACATTGCGGATGAAGATCAAACGTTATTTTTTGGTCGCGCGGCATTTGACGAATATTTCCAATGGCCTGAAGAAGGTTACTTCGTAAAATCACCTAAGTCATTTCTAGGCGGCGCAGGACTGCGTTCTGAGCACATACATTTTTTTGAAGATGTTGTCACTGTGATGATGCAAAACATCAAACAGCGTGCTGAAAAAAGCTTGGGTGCTGATATTACTCACACTGTTATTGGTCGTCCTGTTAACTTCCAGGGCCTTGATGCGGAAGTCAGTAACCGCCAAGCGCTAGAGATTCTAACGACAGCAGGCAAGCGTGCTGGTTTTAAAGAAATCGAGTTTCTTTATGAGCCAATTGCGGCTGGTTTGGATTTTGAAGTCAAGCTTACTGAAAATAAAACGGTATTGGTTGTGGATATCGGTGGTGGTACTACGGACTGCGCTATGGTTCGTATGGGCCCTGATTATCTACAAAAAGAAGATCGTCGTGGTGATTTTTTAGCGCATACCGGTGAGCGGATTGGCGGTAATGATTTAGATATACAGATTGCAGGTAAGCATTTAATGCCGCTGTTTGGTATGGAGTCATTGTTAAAAACAGGCTTGCCAATGCCGACGCAACTTTATTGGAATGCCATCACAACCAATGATGTTTCTGCCATTGCGACCTTCAATAGTATGGAAACGAAGAACCAAATGCATCAGCTACGAGTGGATGCGGCAGAACCAAAATTGATTGAGCGTTTCTTGCGAATGCGTGAAGAAAAGCATAATTATCATATTGTTCGCAGTGCGGAAGAGGCGAAGATTGCGTTGTCCGACGCCCAGAACTATTGCGCTTCACTGGATTATATCGAAGCCGCTTTAGGTGCTGATATTACCCGCGAACAATTGGCGAAATCGATTACTTCGCCATTAGAGAAAATGCTGAATTTAATGAAAGCAGCCATTGAGCAAGCGGGCGAGAAACCAGATCTCATTTATATGACGGGGGGCTCGGCTAAATCGCCAGTTATTCGTGATGCAATTCAAGCGAATATCGGTGACATTCCTGTATTGGATGGTGACCACTTTGGTAGTGTGGCGGCAGGTTTGACGGTTTGGTCTGATAAAATCTTCAAATAAATTCTCCAAGACTTCTTAAGTGCATGAGAAAGGGAACAAGCCATCGGCTGTTCCCTTTTTTTTAAAAAATCGAGTCTTTTAAATACTGAAATTACAGAGAGAATCTGTCTACTGAAACTTTTAGTTTTTCTAACACCTCAGAAAGAGTCTGAGTGGTTGCCATCAATTCTTCAACGCCGTTGGTCGTCTCGTTTGATACGCTGCGAATGTTATCTATGTTCTCATTAACACTATTAGCAACGGCAGATTGCTCTGTAATGGAGCTGGCGATGCTAATCGACATTGAGTTAATTAAGCTGACAGATTCGGTGACTTTCGTTAAGCCTTTGCTTGCGGCTAATGCTTTTTCTGCATTCTCTGCTGCTTGATCACGTCCACTGATGACTTCCATTGACGCTGTTTTAGACAGTTTCTGTAGCTGACTAATCATACCTTCTATTTCAGATGTCGCATCTTGAGTTCGAGTAGCCAGCGTTCTTACCTCATCGGCAACCACGGCAAAGCCTCGTCCTTGTTCTCCGGCGCGAGCTGCTTCAATGGCCGCGTTAAGCGCCAGCAGGTTGGTTTGTTCTGCAATACTGCGAATAACATCGAGAACAGAACCAATACTAACACTCTCTTTTTCAACTTCTTGCATGACTGAAGAAGCATGACCAATAACCTTAGCGAGCGCTTGCATATCGGCAGCAACATTATTGACTACCTGAGTACCAGCTCGAGTTTCTTCGTCGGCTTTATGAGTTTCATTGGTTGTCTCGGTGATGTTCTTTGACACATCTTCAACGGCAATAACCATCTGGTTCATTGCAGTCGCAACTAAGTCTGTTTCAACTTGCTGTTTGGTCATGCCTTTTGAAGCCAATGTGGCGGTTTCTTGTACTTTCTGGCTGGAGCTGGCGAGTAACGTCATACTGCTTCTTACTTCCATTTGCATGGCGCGTAATTGCTTAATGGTATTTCGTCCGTGTTCGAACAAAATCGCGATTTCATTGCGACTATGGGGCTGATGAGCTTGCCCGTTCTCGAACAAATGCGTGGAAAGATTACCGTTACCGAGTTCTTGGAGGTCTTTGCTGACGCGTTGCAATGGGGAAAGAATTCGCTGTGTAATGTAGGCCACAAGGAGCACAAGAATAAGTGCGCAAATCAGAGAAATAACGATCAGACTATCTCTAACTGAGTCAGCAACAAGAGTAAACTCTTTAATCGCCCCGCCAGTGATAATCGCCCAGTTCCAGTTATCAGAGCGGCTAAATGCCATAACGCTTTGCTGTTGTTCATTATTAATGGTTTGCTCTGTTATAAAAGTACCACTTTCTTGATCTTTCATAAGCTGTAAATTTTGTTCGGCGTTTTTATAACCAAGCTCTGTAAACAGTTTACCTTTGTTGTCGGAATCAATAACAATTCGGCCGAAGTCTTTGCCTTCTTTTAAGTTAATAACCGTGGCTTTACCTGTTTTGCCGTAGGAGAGGCCGTTGATTTCGTTTTCAAGGTTTTTGAGCCCTTCGGTATAGTCAAAGCCAATATAAAGAATACCAATGACTTTACCTTTTTCATCTTTAAACGGAACGTATTTTGTCATGTAGTTTCGACCAAATAATGCCGCAGGGCCTGCGTACGTTTCGCCATTGATGAGTTTTTGATAGCCAGGGTGGCCTTTGCCTAAAAGTGTCCCGTAGGCGCGCGAACCATCTGCCTTTTTGAGAGAGGTGCTGACACGAAGAAAATCATCATCATAGCGAATGAAAACCGTTGCTGTCCCTCCTGTCATTTTGGTGAATTGATCTGGCTTTCTGAAGTTTAGGTTAATCGTTTCGCCCGAGTTGGTGGCTAAAGGGCTGTCATAATCACCAATTTTTACGGTTTCAGAATCACTAACCTGGATGCCATTTGGAAACAGTGTGAAGAATATATCCGCCAATCTATCTGTATTACTTTCTAGATTCTCGTAATAGAAGTCGAGCAGCATATCGCCTTGACTGGCGCTGGTTTGTAGTTCGTGATTTATGCTTTTCATAAAACCATCATAGGATTTATTGGAAGCTAACCAAGTTAGTGCGCTAAAACAAACGATTGAGACTAAAAAGACGACAGCCGCTAACTGACGTGTGATAGGCATAGCTCTAATTTTTTGAATCATGAGTAATTCCTTTTTTGCTAGATGTGTTTAAGCAAACTTAGAAAGCATTGATGATTGCTGTTTTTCTGTATGCACAATCGTTCTCGTGCTAAACAATGCTTACCAGTGATCATTAAAATGACCGCTTTTAAAAGTGGTTTGCTCATCCTTGGTTATTCTCAAAAACACTTTATAAAAAGGTAAGAAGACGTTTTTCGCTTTCTTACCTTTTTGGGCTTATGAAGTACAGCTCCTATAGATTAGGGTGAGTTTTTTCTACGTGATGTTTTTCGCTCACGGGGCGGACCATTAAGTTCGCAAAGAAACCAACAACCAACAATCCAGCCATCACATACATCGTCGTATTATAGAGGCTAGATGTCGGGTCGACTGTGCCAGCTGGTGCGATTTCCATCAATTTGGCGACGGTAACCGATTTCGCAGCGATGAGTTCATTTAACTGAGAAACAGACGCATTAAATTTCTGTTCAAACGCGGCAGGGTCAATTTTGCTAACTAAGTCAGTGATCGCATTTTCTACCGAGAGGTTTCTTAGGTAGGTGATAACGAAAGGCCCTAGAACACCAGCGGTTGCCCATGCTGTCAGCAATCGGCCATGTATGCCACCAACGTGTAACGTGCCAAAAATATCCGCTAAGTAAGCTGGTATAGTGGCAAATCCACCGCCGTACATAGTGAAAATAATCATGGTTGCTGCATAGAACATGACTAACCAAGTCACAGATGGATCTGCGCTTACCGCAGAGGCGGCGTAAGGAATAGAAAGGTATAAAATTGTTCCAAGTATGAAGAAGCAGTGATAGGTGTTTTTGCGCCCAATGAAGTCTGAGGTGGACGCCCAAAAGAATCGACCACACATATTAAAAACAGAAATCATTAATACGTAAGTACCGGCAAAGCTTGCTGTAGCAATAGTCGGGAGGGTTGACCCGAAGATCTCCGTCATCATGGTTTTAGCAATACCGATCACTCCGATGCCCGCGGTTACGTTCAAACATAACACAGCCCACAGCAGCCAAAATTGAGGCGTCTTTAAGGCCTGATCAATATGGACATTGTTACGGCTAATCATAACGTTCGCCGCATCTTTTGCTGGTGGCGTCCAACCTTCCGGCTTCCAATCTTTAGGTGGAACACGATAAGCAAATGCCGCAACCATCATGATAATGAAATACACAATCCCCAGCGTTAAGAAGACACTGGCTGCGCCAGTATTACCGGTTCCGACGATGTATACGCCTGCATCACCTGGGGTTGGTAGTTTGGCTGCCTCTGAAGCGCTTGCTACTACAACCTCTATTTTACCATTCGCCATTTCGGCAAAGCGTTTACCACTCTCAGTAATAAGCTTTACTGCTGATTCAGGGCCAAGATAGGTTGGCGCCACAGCGAATTTTTCTAACAAAAAGGCTTTTAGCGGTGCGCCAATCATAGCCCCGCCACCAAAGCCCATTATCGCCATACCAGTCGCCATACCGCGTTTATCAGGAAACCAGCGAAGTAAAGTCGAAACAGGGGACACATAGCCAAGTCCTAAGCCACAACCACCTAACACGCCGTAGCCTAAATACACCAACCATAGTTGGTGTGTTGATATCCCTACGCTGCCGATAATAAAACCACCACCCCAAAGGAATGCCGCCGTGACACCAACACAACGAGGTCCCACTTCTTCTAGCCATTTACCTGCGATAGCGGCAGATAAGCCAAGAAAAACAATGGCCACAGAGAATATCCATACTACACTGCTTAAGCTCCAATCTTGAGCAGCACTAGTGACTACACCAAATTCCTTCGTCAATGCTGGATTAAAAATACTCCATGCATAAACAGAACCAATACATAAGTGAATAGCGATCGAAGCGGGTGGAACCAACCAGCGGTTAAAGTTGGGTGACGCCACTATTTTGTCCTTCATTAAAAAGGATAAGAGGGTGCGAATCAGGTTCATAATGTGTGTCCTTTCATAAAATGTTGTTTTTATATTTGAAATTTTACAAATCCTTACAAACCGATTATAAGTTTTTTGAATGAAAAGAATATAAGTATTTATTAAACATTAACCGATTAGTCTTTTTCATCATTAAGGATAGGCATTCTGTTCTATCGCAGAGGTCTCTGCTATTTACTGTTTTTTTTTCACTATTAGGCTTAGATAATGCTGATATACTGTTTATCTACTAAACATTTTTTGCGGGGTATGTTTTTGTCTAATAAGTTATTTATCCAGATTAAAGGCCTTTTTGCATGGAGTGACGTTAAGCGTCCTTGGCACCTGGCTGTCCTTGCTGCTGTTTGTGTTGGTATTCCTGCCTTGATTGGTGCAGCAACAGATCAATTTGCCTTGGCGACGCTGTCTAGTTTGGGGGCGATGGTTATTTTATATTTACCTAAAACTCGAACGGCGCATCGCATGGTGACACTCGCTATGTGCTCTTTTGGTTTTATGGTGTGTTTTACCATTGGTTCACTTTCCAGTTTTAACCCTTATGTTGCGGCATTTGCTCTTGGACTTTTGTCTTTCGGTGCGATTGTGATTACTCGATATTATTGCCTACCGCCTCCAGGCAGCTTCTTCTTTATTCTCGTTTCTGCTTTGGCGATTTACTTGCCGTTTGATTTAGGCCGTTGGTCGGCGAATATTGGCATGGTAGCCTTGGGTGGCATGTTGTCATGTGGTTTGGCGTTTTTTTATAGCCTGATGACTGGCGCAAATGAGTTACCTGCTACAAAAGTGGAAATCGATCCTCAAGTAAATGCGATTATTTTAGAAGGGGCGTTAGTGGCTTTCTTTATCGCTTTCTCTTATTTATTGGCTGTGTTGTTAGCGTTACCTAATGCGCTTTGGGTGCCTATTTCCTGTGCCGCTATTTTACAAGGTGCGACTTATCGTATGATCTGGCACCGAAATATTCATCGAATCGTAGGAACCGCGCTGGGTATGGGGGTCGCTTGGTGTTTGTTTTCCTTGCAACCGAATTATTGGGTTTTAGCACTAAGCATGATCATCTTTCAATTCGTTGTAGAGCTGCTGATCGTCAAAAACTATGGTGCTGCCGTGATTTTTATTACGCCGCTGACTGTGATTATGGCTGAATTTACCAGTGCGAATATGAGTACTGCTGTTTTACTAGAGCATCGATTAGTCGATATTTCTATTGGTAGTGCGATTGGGATTATTGGCGGTACTATTTTTCATCGCACGTCTTTGCTGAAGAATATTGAGTCGCGTATGAATGCTCGTAGTTCCTTATCTGGACGAAAGTCTTCCTAGTCACCTTATTTCTCTCATATGAATGTCTTTCTTATCGCTATGAAAGGCATTCTTCCTAGTTATCATTATTTTATTTGTTAGTTGCTTTAAGTCTCTTATAAACGTACGCTGCAAATCTCTGTAAATTGACTTAGAAGATCTATTTTGCAGTTCTTGTGAAGGTGCCTTTTATAAGGTGAAACGGGAAACAGGTGCGCTTAAAAAACAAAGCCTGTACTGCCCCCGCAACGGTAAATAAGTGGTGTATTTTTCTCGCTTCCACTGTTAATAGATAGATATATCGTTAATGGGAAGGAACGAGGGGATTAATAAATACAGATCGACCAAACACTTATCAGTCCGGAGACCGGCCTTCATTGATCAGGACTTTTTCTATGGGCAAATTTTGCCATGTAAAAGTCCGCTAATTTGAATCATACGGGTGAGTATGAAACATTTTTTGGAGGCACATAGTGCATATTGAACCTGGCGTCGTTGATGGCGCGAAAATTGTTTTGAGTTACGCGACCGCGTTGGCCGCATTTGGCTTTTCTGCGAAAGCGTCTATCGATATGATTAAAAAAGACGGTCTAATGTCTTTAATCAGTCGTAGTGTGTTAACCACACTTTTTGTCTTTGCCTTTTTTGAACTCTTGCCTCATCACGCTGTTGGTGTGTCCGAAGTGCATCTCATATTAGGCTCTACGCTGTTCCTTATCTTTGGCCCTGCCGCTGCTTCTATTGGCTTGATATTAGGTCTATTAATGCAAGGGATATTATTTGCTCCATTTGACTTACCTCAATATGGCATGAACGTCACCACCTTATTGTTGCCTCTGTTTGCTATGTCTGCCGTTGCTCGTCGTACGATTGCCGATAATACCGCTTATGTAAATATCAGCTACAAGCAAGCGCTGAAACTGTCTTTAACTTACCAAGGTGGCATTGTTGCTTGGGTGGCTTTTTGGGCGTTTTATGGCCAAGGCTCCGGCGCCGAAAACTTAGCGTCTGTGGCGACGTTTGGTATGGCGTATTTAAGTGTTGTTTTACTTGAACCTGTGCTTGATTTGGCTGTTCTGGCTGGTGCGAAAAGCTTGCATCGCTTTAAGAGCTCATCTTTGCTTGAAGCACGTTTATTTCACTAAACCGCTTTGAATATTGTAAATGCCTGCCCCTGCCTTCGTGTGGGGCAGGCATTTTTATTTGCTTAGCGTTTATATTGTCCGTGTTCACTGACAAACTCTAAGAAGGCGCGATTGGCTTTCGATAGGTAACTGTCTTTACGCCATGCAATACCTAGGTCTAGCCAGATTGGCGGATCAAAAGAGCGAGTAATTAAGTCGTCGTCCTCTTCAATCACCATGGCAAGTAGGGTGGATATGCCGAAGCCTTGCTGAGTGATGGATTTGATCAGTGGAATCAGGTTGGTTTCGAAACCGATTTTAGGTGTTTTTCTGCAGACTTTCGCCAGTTTATCGACAATACGGCGGTGAAAATAGCCTTCTTTAAACATCACTAACTCTTCATTAAAAAAGTCGTCAGGAGAGATTTTGTCTAGCTGGCTGAAAGGATGATCCGTCGCAATGGTTACCAGCATTTCTTCTCGAATCAGCGCTTGCGTTTCCAAACTGTCAGGAAGCGTTTCTGCAACAATAACGCTAAGGTCCAACTCTCCGTTTTCGAGCATTTTCTGTAACTGCCAAGTGCCACCTTCTATGACTTTTAAGGTGATGCTGGGGTACTTATGACGAAATGCCATCAGAATCGGTGGGAAGTAATAGGAGCCGAGCATGCTCGGAATACCAACGCGCACTTCGCCTTGGCTCAATCCTTTTAGCTCACTCATCTCTAACAGGGCATCGTCGGTGGCTTGGATGATTTTTTCAGCATGGGTCAGCAGCTTTTTGCCTTCGTCTGTGAGTCCGATATTGCGATCGGCTCGATGAATTAAGGTCAAACCCAAATCCGTCTCTAGTTTCTTGATCGCCATACTCACCGCGGGCTGAGCAACACCAAGCTGTTGCGCGGCTTTGGTGAAGCTCTCGGTTTTTGCAATGGCAATGAAGTAGCGCAGCGGTTTAATGTCCATCAATAATCCTTATGGATTGAATAAGATGGATATATTTTATTGATTATTTTTCTAAGCGTATAGTATCACGATAGTTTATTGTTTTATTCGGGCGTCATTCCCGTTTGATGCTGCTGCGATAGTAGGAGAATGTTTGTGATAGAAGTGGGTAGTTCTGTTTTTTGGCGAGGCACAGCGGCACTCATCATTGGCTCTTTTATGATTTTTGCCAACGTTTATGTGACTCAGCCGCTGTTGCCAATGATTGCCAACGAATTTTCCATTACGCCACTGCAAGCCAGCGGTAGCTTTACTATTACTACTTTGACACTGGGCATCTCCTTACTTTTCTACGGTCCAATTTCAGACGCATTAGGCCGCAAAGGGATTATGGTTATGACCATGGTCGGCATTACCTTAACCACTTTTTGTTTATCATTAGTACAAACTTATGAAGCCTTATTATTGCTGCGCGGCCTACAAGGGTTCTTCTTGGCGGGGTTGCCTGCGATTGCTGTTGCGTATTTGGGGGATGAATACACGCCTGAAGCCTTAATGGTAGCCGTTGGCTTATACATTAGCGGCAACACCCTAGGCGGCATTGGTGGCCGTCTTATCGGTGGGTTTGTTGGCGAATGGATGGGGCGATCAGCGACCTTTGGTGTGATGAGTGCGATTAGCCTGATTTGTTTATTGGCCTTTTTCTTTCTACTGCCAAAATCGCAGCATTTTGAAGCAAAACCATTGCGTGTTGGTCACATTCTGATGAACATGAAAAGCCATTTGCAGAACCGTCGTTTATTAACTAGTTACTTCATTGGTGGTTTTAGCTTTTTTATTTTTATCAACCAATACAGTTACGTGACCTTTGTTTTGGAAGCTGAGCCTTATAACTTAACCGCTAAGTATGTAGGCTTGCTCTTCCTAACTTACTTGTCTGGCACCTTAGGTTCCGCAATTTCGGGCAAATTGGCTAAACGCTGGAGCCAGCCAAATATTATGGTGCTTGGCACCTGTATTTTTATGTTTGGCTCGTTCGTCACATTGGGGGGATCTTTATTAGCGATTATTGCCGGATTATTGATCAACAGCTTCGGCTTCTTTTTATGCCACTCAACAGCCAGTGGTTTTGTTAGCCGCAATGCTAAGCACGCTAAAGCCAGCGCCTCTTCCTTGTACCTAGTATTCTATTATCTTGGTGCTAGCCTAGGTGGGTTTTATCTTGATCCCTTCTGGCAAGCAGATGGTTGGACAGGAGTCATTATTGGGTCGTGGTTAGTATTAGGGGTTGTTGTATTAGCTGGTTTGAGTTTGATCCGCCAAAATAGAACCTTTAACCAATTAAGCTCCGATAACGCTTAAGTATCGGAGCTTAATAAGGCGTTTAGAGCAGTTGCCACACTCGAATGATCACTGCAGGGTCTTCGTTGTAATTATCGGCACGGTCTAATGTGCCTAGAAAAACAGATTTATTCATCCATTCATAGGGACTGCCAATAGGAGCTTCGAAGCTCAATACGCTTCGGGCATAACGATTACTAGGGTTTTCTTTGGTTGGTTCTGGGTTAATAGTAACCTTATTTTGAACCAATATCACAAAACCATCATCGGTTTTTAGTGCGTATTTTGCATCTAATTCTTTACTGCCATCGGGTCTACCGAGCTGCCAGTCACCGCCACCAGAAATAACTTCACCTTTTAGAGATGGGCCTTCAAATTCGCCACCAGTGATCCAAATAATGCCGCGTTCACCATACTTGCTTTGTCCAACAGTGACTCGATCTTTGTCTATCGTCACGCGTGACTCGTAGACAAATTTCGTTTCAAAGCGATCATCTCTATTAGGGTTTTTATCAGCGGCGAAAACACTAACGCTGCTTAGTAGAAGGGTGGAGCAAATTGCGATGGTATTAATGATTTTAAACATACTTGTTCTCCATTTTTATTGTTATTGCTCTTGTAGCCTAAGAGCAGCCTTTAACAAATAAAGGCATTTTGATAATAGAGAAATAATGTTTGTCTATATAATTGTTTAAAGTGGAAACGATATTGTTTTTTGTGATAATGAGTGTTTGCAACCGTTGTAGCCTATCTTGCTGGATCAACCTGATGTCCTTGTTTATCAATATATCCCCAAATACCGCCAGTTAATTCAGTATGCTCTTCATCAACTTGAGTGACGATACAACCGTGACACACTCTGGCTATTCCATCTTGGAATGGCCAAACCCAATCAAAATCAGTTGCCAAAACTAACTCAAAGTCATGATTGTAGAAGGCTATTTTACCGTTTAATAAAGACCTAGTTAGACCTTCCTCAAAATAATCGGCCCCATTGTCGTAGGTGATAACAGGCAAGTAGCTTCTATCGGGTTTAAGATAAAAATAGTGGCCTTGGGTAAACAACGTCGTTAGTTTGTTTTCGTCGAAGTTTAACTTACTCCAGTGTTTATCCGTTATTTCTAGGTGTTTGTTTTGATAAGAGGCACAGTGATGAAATACCTCAATTTCAGGGGAGGAGTTTTGTTCCGTCTGTTTCGGTATGAACGCACATGACTGTAAGCCTGAAGCATGAACTGAACCTGACAGTAGGATAAAGAAAAAAGTAATAACTATAATCATATCAATATCTTAAAAAATTAGTTGGTACGGTTTGATGGACCTTCGTTGATAGAGACTAATCATTGAATCCGCCAGTTAATTCGTAGGCTGTCGTTAGTTCGTCACATCTGTGTCTTATTTGCCTGTTATAAAAGACGCAAGGCATACAGCGGGAGTGACACTATGAACTATTTATTTATTACTCGAAAAAATGTACATGCTAGATATTACAAAATCCTAACGGCACGTCTCAATATTAATGCTCAGCTATACATTACAGGATTGCCCAAACTAACGTCTTTATTGTATTTGAAAAAAGCCTTTGCTGCTGATTTTAGCCACATTATGCAAGAGCAACTGAAAAGAAAGCGGGCAGTTAACTCAATTTGGAATAGTGCAAGTCTCAGTTACCTGTATACCACCGTTCTGACGGGTATTGAGCGCCTAAGATATGCGAAAGCTATCGCTGTATTGATTGACAAAAAGCCAGACACAGTGGTCATTTGGAACGGTCGGAAACTGCCTAATGTGACTGTCGATATGGCTGCTAAAAGTCTAGGAATTAACGTGTTCTACTTTGAAAATGGATTGTTGCCTCAGACCGTTTCCTTAGATCCGAAAGGCGTTAATTATTCCTCTTCATTGAGCAATGACCCAAAATTTTATCTAGAGTTTGATCCAAACAACGAACTTGAATTTTCAGCACCTGACATAGTTCCTCGTAGTAATATTAAAAAGCGCCAAAAGTTTCAGCCAGCGGCTTTGCCTGAGCGCTTCATTTTTGTCCCATTTCAAGTGCCCCATGATACGCAAATTGTTTGCTACTCTCCTTGGATTAATTCTATGGAGATGCTTTACGATGAAGTCATAAAAGCAGTAAAAAGGCTCAACGATCCTTCATTAAAAGTGGTATTCAAAGAGCACCCTTCTTGGCATAAACATTATTCATCTTTATACAACAAAGACGAAATTGGTTTATTTGCAAATGGGAACTCGACAGCCGAATTAATTGAAAAAGCACAGGCTGTCGTGACCATCAATTCAACCGTTGGAATGGAATCACTGCTAATGGGCAAACGAGTGATCACTTTGGGCAATGCTTGCTACAACATTGAAGGTCTAGTGCTAACAGCCATTGATGGCCCACAACTAGTGAATCGTCTGTTAAAAATAGACAAAGGTTGGCAGGCAAACAATGTATTATGTGAGAAATTTTTTACCTATCTAAAGCATGTATATTGCATACCTCGTGTCAACAAAGATGATGCAGACCACATCGAGGCCGTGGAAAAACGTCTGACTGGTAGTGATGCTTTTAGCCGTTATGATCGTGAGGACAACTCTATCGCTTCAAAGCATTCTGACCGTCATCATCCGACGATTCAGCATGTCTTATTGGGTCAAAACTAAAAGTTTAGGCCGTGTTGTAGAAAAAGAAGGGCCCTTGTTAAAGCCCTTCTTATCAATAACTCACCGAAAAGCTGTCATAAATGGCCCATTAAAATTACCATACTCGTTATTGCATAATTGAATGCCTCCAACAGAGTAAAATATGAACACCAAAATATACAAAGAAGTACTGTATCTAGCCAAAGAACTGATGACCTGCGCCAACAAAAAAGACCAAGCGGGTTTTGATGCATATTATGCAGAATTGAAAGCCATCTGTGATGACAACGACGGCACAGACAAAGACCACCCAGTACAGTGGGAAACCCTAGGCGACTTTACCGACGACTTAGAACAGGCGATTGTTATCTATGACAAGGCGCTAGAAAAAGCCGCCGCTATAAACTCCAAAGATTACCTTTCCTCCATCGGCTTCGCGGCCGCTCAACTGAAACTAGAGCTTGGCGACAAAAACGGTGCTATTGAATACCTTGAACAAGCCAAAATACACAGCAATAAAATCATCGATAAAGAGCTAAAAGCGGAAATTCACGACGTATTGTTTGATTTGAAAAAAGCTTAAAGAAACAAGAGAAACAGAATGGAACGTCCTACCAAGGAACAGATTAGCCAATTACCCTTGTATATTGGCCTTGGCCTTCGTGACATCGTCATCGTTGAAAACGAACTTGATGCCGCACAAGCCATAACAGCACTTAAAAACGAAACGTCTATTGGATTCGACACCGAAAGCAAACCTATTTTCCAAAAAGGCCAAGTCAGCCCAGGTCCATCGCTGATTCAGCTTGCCACCGAGTCAAAAGCGTTTCTGTTTCCTGTTCGATTTCTTAGTGCTGTGGCGGCAGCGAAGGAAATACTAGAAAACCCAAAAATCAAAAAAATTGGCTTTGGTATTAAAGACGACAACAAAGAACTGCGTAATAAGCTCAACATCGAGATCACCAACACGCAAGACTTGTCTGTCACCTTAAAGCAACTGGCAGGCGAGAAAAACAGCATTGGCGCTCGTGCTGCCGTCGCCATGGTCCTCGGAAAACGCCTTGGCAAAGGCGCCCAAAAATCCAACTGGGGCGCTTATCCTCTTAAAGAAAACCAGATACTTTATGCGGCGAATGACGCGCATTCAGCTATTTGTGTGGAGAGGGCGTTGGTTTCATTAAGGTCTTAGTTTCTTCCCCTTTTTAAGGGGAAGACGGAAGATGGGGTTATTGGTTCTTTTCAAACACTTTGTGTTCCCAAAAAATTCCAGTTACTACGATTAGTCGCTGGAATACTCACACTATATCAGATGTTATTTTTCGATAATTGGTGCGTATGGGCCATTTAGCAATCCTCTGTTTTGGTTGTAGATTGCCATGTTATTTGCAGTTCTTGCAACGGTTGGGGTTTGATCTGAAATAGAGTTCATGATTTGTGAGGCAACTGCGTTTATGAGGCTGCCGATTAGGCCATTGTTACCTGAGTTAGAGCTTTGGACGACAGAAGCGCTTGCATCCCATAATAGAGTGCCTGTTTTTCCATCAACTAATCTCATTGATACGTTAACGACAGTATCAGAGGAAAGCACATTAAACTTTTGCCCCCAGTCATTAATTTCTACATACAGAACGGCATCAGCACCAATATTTTCATACAGCTTGTCGAGAGGAACAGAGTTCATCTCTTCTGGCGTTGGTAATCCATTTTCTTTCATAAAAGTATCAATGACAGCCACTGGAAATACGTAATAACCTCTTTCACCTAATGGTCTACTTATCGTTGATAAGTAAATATATGGAGCGTTTACCTCTACAGAGTTATTCTTAGGGGGAATGACTAAGATGGATCTAGGTTCAGACGCCAATAGTGCATCATAGTTATAAGGTTGTGGCGTTGAACACCCTGCAATGAAAAGAGTCAATGAGAGTATAAACAGTAAAAATATATTTTTAGGCATTAGCATCATTTAGTCCCTTCTAAACGCTTCATCATTCCATCTATAAGTATTGCAGACTCTGGGAATAGAGTTTTCTCAGTCATAAACTCTGATTTAGATTGAGCCACATTACCTTCTAAAGCATACATATACCCAAGATGAGCATGAATGCCAGGTGCCATGGGAATATTTTGTGCTTCTGCTTTTTGAATATCTGTAACTAAGGTCGAAATTTGAGTGGTCGAATCAGCACTACCGGGCTTAATGTACATCCCGTATAGCATGTTTTCGTATTCTCCCCAGTAGAAAGTACTTTTCTTAGTGGCGCAGCCACTCAAAATGAACAGCGAAAAAAATACTATTGCGAAAGATATTTTATTAGAGTGTTTGGCGTTTTTATTACTGCTCATTTGATAGAACCACCCATGTGCCGTTCTCTAGATCACGTACAATATTATTTACTGCTTCTGTAATGGCGAAGTTTAGTACTTTGCCATTTAGTGTTGCATCGTAACTAGCCGTTGATCCAAAGCCTACTACTTCGCGATTACTGAGTTCATATTCGCCAGCGGCTTGAGTTGAATAAACAATTTCTCCATTCACAACATCGACAATGTTAATGCTGACTTTTGCATAGGCTGTCTGAGTTTTAGCTGATCCAAGAATCCCAAATAGCTGTTTATCCCCAGTTACTTTTCGTCCAAATTCTGTTACATCACCGGTAATTGTATATCTAGCACCAGTTAAAGTTTGTTTTACACCATTCAGCTCGGCTTCACGTTTTAAAACTTCTAAATTCTCTCTGTCTACAACTTTAAATCGATTAGTTTGTTGAAGGTGTGTCTTCAGAATGGTTTTAGATTGGTTACCTAGTTTGTCAGTGCCTGACGAAAAAAGGCCTTGCATGTATGAAGAGCGGTTTTGGAAATTACCAACAACCAACGTTGTTTTTATTCCTTTGTAATCAGTGTTATAGCTTTTTACTGTCTCCGATTCGACAGAACGATGCGACTGGTTTACCGAACAGCCTGCTAAAGTTAAAGCTGTTGCTATAGATAAGCAAACCATAGAATTTTTTAAAGTTCGGAAGGAAGGGGTTTTCATCTGATACTCCATGTAAAAATACAATTTAATTTTTCTGATTTAAAATTCGGGGCGATTTTATCCATATCTGGATACAATAACCAGAATTATTGATCACAAAGTTTCCTTTATCTTTATTTTGTTTTTACAGGCTAGGCTTAAGCAAGCTTTGGTTAAAAAATACAGACAATTTATATGCTCCGTTAAGAATTTAGGGTCAGATGAAAAAATGTTAGATGAAAAAATGTTAGATGAAAAAATGTTAGATGAAAAAATGTTAAAACACTGTAATGACCTTATCTTCTTTCTGAGCAATTATTGAGGCCCCATGAAAAAAGTATATTTGTACTATTAATGTCTCTATCGTTTCCAGCATGGTCGGATGAAATGTCTTTGGAAGATAGAATGAAATCACTAGATACCGAATTATTCGAATCTTTTAATCATTGCCAAGATCCTCAAGAGCTTGATAAACATGCCAGTTTTTTTCTCTCCTGATGTCGAGTTTTATCATGATACCGAGGGCGTTACTTGGGATCGTGCTTCTATGATTGAAAATACGAAAAAATATGTATGTGGCCATTACACTCGAAAACTCGTAGCCGACTCTTTTAAAGCTTACCCAATTAAAGATTTTGGTGTCATTACCGAAGGTGAGCACACATTTTGTCAAAATGGGACTCAGAAATGCGAAGGAAAGGCCGACTTAGTGATGATTTGGAGCAATACAAATGATAAATGGGAAGTTACTCGTGTATTAAGCTTTGGGCATTGTTAAAACAACTAACGAACATTGAAACACTTCAAACAACAGTTTTAGGTTAACCAGCAGCCAGTTGATTTGATCATGATTGCTTTTTTTAGTAATGATAACGACACGAGATAATGGTAATGGCGGCATCGTCCACGGCGTAGACCAAACGATTAGTATCATTGATTCTGCGAGACCAGAAGCCTGTTAGATTTTCTTTTAAGGCTTCCGGTTTTCCAATTCCTTCAAACGGTGAACGCTGAACATCGGTAATAAGTTTATTGATGCGTTTTAAGGTTTTCTTGTCTTGTGTCTGCCAATAAACGTAACTGTTCCAAGCTTCATCAGTCCATGATAAAAGCCTGCTACTCATCAATAAGTTCTCGCTGAGATGTTTTGCCCGCTTTAAATTGTGCAATTGAACGATTTAAGTGTTCTGCGTTAGCTGGCGAACGAAGTAGGTGAACGGTTTCCATAAGACTGTTGTAGTAATCCAATGACATTACCACTGCATCTTCAGAATCACGACGAGTGATTACCGTCGTATCCGCATCGTTAATCACATCGTCCAAAACGGACTTAAGATTATTTCGGGCTTCAGTAAAAGAGACAATTCTCATATTACACCTCACTTGTACATTATATAAGACAAGTCTAGTCTGAAAAGGAAAACATGTACAGAATGTTGTGCATAACTATGTCATGACAACAATCTACGGGGCGGGGAGGTATTTTTAACTGAGCCTAACTGCTTGATCGGCTTACCAACATAAAACCCGTGAATAGATTTTGTTGGATGGAGAACAAAAACGTAGGGCGTCATGAGCGCAGCGTGATGCGCCGTTGACCATTAGGGTCAGACAAACATGTTTAATTTTTATCTGACCCTAATTGTTCTATTTAACTGACTCTGAAACTCCATAAAGTCGCGCAATCGGGATTGCGTCGAACTGACTTTGTTGGATTACATTGATAGAGAAAAAGGCGTAGGGCGTCGTGAGCGGAGCTTGATGCTCCGTTGATCATTGTGGTCAGGCAAACGTATTTCATTATTACCTAGCTTAATTGTTCTTTAGGGAGGGGGGGGGTGATGCGTGTTGCTGCATTTGTGGCCATTTGCTACAGTTCTTATATAACACTTAGGAGATTTTATTATGTCTACTGCAAGTATTCGACTTGATCAAGAACTGGTTGATAAAGCGGCTATCATGGCAAAAGCTTTAAACCGTACAACACCTAAGCAAATTGAACACTGGGCGAAAATTGGTGAAATGATGGAAGATAACCCTGATTTGCCTTACGAGTTCGTAAAACAAGCCATCATTGCTAAAGCGGAAAAAGAAGCCGGAAAACTTGAGGCTTATAGCTTTGGCTAACATTACTCAAGTTCTTCAAACAACCACCTTTAAAAAAGCGGTCAAAAAACTGCATAAAAACCAAAAAGCGGATCTGGATAACGCGATCAGAGAATTGATTGAGGATCCGTTTCTAGGGCAACAGAAGAAAGGCGATTTATCCTTCCTCCGTGTCTACAAATTTAACATGGTGAAACAACTTACATTGCTTGGCTACAGCTACGAAGATGGCACCGTGATACTCGAACTCATGGCGTTAGGTAGTCATGAAAACTTTTATCGAGATGTGAAAAATATCGTTTGAGTAGATATGAAATGAAGGCATAGATATTTTTGGATGGTGCTAAAAAGGGGGAGATTGATACTGAAATTCCATAGATTGGCGAAATCGGCCCATTAACATAAAACCCGTGAACAGATTTTGTTGGATGGAGAGCAAAAACGTAGGGCGTCATGAGCGGAGCGTGATGCGACGTTGGGCATTATTAGTTGCCGATTGTGTTAACTTTAGCCATGCGTCAGCTTGTTCAACGATTTCTAAGAACCGTAAATTTAAAGTGCTTTTGTATAGCCTAATTGGATTATCTTCTATATCGAGATCTACTAAATGCTGCACTTCTCTAGGAATATTTACTTCTTCGCCATAGCTTTCAGCCATAAGCCTGATTTTGTCAATTATTATTAGCCATTTTAAAGCGTGCTCAGGAGATAAGCTCACTGCTAGTGGCAGAGTATGCCTGAAATCTTCAATTCTGGTATATGCTGTTTGCATTGCAAATTTTAATGGTAAGAACTTAGAGTTATTGTTTTTCAAGATCGTTTTTTGATCATTCAACCAGCTTTCATTTAATGTGCTTTTATCGACATGTGATATAGCTGTTTCATGGCCAAATATTCTGCATCTTACATATGCGTCAAGTATTGAAGAAATCAGTGAGTCAAGTAACTCTATTGTTTTTTTATCTCTGCGTTTTCTTGGTAAATAATCAATAAGAATATAGAAAATATATGCAGAAATTAAACCAATAAGTAATCCGGTTGAGATGTTTTTTGTACCATCACTGCATAATATTTGTCCCATAAATGTATCGCTGAGAACAGGAAGGAGTGGTAGTTGAAGCTCAATTATAACTAATGATAAAAAGGCAAGAATTACTGCAACTAACAGTTTTCGTTCCTTTGGCTCTCTCAATATACTCAATCGTTCGATAACTCCGATGTTTGATTTAGTCATGCCAATGCTGCAATAAAAGGCGCACCTTAGCGCGTCCAGCCCACATGGTGATTTTGCCTTTTTAGGCCCACTTACTTGAGTCAGGCATTTCAAGACCTAACCCATACATTAATCGAATAATCTGTCCTTCATGCATAACTTCATGTTCGTATAAATTAGCTAATATCTTCTCTGTATTTTCAGACCATTGAATATTTGAAAGCACACTCTCAAAGTAGCTATGGGTTTCTAACAATGCCTTTTCATAGCTGAACTTATTGCTTTAATCCGCTAGCGAGCATTTGAAACCTTGCCACTCTCCAGCTAATAATACTCGAAAGTAGCTTTCACGAGCACCAACAATGCACCAGAGGTGTTCTTCTAAACTTTAACATTTTGGCACATCTAACTTAGAAGATAATTGTACCTCGTTTATAGGTTTGGCTAGTTCGTCCAGAACATTGAAACGGTCTTTAATGTTACAAATTACGATATCTCTCATAATCATCCTCGAAAATTAATGCCGTATTCAGCTGTATATTTGCTGCAATGCTTTGTTATTTTTTTTGACTCTAAAGCGCTAATAATTTCTTGCATAAAGTTTTCAGAAACAACATTTTTGCTTCGAGCAACATCTAGCGATATGACTTGCCATCCCTGCTCTAGAGCGTAACGTAAAGGCCCTGATTTATTAGCATCAAATGTAATAACTGGGTTGTTTTTTGACCTTACCGCTAGTTCGATATCAGCTTCTTGCTTGAAAAGTATCTGACTTTCTTTCCTCTTTTCAAAAGTACCATACTTAGAAAGAAGTTCAGATCTCACCGAGGCCTCACTTTTATCACAAAAACGACCAGCACCAAATCCTGACGACCTTTGATACTCTTTTGGAAAAAGCTCACTATAAAACCCAAATATCGGGTCCTCTTGAACTGAGGTCGTAAATGCCTTCAAAGCAAAATCTTTGACATACTCTTTATGCTCTTTTACCAGCTGTAATATCTCATACTTCCCATGTGTAGTTATAAATAGCTCATAGGCTTCCTTTGGGAAGTAATACAAAAGGTCAATGTCATTATCAGCGAAATAGTCCCATAGATTATTATCAAGAAATACTCTCACGCAAGCTCCTTGAAACACTATATAAGGGTTAAGCAGTGGCTTAGCTACGGCTATAACTCTCTTTTGAACGGCCGCTGTATTGATAGGAAATTTGATTTTTCATCACTCGACTTCCCTGTTGAATTGCGGTGTGGTTTTTGGCGTATTACTGTTATTTTCTGGTTACTGGCAGCTTTAATACGTTATCTTTGTTTTGTTCTATGCCTCTTTTTACTTGGACTTAACGTAATTGGCAAGCCTTATTCTTTTGGTTCTTTTATCTACCCTCGCTGTGTTTTTGAAAAACAGTGGAGCTTTCTTTAAGAATTAAAAATGTTTGTATGGAGCATGAATTCCGCGTCGGGCTAAAGCCGCGACCTGCAATGAAAGCTTCGCTTTCATCGGCACATTACGCTGCGCTCATGATGCCCTACGAAAATCTAGCCTCTATGATGAAGTCCGTTCGACGCGACGAAGTTGCGCGACCCTATGGAGTTTTAGGGTCATTGTTTGACAAGCCATTTTCCACTGAGTAATTAATCTATGCCTTTCGACAAAAATCGTCTTGCCAAACTTATAATAAACAAAGTGAATGAGACGTTTGGGCGATAGCCCGACAAAGCGAATTTTTGGTTACTTTTTGGGCGCTAGCAAAAAGTTACCCGCCCAGCAGGGCGGAATAAAAGGTTGGGAATGCAAGGCGTTTGAATGGAACGTCAATTCCGCGTCGGGCTGAAGCCGCGACCTACTTCACAATGAAAGCTTCGCTTTCAGCGGCACATTACGCTTCGCTAATGATGCCCTACGGTCTTTGGTTTCCATTATTGAATTTCCGGATGAAGTCCAAAAAAAAGCCCCGCAGAGCGGGGCTATAAAACTAGGGAGTGACTACGATAAGGTCACGCGCTGCTTTGACACAGCATTCTGATCTGGTGATGAGTTAAAAAAACACATCACCAAACGCAGACTGGTTTCCCGTTTTGCCATGCTTGGTATAGCTGTGGCACAACGGGAATATTTTTTAAATGGCTTTGTTATTCAATTCGGTATTTTTCAATACTTCATCAAGGTGTAGCCAGGTTTCGATCACTGTGTCTGGGTTAAGAGACATGCTTTCGATGCCTTGGGCGACGAGCCAGTCGGCGAAGTCGGCGTGGTCGGATGGGCCTTGGCCGCAGATGCCGACGTATTTACCTTGTTCACGACAGGCGGTGATTGCCATTTTTAGCAGTTTTTTAACCGCTGGGTTACGTTCGTCGAATTTGTCTGCGATCAATCCTGAGTCGCGGTCAAGTCCGAGTGTTAGCTGAGTCAAGTCGTTAGAGCCGATTGAGAAGCCGTCGAAGTATTGTAGGAACTCGTCAGCCAATAGGGCGTTGGACGGTAGTTCGCACATCATGATGACTTTCAGGCCATTTTCGCCACGAGCCAAGCCTTGTTCAGCAAGCAGTTCGGTGACTTGTTGTGCTTCTTCCAAGGTACGAACAAATGGGATCATGATTTGTACGTTGGTTAAGCCCATGTCGTTACGAACGCGGCGGATGGCTTCACATTCTAGGGCGAAGCAGTCGCGGAACGAGTCGTCGATGTAGCGTGCTGCGCCACGGAAGCCAAGCATTGGGTTTTCTTCATCTGGTTCAAACAATGGACCGCCCACAAGGTTGTGGTATTCGTTTGATTTGAAGTCAGATAATCGCACGATGACTGGTTTTTGAGAGAAAGAGCACGCCAGTGTGGCGACGCCTTCGACCAGTTTGTCGACGTAGAATTCCACTGGGCTGTTGTAGCCGGCGATGCGGTGGTTGATCTCTTCTTGCAACGCGGGTGTCATTTCTGCGTAATTCAATAAGGCTTTCGGGTGAATGCCGATCATGCGGTTGATGATGAATTCTAAGCGAGCCAAGCCAATGCCGGCGTTTGGCAGCATGGCAAAGTCGAAGGCGCGGTTTGGGTTACCCACGTTCATCATGATTTTTACTGGCAGTTCTGGCATGTTGCCGACTTCAGAGGTGATGATGTCGAAAGGCAGTTCGCCTTGGTAAACAAAGCCCATGTCGCCTTGTGCGCAGGATACGGTGACGACTTGGCCGTCTTGTAATACGTCGGTTGCGTCGCCACAGCCCACGACCGCTGGAATGCCTAATTCACGAGCGATAATCGCTGCGTGACATGTACGACCACCACGATTGGTGACAATCGCTGAAGCACGCTTCATGATAGGTTCCCAATCTGGATCGGTAATGTCGGTCACTAGAACGTCGCCCGGTTGGATGCGATCCATTTCGGTGATAGAAGACAAAACTTTTACTGCGCCTGTGCCGATTTTGTGACCAATGGCGCGGCCAGTGATCATCACCTGAGAGGTTTTCTTCAGGTTGTAACGTTCCATGCTTTGGGCGTTGGCTTGGCTACGAACGGTTTCTGGTCGCGCCTGAACGATGTAGATCTTGCCATCGATGCCGTCTTTCGCCCATTCAATGTCCATTGGACGCTGGTAGTGTTTTTCGATGATGCAGGCTTGGCGAGCAAGGTCTTGCACTTCATCGTTTGTCAGTGCGAAACGGTTTTGGTCATCCAAAGCCACTGGGACGATTTTGACGAATTCGTCATCGCTTCCTGCTTCGGCGTATTCCATTTTTTGGGCTTTGCTGCCTAGACTCTTGCGCACAACCGCTGGGCGATTGGCTGCTAGTGTTGGCTTGTGAACGTAGTATTCGTCTGGATTAACCGTACCTTGTACTACCATTTCACCAAGGCCGTAAGCGGCGGTGATGAAAACCACTTCGTCAAAGCCTGATTCTGTGTCTAGGGTGAACAAAACGCCAGAAGCGCCGATGTCACTGCGTACCATTTTTTGAATACCTGCGGATAAAGACACGCCTTGGTGTTCAAAACCTTGGTGAACGCGGTAAGAAATCGCACGATCGTTAAAGAGAGAAGCAAACACGCGTTTGATTGACGCCTTGATGTCTGCCAAGCCTTTCACGTTTAGGAAGGTTTCTTGCTGGCCCGCGAAAGATGCATCTGGTAAATCTTCTGCCGTGGCAGAAGAGCGAACGGCAAAAGAGGTTTCCTCTGCGTTGTCGTCGCAAAGTGTTGCGAAGGCGGCTTCGATTTCACGGTCAAACTCAGCAGAGAAAGAAGCGTCTTCAATCCATTGGCGAATTTTAACGCCTGTTTCAGCAAGGGCGTGAACATCGTCTACATCCAATGCGTCTAGTGCTTGATGGATTTTTTCGTCTAGGCCGCTTTCAGTAATGAAGCTTTGATAAGCATAGGAAGTGGTTGCGAAACCGTTTGGCACTTGAATGCCAAGGTCTGTCAGGTTAGAAATCATTTCACCTAAAGAGGCGTTTTTACCGCCAACTTCGCCGACATCTTCCATATGAAGATCTTTAAACCACTTAATAAACTTGCTCACAAGAGACTCCAGTTTTTATATAAATTAATGGTAGGAATAGTTCTTAGCCAGTTTTTCCTAGTATGTCAGGCACTTGTCAAAGCACTTGATCTGGGTTCATTGTATGTAGGTGAGTCGCTTTGAATAAAATCGATTATTCGATGTAGTTTTATTTCAATCGAAAAAACGAATGTCGTTAGATAACAACAAAATAGGTAAATATTGAATGAAAGTGTATTTTGTCTCTGATGGAACAGCGATTACCGCTGAGGTATTTGGGTCGGCGATGTTGTCGTTTTTTGATGTGGCGGTAGAGACAAAAAGTGTGCCTTTTTTGACTACCAAAGATCAGGCAGAAGGGTTGAAGCAGCAGATTAATTTGGAACTGAATAGCGGTGTTGCTTTGCTGGTTTTTTATACGATATCTGATGCCTCTATTCGCGATATTATTGAGTCATGCGATTGCCATTGTTACAACTTGTTCGGTGATTTGTTGTCACCGATTGAGCAAGCTTTAGGCGTAAAAGCTCAGCCAACGGCACAGAAAGCCCACGGTATGAAAGAGGGCGTTTATGACGGTCGGATAGACGCCATAAACTACGCGTTGGCGAACGATGACGGGGCATCGGTGAAGAATTTTGCCGAGGCGGATATTATCTTGTTGGGCGTGTCTCGCTCCGGTAAAACACCGACTAGTTTGTACTTGGCGATGCAGTACGGTATCAAGGCGGCAAACTACCCAATTACCGAAGATGACTTTTCTACACCTGGTTTGCCTAAGGTGTTGAAAGATCATAAGAAGAAGCTATTTGGTTTGACCATAGACGCTCAGCGTCTGCATGAAATTCGAACAGGTCGCATGGCAGCAAGTAAATACGCCTCCTCTCGTCAGTGCCGCTATGAGGTGGATGAAGTGGAGTCTTTATATCGCCAAGAGCGTATTCCTTATTTGAATTCGACAAAACTGTCTGTGGAAGAAATTTCCACCAAAGTGATGGCTGAAATGAATTTGGTACGCCACAGGCAGTAATAATGAAGAGCGAAAGGATCAGATAATTCGATGGGTTCATCGTTTTTGCCCGAAATTTAGACAATTTAGTAATGAAAATATTTCGCTTAGGTCAAAATGGCATTATAAATGCTGGTAAAAGACAGACTGATATCGAGTCATAAGGGCTATTTGTTGTGTAATTACCAAATTAACTCAAAGAGAGTGTGCAGATAATGCTAAGAGCGTCGCTAACTTCGAGAGTATTTGGTGAATATACTCTATAATGGTAAACAATTGAGCGTGACAGTGACTTGCAGATAAGGCTATTAGAAGTAACTTATCAGAAGTGACAGCGAGTACTGCAAATGTTCTGAATAGTGAGATGTTCATATTTCTATTTTATAAAAGGGCGTCTTATTGAAAAAACCAAGGATAAAAATACATTGAGTAATAAAAATATTAACGATCCCCACAAGCAGCGAGAAGCGTCTAAGTACGACAATCCCGTACCAAGCCGTGAATTCATTCTAGAGTTTCTTGCCACCCAAAATAAAAGCATGGGTCATTTTGATTTATGCAAAGCGTTTTCGCTGACAGGCGAAGATGAAATTGAAGCCCTCCGTCGTCGTCTCATCGCTATGTGCCGAGACAATCAAATGACCAGCAATCAAAATGACGAATACTCGCCGATTTTAGAAAGTGACCTGATTGAAGGTTACGTTCAAGGCAATAAAGAAGGTCATGGTTTCTTGTTACGTCAAAGCGATGACGATATTTTCCTATCTGCCCGTCAAATGCAGAACGTGATGGATGGCGATAAAGTCAAAGCCCGTCTTTCTGGTCGTAGCGTTAAAGGTCGCTTAGATGGTGTCGTGGTTGAAGTGCTAGAACGTAAGCACACGCAACTTGTAGGTCGATACTATGAAGAAAGCCGTACCGCTTTTGTGACCCCAGAAAACCCACGTATCGCACAAGATATCTTGATCACTACAGAATCGGGTTTAACGCCGGCTCATGGTCAATATGTGTTGGCCGAAATTGTTAGCTACGCTGAGCGCGGTAAACCGGCTCAGGGTTTAGTGAAAAAAGTCCTTGGCGACTTTATGGCGCCGGGCGTTGAAATTGAAGTGGCGATGCATCGTTATGAAATTCCTAACGAGTGGCCTGCAGCGGTTGAAAAACAAGTTAAAAACTTCAGCACAGAAGTAGCAGAAGAAGACAAAGCGCATCGTGTTGATTTGCGTGATACACCGTTTGTCACTATTGATGGCGAAGATGCGCGTGATTTTGATGACGCCGTATATTGTGAAAAAACACCGGGTGGCTGGAAACTGTTTGTTGCCATTGCCGATGTTTCTCATTATGTGAAAAAAGACACGGCGTTAGATGAAGAAGCCATTGTTCGTGGTAACTCGGTTTATTTCCCTGGTCGCGTTATTCCTATGTTGCCAGAAGTACTGTCGAACGGCTTGTGTTCATTGAACCCAGATGTTGACCGTTTGGCGATGGTTGCTGAAATCTCTTTGACATCCAAAGGCAAGATGCGTGGCTTTAAGTTTTATGAAGGCATTATCCGCTCTCATGCGCGCTTAACTTACAGCAAAGTCGCGAAAATGATCGCGGATGAACCGGAAGAGCAAGGCATTGAGCTGCGTGAACGTTACGCGTCTATCGTGTCACATATCGATGATTTAAATGGTTTGTATCATGTCTTGAAAGGTGCTCGTGATGAGCGCGGTGCGATGGAGTTCGATACCATCGAAACTCGCATGGTGTTCGACGAAAACTCTAAGATTGAGCACATTATTCCTGTAGAACGTAACGATGCCCATAAGCTAATCGAAGAATGTATGTTGTGTGCCAACGTGGCCGCAGCAGAGCTATTGATTAAAGCGGATTTGCCGGCTTTGTTCCGTGTTCACGAAGGGCCAAAAGACGACCGTTTGTTAACCTTACGAACCTACCTTGGCTTGCTAGGTTTAGAACTAACAGGCGGTACTAAACCGACGCCAACGGATTACGCGGCACTTTCTGAAGCGATTAAAGACCGAGCGGATGCTCGCAGTATTCAGACTATGATGCTGCGTTCTATGTCTCAGGCGGTATATCAAGCGGATAATTTGGGCCACTTTGGTTTGAATTATGAAGCTTATACGCACTTTACATCGCCAATTCGTCGTTACCCAGATTTGTTGGTGCATCGTGCGATACGTTATTTGATTCGTGGCGAAGGCCGTCCGGAAGTGCGTCAGGCACATCGTGTGGCGGGCAGCCCAGAACTGAAAGAACGCAAAATCTACGGTTACAACCACGCTGATATGGACGGTTTAGGGGATTCTTGTTCTGTGACCGAACGCCGTGCAGACGAAGCTACGCGTGATGTTGAAGCTTGGTTGAAATGCCAATACGTTGAACAGCATTTGGGCGAACCGTTTGATGGTGTTGTTACCGCCGTGACCTCGTTTGGTTTGTTCGTTGAGCTACAAGGTTTGTTCGTTGATGGCTTGGTGCATATTTCTGGTCTTGGGCAGGATTACTTTGTTCATGATATGGAACATCAAGCGATTGTCGGTGAGCGCACAGGTCGTGTGTTCCGTCTTGGCGATACGTTAAAGGTTCGCGTGTCTAATGTGAACTTGGAGCAACGTAAGATTGATTTGAGCTTGGATGAGGGGAGTAGTCGTCCAGCACGCAAAAAAGTCGAACGTAGCGATAAAACCGAGCTTGAAATGCAATTGGCTCAGTTGCCGCCGATTGAATTAGGTGGTCGCTCTAAACCCAAGTCTGCTGCCAAAGTAGAAGGTGACAAGTCGAAAGACGCTAAGCCATCGAAAGATGGCAAAGAGTCGGATGGTAAGGCGAAGAAAAAACGTCGTTCGCCAGCCTCTAAAGGCAAGCGTATCAGACAGAAAAAGTCGGGTACTGTGTCGGCAAATGGTAAGCCAACTACGGCGGCTACTAAAAAACCGAAAAAGCCTAAGAAGCCGAAAAAGAGCAATGCTAAGCCAAAAGCAAAAGACTGATCAGAAGCTCTGAATCGAGCTTTCTAGATGAATAAAAGGGGGGGCGTAGGCCCCCAAATTAATAGAGTAGATAATGTCAGATTTAGAATGGATATACGGCATTCATGCCGTGGAAAACGCATTGACTCAACAGCCAGAACGCGTCAAAGAAGTACGCTTTCAAGAAGGCCGTGATGATAAGAAAAACCAGCGACTAGTACAGCTTTGTAAAGCCAACAAAGTGCGCTACAGCGTGGTACCGCGTAAAGAATTGGATCAGCTTTTTACCAAGAACAAAGAGCGTGCAGTTCACCAAGGCGTTGTGGCTTATACCACAATGAACAAAGCAGGAAGTGAAGCAGACTTGCATACTTTGGTCGCGGGTTTAGATGAAACACCATTGATTATTATCTTAGACGGTGTGACTGATCCGCATAATTTAGGCGCGTGCTTACGTAGTGCAGATGCCGCTGGTGCTCATGCTGTTGTTATGCCGAAAGACAATTCAGCACCCTTAAATGCAACGGTTAGCAAAGTGGCGTGTGGTGCAGCGGAAAGCATTCCTGTTTACGCGGTAACCAACCTAGCTCGAACGATGAAGAAGTTACAAGATCAAGGTGTGTGGATTTTTGGCACAGCAGGCGAGGCAACGCAAACCATTTACGAGCAAGATTTATCTATTCCAACGGCTATTGTAATGGGTGCAGAAGGCGATGGTATGCGCCGTTTGACTCGTGAACAGTGTGATTATCTAGTGAAACTGCCTATGGCTGGTGTGGTTTCTAGTTTGAATGTGTCTGTAGCGACAGGTGTTTGTCTCTACGAAGCGGTGCGTCAACGCGCGGTGAAGGCCAAAGGTTAAGGGGCAAAAAAGCCTTGTTTAAGCAATTTAGTATTCAGGCTCCTTCGGCTGAAATTTCAGTCGAATTACAACAGAAAATCGACACTAAAACCAAACCGTTAGGCGCATTAGGTGAGTTGGAAAGCATTGCTTTTCAGCTTGGTAAAATTCAGCAAACCTTAACGCCAGATACGACAAAACCTAAGATGGTCATCTTTGCTGCTGATCACGGTGTTGTCGCACAGGGAATTAGTTTGTTTCCTCAAGAAGTGACGCCACAAATGGTGATGAATTTCTTGATGGGCGGCGCAGCGGTAAGTGTTTTCTGCGAGCAGCATAAAGTGCCACTGCGCATTGTGGATGTGGGCGTCAACGCAGAGCTAGAAGCGCATCCGCTATTAGGCAATCGCAAAGTGGCGTTTGCGTCTAAAGATTTTAGTCAGCAAGCGGCGATGACAACGAACGAGTTAGCACAAGCAATTCAAGCCGGTGTCGATGAGGCAAATCTTGCTATTGATGACGGTGTGAATTTGTTGATGTTCGGTGAAATGGGCATTGGCAATACTTGTGTGTCCTCTTGCATGATGACAGCGTTAATTGGTGTGAATGCGGCAGACAGTGCTGGACGCGGTACGGGATTGGATCATGCTGGGGTTTCCCATAAAGCGCAGGTTATTGAGCAATCATTGAAGCGCGCGGAACAAGAAACTGGCCAAATGATGTCTGACTGGAGCGCTCAAACGCTTGCAGAACAAGTCGGCGGTTTTGAGATTTTGGCCATGGCGGGTGCAATGTTGCAATCGGCTCAGCGACAAACAGCCTTTGTGGTTGATGGCTTTATCTGTTCGATGGCTTTGTTGTTTGCGCAGAAGGTCGCGGCAGATGTACGCGAGTATGCGATTTTTGCCCATCAATCGAATGAAAAAGCCCACAAGTTACTACTTGATCATTTGAATGCTGAGCCTATTTTGTCTTTGGACTTGCGTTTGGGCGAGGGCTCGGGTGCTATTTTGGCTTACCCATTAATCAACAGTGCTTGTGTGTTTTTGAATAAGATGGCGAGCTTTGAAAGCGCTGGCGTGACGGATTCTAAATAACCTTAGTTGTACGAAAATTAGGTATAAATAACCCATTATGAAAGGCGTAATTGTTGGTCCATATTGGCAAGGTTTTAAACGCAGTCTTGTCACCTACACTCGAATCCCTCTCAAAGTGGATTGGAGTGATGATATAGAGCACATCCCAGCGGTGTGCTTTTTACCATGGATTGGTTTGCTGGTTGGGTTACTGAGTGCTTGGCCATTATGGTTTGATTGGTCGACGTCTTTGCAGGCGCTGCTTATGTTATTAACCGCGGTGTTATTAACGGGCGGGTTCCATGAAGATGGTCTGATGGACTGCTGTGATGGTTTGGTGGGCGGCTGGGACAAAGAGCAACGCTTGTCGATCATGAAAGATTCGCGCATTGGCAGTTATGCCGCTTTGTCTATTTGGTTTTCTTTGACATTAAAGTGGCTGCTTTTGAGTGAGCTGTTACAGGCTATTCCCGACTCATTTTTGGGCTTTCTTTATACGCTAAGTGGTTGGTGTGTAGTACATGTAATCGCTCGATTTATACCTATTGTACTCATGAATACTCTTGATTATGTGTCTATGGGGCAGAGTAAAGCATCAAGCATGATTGCTAAATTAACTTTTAGTCAGTGGCTGGTGGCTTTGTTGCCTTGTTTTTTGATTGGCATTCTGGCCTTCAACTTGTTTTATTTGATTCTTACCCTTGTCTTGTCGGCTGTTTTAGTTTTTTTGATCCGCCTTTATTTGCGTAAAAAAATTGATGGTTTTAATGGCGATGCATTGGGAGCTAGTGAGCAAATAGGTGAGGTTTTTGTTGTTGTGTGTTTGTTGGTGTCATATTCATGAAGCTGTATTTGATTCGACACCCAAGACCAGAAGTTAAGAAAGGCTTATGTTATGGTGATATGGATGTGCCACTTGCCGATGGATGGGAAGAGGGAGCTGAGGCATTAAAACGGGCTTTGTCGATTGAATTTGATCACGAGTCAAATGTGTGTTTTCACAGTCCATTAACTCGTGCGGCTCGATTAGCTGAACATATTTCGGATGGTAAGTCACAAGTTGCGGAAGCGTTAAAAGAGCTGGACTTTGGTGATTGGGAAGGTTTGTGTTGGCAAGATATTCCAAAGCAAGAAATAGATTTTTGGGCTAACGATATTGTGCATTCTGCGCCTTATAATGGTGAATCACTGCAAGTGGTAGCTGACCGTGTTTGGCAATGGTGGCTAGCCGTAAAAGATGCACCTATGGATAGCTGTGTGTTAGTTGCTCATTCCGGTGTTATTAAAGTGTTTGTTAGCATGCTTTGCCAATGGCCTTTGGATCAATGCCATCGAATTGATGTGGGTTTCAGTAGTTTGACGGAGTTTTCGGTACAGGGGGATTTTGTCATGTTAAAGCGTTTGGGTGCGGGTGATTGGGTATCCTGTCAGTAGCGTGCACTTTTTAATGTTGGGTTTGGTATTCGCCAGATCGTCTTAAGTTCGACTGAGAATCAATAGAAAATGTTGCTATATTTTTTGGGGATGTTTGGTATTGCTGCGTTTGCAGTAACAGGGGTTATTTCATCCGGTAAAAAAGACATGGATCTGTTTAGTGTCGTGTTTCTTGGCATGGTAACGTCATTGGGTGGCGGTACAATTCGAGATACGGTGTTATCGGTCGAAGCGGTTTATTGGGTAGAAGACACTTCTTATTTATGGGTGGCGTTTTTATCTTCTGCCTTAGCGTTTTTCACTGTGCGATTTATTGAAGATAGACAAACGGTTTTCCATTATGCGGATTCATTTGGTTTGGCGCTTTTTACCGTAGTTGCGACAGAGAAAGTGTTGAACTTAGGGTTTCCGCCGACTATTGCTATCACTATGGGAATTATTACGGGTGTGGCTGGTGGCATTATTCGTGATATTTTGAGCCACCGTCCGCCATTAGTGTTAGGGCGAGAGTTTTATGCAACGCCTGCGTTTTTAGGGGCTTTATTGTTGGTGTTACTTGAAAAAAACGTGCCGACACATGATTTTAACTCGATTTACGCTGTGGCTTTAGTCTTTATACTAAGGGTGTTCGCGATACATAAAGGTTTGTATTACCCGAGTTGGTTGTTGTACAAGAAAAGGTAGTGCGATAAAAAACAGTACAAGAAGACATTATTTAAAAAGAGATAAATTATGGCGGATCTTTCCCTAGGTAAAAAAAGCCTAGATAAAAAAAACTCAGAACAAAAAGACGAACAGGCTGAGAAGAATGAAGCACGCTTGTTAAAGAAGAAAGCGGTGGTTGATCAGCGTATCGCAGCGGCCACAGAAGAGCGTGGTGTCACCATTTTGTTAACTGGTAATGGCAAAGGTAAAAGCTCTAGTGCTTTTGGTACTATGGCGCGTGCTTTAGGGCATGGACAGAGAAGTGCGGTGATTCAGTTTATAAAAGGACGTAAGGCGACGGGCGAGCAATTGTTCTTTGGTTCTCATCCATTGGTTGATTTTCATGTGATGGGACATGGTTTTACATGGGAAACACGTAATCCAGAATTAGAGAAAGAAGCCGCAGAGCAAGCATGGGAACTGGCTAAAAGTGTGCTGTCTGATTCTAGTGTGCATTTTGTTTTGTTGGACGAAATTACTTATATGTACAAATATGGCTATTTAAACGAAGACGATTTGATCGCTGCTTTGGCTGCTCGTCCTGCTCACCAAAATGTGATGATGACAGGCCGAACAGCACCACGAGTATTGCTAGATAGCGTTGATACACACAGTAAAATTGGCAACGAGCGGCATGCTTTTGCGAATGGTGTTAAAGCTCAAGTGGGCATTGAATGGTAGCTCGCCTTGCGAGCTTCTTTTTTCCCTCCTTCCCTTCCTTCCGTTTCCTCCAGTACTGTATTTTGCCCTTCAGATATGAACTCTAAAAATTAAATGAGATTAATTCTCAATATGACTGGATTTATTTTAATTCTTTTACGATAATGATTCTCATTAAATTTATTATGTGTCATAACAAATCGTGGAGAAGACAATGCAGGACTGGGAGCGTTTAACTAGACAGGCAAACCGAGCTTATTCAAATCATGCTTTTACAGATGCTGTTGATTTGAACCGACAGGCATTAATGGAGGCAGAGCGTTCATTCGATGAAGATTTCTATCTGGATGCCGAATCAGCCGTTGCGGCCGCGGCGGTAAGCTTTTTGAATATTGCTGAATCTTATACCGCCTTAGGTGACTTTATTTCCGCTAATACTCAATTTGAGTGTGCGGTCAATTTTCTCCAAACCATTCTTAATAGAGCTGACATGGATGAAGATCAGCGTTCGCTTATCACACGAACCGCGACACATATTCGTTTTGAGTGGGAATTGTTCGCGCAGAGTTACAGCAAGGAAGTATCTGCGCAAAGTCGAGCTTTGATGCACTCACTGTCTAACGCCGTGTCCATGCCAGTAAACATGGTTCGGCATTAATCTCCGTTTATGAAGGAGGGGGTAATTATATGAAACTGGCTATTGCAGCTATGCTATCTGGCGTTTTGCTTCTTATTAGCCAAATTTTTCAGGCGTATTCTGGACAGAATCATACCTACTGGGCGAGTGACTTAATCCACGTTTTAGCCGTGTTGGCGGTGAGCGGTATTGTTGTCGGTGGATTTGCTTACAAGCGGTTACTACGTCGTCGTAAACAACTGGAGCGAGAGAAGGTCAGCCATGATGCATAATTTTATGACAATATTAGATAAGGTGATCGGTTTTAAAACGGCACAAGCTTTATGTGTTGTTACTTCTAAAGAACCTGATAAGCCAGTAAAAACGCTAAAGCGTCCATTGGGTAATCGTTATTGGTAATAGTTAAATAAAGGAGTGATTATGCTTCATTTAATTAAGGTAAAGGGCGAGAGTATGGCCCCAAGCTTACATGACGGCGATTTTGTTTTTACCAGTCGTTGGCATAAGAAGCTTAAAGTTGGCCATCTTATTGTTGTTGATCATGCGTTATACGGTCTTATCATCAAAAAAGTATTGCATATCGCTCCAGATGGTCAGTTGTGGCTAGGTGGGGAAAGTAATAAAGCCCTTCAATCCGAAAGAATTGGTTGGGTGTCACCAAGACGTGTTGTGGGCAAGGTTATGCATCGGATTTGCGCCGCTTAACGGGTGTACATAAAACTAGACACTTTATCAAATAAACCAAAAATTGCTTTCGGTCCTGATGTTGGTATTAGGCTGAATTTTCTCTAAAATCTTCTTCCATTACTACCTACAATTGATTTAGCTAAAGAGAAATTCATGTCGACTGCAGAAATACCACAAGTGAAAAAACATACCCGCCTTGAAGATATTCAAGCTGTCATTCTTGGTACCATGATCATCGCATTGGGTGTGAATCTTTATACTCATGCTGGTCTGTTAACCGGAGGCTCTGCTGGATTGGCTTTTCTAATGAAGTATGCGACGCCTTTGACTTTTGGTCAGGCATTTTTCTTAATCAACCTGCCATTTTACGCTTTAGCGATTATGCACTTTGGTTGGGAATTCACTATTAAGACTTTTCTTTCTGTATTTTGCTTGTCTGTTTTTGCTGATGTGACTCCGATGTTAGTCAACTTCAATGAAGTTAATCCGCTGTACGCCAGTATAGCTGGTGGTTTTTTGATGGGCGTGGGATTTTTAATGCTATTTCGACATAACGCGAGTCTGGGCGGGCTAAATATTTTGGCACGCTATTTGGCTGAAAAATACGGTATTTCCATGGGGAAATTCCAGATGGCAGTTGATTGCATGATTGTACTACTGTCAGTATTTGT
The DNA here is from genome assembly GCF_057180105.1 of Marinomonas sp. ATLA20. Classification (NCBI taxonomy): domain Bacteria; kingdom Pseudomonadati; phylum Pseudomonadota; class Gammaproteobacteria; order Oceanospirillales; family Oceanospirillaceae; genus Marinomonas; species Marinomonas sp. ATLA20. Next base: position 87,375 of record NZ_JBXUKU010000003.1, read on the forward strand.
TGTTGATTACACGCTAATTCTTATCTCGGTTGTTGGTGCGGTTGCATTAAATATGATCATCGCCGTCAACCATAAGCCAGGCCGCTATATGGGTAATGTTTAAATTACACAGAAGATGTTTGGGAAAGGCGGCTTCGGTCGCCTTTTTTATGGCTTCCATTCGCTTAAACCGTGTTGGCGTTTCCTAACCGAGTCCGGCTCAGGTATTATTACGACAATCAAAAGACTGAGGAAAAGAGTTTGGAATTACTTAAAGTAGACAACCTTAATCCCTACTTAGATGATCTTGTTGAGTTATTATGTGATGCTGTTGATGCAGGTGCGCCTATTGGTTTTTTACCGCCAATGAGTGAGTCTGAAGCGAAAGCTTATTGGTTGTTTATTAATGATGATTTGCAGGCTAATGCCCGCCAAGTTTTATTAGTCCGTGAAGACGATAAAGTCGTTGGTAGTGTGCAAATTGCCATGTCACCAAAAGCCAATGCATTGCATCGTTGCGATGTGGAAAAACTCATGGTGCATACGCAAGCGAGAGAGCATGGCTTGGGTGGTAAGCTGATGCAAGGTGTTGAACGCGTGGCGGCATCCATGCAGCGACAGCTGCTCATACTTGAAGTCAGAAGCGATGATATTGCTCACGACATGTATGTTAATATGGGCTATATTCCGTTTGGTGAGGTGCCTGGTTACACTCGTAGCGCAAACGGTATGCTGCATAACGCGACGTTCTTCTACAAAGAAATTGAAACCACCCATGAAGTATTCTCTTAAATTTAATCTACAAAGCCATAGGCGATCCCCTTGAGACTTGATTTTTATTTATCCCACGTGACCGAGTTGGCACGTAAAGCTGCAAAAATTGCAGCATCAAAAGGCCGTGTTACTGTAAACGGTGAAGTAGTTAAAAAAGCCAATTACACCGTACAAGAAGGGGATCAGATTTGTCTAGATGATACCCTTTTGGCATGGCCATCTGAGGGGTACTATTTACTACACAAACCAGCAGGTTATGTGTGTGCGACCCAAGATCCAGATCATCCAACGGTATTGGATCTTTTGCCTTCTCATTTAGGGCAAGAGTTGAAAATTGTTGGTCGTCTAGACAAAGATACAACCGGTTTGCTGTTGCTAACGACTGATGGCCAATGGTTACACCGAATTACTTCACCACGTAATGCTTGTAACAAACGCTATCGTATGATGCTAGCAGATCCAATCAGCGATGAAGATTTGAAGCTGTTGGAAGCCGGCGTGATGTTGCATGGCGAATCACAGCCAACATTACCAGCCGTTGCTGAGCGTATTAGCGATTGTGATATTTACCTGACGATTCAAGAAGGTAAATACCATCAGGTAAAACGCATGCTGGCAGCCGTAGGCAACAAAGTGGAAGAACTTCATCGCGATCAAATTGGTCCTTTGTCACTGGATGCGGACATATCGGCCGGTGAGTTTCGTGAATTAACCGCAGACGAAGTGCTTTACTTTTAAACAGAGTTTTAAGAGAGATTGAAAATGAAAGAATTATCGATGGAAGAACGCGTTCAACTTTTAGTTGCGCCTGACAACGAACGTTTAGCGTATTTTGTTGAGCAAGCAAAGGCCACAGAGCAAGTGTGGAGCTTAAGTAACGAAGAAGGTTTTGTCATGGTCGAAACGGACGATGGCGATTGCGTGATGGTTTGGCCAGATGCAGAATTTGCTAGCCAGTGGGCGATTGAAGATTGGGACGACTGCGAGCCAGTGTCAGTGTCTCTTGATACCTTTAAAAACGAATGGCTACCAAGTCTGATAGCTGACAATATTACGGTTGCTGTTTTCCCGAATATTGAAGACGAAGGTAAGTTGTCGACAGCACAAGAGTTAACGGATTTACTGGCTTAAAAGAAAAATAATCCCACCCTAACCTTAAAAGACACAAGGGGCGGGAATAAAACTAGCTTGCTGCTCCTTCTGCCAAGGGACGTTGGGAGGGGGGCTTGCTTCAGTACTGTTCGCAAAAATACAAATAAGGACTCAACTCCCCCATGAGCAAACGTCAAAATCACCGCGAAGAAGTCTTTGTTAAAATTTTAGAAGCCGCCGAAATTGAATTCGGTTTAAAAGGCTATAATGGCGCTAGCCTTCAGCATATTGCTGAGCGAGCTGGCTTGCCTAAACCAAATATTATTTATTATTTTCAATCCAAAGCGAACTTGTACAAACTGGTGCTTGATCAAACGTTAATGGGCTGGAATGACTTGTTTGACAAAGCGACTAGTGACGATGATCCCGCTGTTGTGTTGGATAGTTTTATTCGTTTCAAACTTAAGCAAAGCTTTGAGAAAGGCGTAGCGTCACGATTATTCGCCATGGAAGTGATCGGCGGAGCACTGCACATTGGTGATTATCTAAAAGAAGAGTTGCAGCCATGGTTTCAATCTCGTGTTGCCTTGCTGCAATCCTGGATGGATGCTGGGAAAATGCGTCAATGTGACCCTTCTAGTGTCATCTATATGATTTGGGCGACTACTCAGCACTACGCGGATTTTGAAGCGCAAGTGCTGGCTTTAAGCGGTATTGAATCTTTGAAAGAAGAGGACTTACAGCGCATCGGTGATACGGTGAGTGGTATTATTCTCGCAGGTTGTGGTTTAAGTCTGCCTACAACGAATTAATCTCTGTTACTTCGCATCTTCTCTTAATTGGTGAATGTGTTGAACCAAAGCCCGTAATTTTGCGGGCTTTGCTGGTTTTGCCATGTAGGTAATGTTTTGCAGTTTGCATTGCTCCACCAATTTAGGATCGCGTAGGGCGGTGATCAAGACGGCAGGAATTGTTTTTCCAGCACGAGCTCGCAGTGTTTTAATCAAAGATAAGCCATCTTGATTATCATCAAGGTGATAATCCACTAAGAGTAACTCCGCTTCTCCTTCTGCATCTAAGGCGTCATTAAATCGGTTGAAGGTTCGACAGTCACATTGCCAATGAGTTAATAGTGTATTCATGGCAGTGAGATTATTCTTTTCATCGTCAATACACCAAACATAGCAATGCGCGCGTTTTTCTTGCAGTGTTGTCGTGGCTTGAGAGGGCGGTAAATCAACGACGTGATCACTTTGAGCCAAAGGAATACCAATGCTAAAGCAGCTGCCTTTACCGGGAGTTGAGTGTATTTCTGTGCCTAAACCTAGCTGTTTTTGCATACGACGAACCAATCCTAATCCCAGTCCCATGCCTGGCTCTTGGTTATTTTCCCAGCGATAAAAATCATTAAATATTTTCTTTTGTTCAGTGGCAGGTATGCCAACACCAGTATCCCAAACTTGTAAATACACCACACCAGAACGTGGTCTAACACTGAGCAATACTCGCCCTTTTTGTGTGTACTTCACTGCATTAGAGACAAAGTTTTGAATGATTCGGCGTAAGTAGATAGGGTCCGTGTGGACTCTAAAAGGCCGTAAGTGTGTGGTTAAACGAATGTTTTTACTGTCTGCGATAACGCCAAATTCTGCCACTATCGGAGCGAGAATATCTTGCAGGTTACAGTCCACCAATTTGGGCTGAATGGCACCTTGGTCGAGGCGAGCAATTTCAAGTAAGGTGGAGATTAGCGCTTCGGTCGATTCCAGCGAGTCGGATAATTGTTCAATGACTTGGTTGGTGTTGTCTGGCAGCTCTGTGGATTGCAATATCCCCATATACAGCTTAGCGGCGTTCAGTGGCTGCAAAATATCGTGGCTGGCTAGGGCAAGGAACTCTGTCTTAGAGGCGTTCGCTTGCTCGGCTTCAGCTTTGGCACTGATCAGGGCTTTTTCAGCCAGATTACGACGCTCTATCTCTTGCATCAGTTCATGGTTAACGCCTTGTACTTCAACGGTACGAGCTTCGACACGTTTTTCTAAGTCTATGTTGGCTTCTTTTAAGGCCTGCTGGCTTTCTATGTGTTCCGTGACGTCAGTGAAGCTGGTGACAAAGCCGCCATCAGGCAGCGGGTTGCCGACCATTTCGATGACTCGTCCACTGGCTCGACGACGTAAGAATCTGTGCGTGCTGCCTTTTTTAAGGTGCTCTAAACGTTTATTAACCAGTTCTTCTATGTCACCTACGCCACATTCACCGCGCTCAGCGTTAAAGCGGATGAGCTCTTCCACTGGCAGTCCAACAGTCAACATTCCTTCTGGATAAGGGTAAAGTGCAAGGTAGGTTTTGTTCCACGCAACGATTCGAAGGTCTTTATCGACTACGCTGATGCCTTGATCTAAATTATCCATAGAAACGAACAATAAATTTTGGCTGAATTGGATAGCTTGGGTGGTTTCATCTAAATAGGTCACCATTTCCTCTACCTTGATTTGTTTATCAACCAAGATGGAATTGATGATAGTACGTGCTGAAGAGCCGCCTAGTACGCCACCTAGAATTCGTTCGCAGTAATCGACAAACAGACGATTTGGTGACGCGTTCGGTGGAATGGTTTGACTGTAATCCTGTTCAAAACTCGATAGGACTTGCTGGCTCTTTTGCTTGCCTAAAAAGGTTTCCAGTAAGACAAAAAAATCACTGTTCGTGGCTTTGCTTTTGGGTTTGAAAAAGCCTTTTTCTAGCTCTGTTGTCGGGCTGACAAACGCGGTGGCTTGAATTCTGTCAATTAAACGTTCTGTCGATAATAAAGACCCCGCTACATAACCAAAAATGTTGGCCAATAAACTGATGAACGCGCCATAGCTAATCAGTTCTGAACGAGATTGAGCATTTTCTAAGTTCCAATCTACATTGCCTGTGAGTGGTAGCATCATCAATAATACCCAGCACAAGAAGCCAAAGGTTAAGCCGGTATAGACTCCATGAGCATGGGCACGTTTCCAATACAGACCGCCAAGCACCGCGGGCATAAGCTGTAACACCAGAGAGAAAGCCAATATGCCTGTGTTTGCTAATGATTCAGCATTGGCCATTTTTTGATAATACAAAAACGATAGCAGCAATATTCCTAGCATAGCAAAGCGACGAATCATTAATATTCGACGTCGATACAAGGGCAGGGCTTGCTGTTGGGCACTGGCACGCGCCAACATCAGCGGTAAGATGACATCATTGCTGATCATAATGCTCAGGGCGAAGGTGGCGATAATAATCATAGCGGTAGTTGCTGACATTCCGCCTAGGAAAATTAGCATTTGCAGCGGAAGGTTGTCAGATACCAAGGCGAACTGAATGACATAGGTATCGGGATTGATGTCTGCCGAGAAAAGGCTCTGACCTGCGATGGCTATTGGTGGAATAATGACGGCAAAGATCAGTAAGTATAAAGGGAATAACCACCGCGCCATATTAGATTGTCGATTGTCTTGATGGTCAACCACGGTGACATGGAACTGGCGGGGTAAGCAAATCACCGCTGCCGCTGACATGAAGGTTTGCATGATAAATGTGAAGGATAAAAACTGTTCAGGATTCCATACCGTAAAATCGACATTCTCGCTGAGCTTGCTTATATCAAACTCATGAGTCATGAGAACCGCAACGATACCAACAGCCACAATAGCGATCAGTTTAAACAAGGATTCCGCTCCGATGGCCAGCATCATACCGGAACGGTATTCAGTGACTTCGACTTTTCGGGTACCGAATAACATGGCAAAAACACCCATGAGAATGGTCGCCACGAATACAACAAGGCTGGTAGAAGATTCATCCTGATTAACAAAAAGTGCGAAATTTGAGCCAATCGCTTTAAGCTGTAAGGCGATATAAGGGATCACCGCGAGCATACTAATGAGTATGACCAAGGGTGCGGTCATCGGACGTTTGCCGTATCGGGAAGAAATAAAATCAGCAATGGAGGTGATATTTTGCTTACGACTGACTGTAATCATCTTTCTTAATATGGGAAAGGCAAACAGGTAGAGCAAAATAGGACCAAGCAAAATAGGGAAGTAGCTCCAGCCAGAACGAGAAGCCTCACCAATCGAACCGTAAAACGTCCAAGCGGTGCAGTAAATAGCCAATGACAAACTGTAGACCAGCGGATGTCGAGTCAGCTTTTTCGCGGTAGGGCTTTCTTTATCCCCCCAGATAGCAATCCAGAACAGACCAAGAACATAAAGAATGGCTAACAGAATCCAGAAAACAGTCATTTAATAAATTACCTGAACATAGGCTGATACGTCATTATTGTTTGTCTAAGACATGAAGTCTTATTTTTATATAAATGTAACACAGCCAATAAAACAATCCTCTACGACTAAGGTCGTGTAAATCATGTCTTTAGACAAAGTGGTGATTATTTCTTATCCTGAAATGCAGTTTTCTCGATGCGATAGCCAAGCTGAGGGGGTGCAGGTGCTAAACTTATTGCATTGAATTGATTACTTATAAGCATTGGACGGTACCATGAAGCAACAACCATTAGATCAAGATATTAAAGCGTTTCATGCGCATCTTTATTACTGCGATGACGCGGGCGTTGAATTGGCCAAAAAAGTGGCTGAACAAGCTAGTGAGCTGTTCGACATTCGTGTTGGACGTTTTCATCAAAAGCCAGTAGGGCCGCACCCAGTTTGGAGTTGTCAGCTGTCATTCGCAGCGGAAAGCTTTGGTAAGGTCATTCCGTGGTTGATGTTACATCGTCAGTCATTGGATGTATTTGTTCACCCACTAACAGGCAATGAATATGTTGATCATACTCAAGGTGTTAGCTGGTTAGGGAAATCGTATGAACTTGATATCTCTCAGTTCATACCGCCTAGTGAATAGTATTTTGAAGAAAATGGGTAACGACAATGGAGTTGAGAGAAACAATGGAAATTCGATTAGCCATATCAAATGATGCTAAAGCCATTGCTGATGTCGCTTCAGCATTAGGTTATCAAAATACGGTATCAGAAGAACGTGCAATAAAGCGTCTTGAGCGACTACTTTTATCTAGCAATGACAAAGTTTGGGTGGCCGAATTCAATGGTCAATTGATCGGTTGGTTACATGCTCAACATGCTTTTCGAGCCGCTTCAGCAGACTTTATTGAAATTCTTGGTTTGTCTGTATCGGATCAGGTGCGGTTAAAGGGTGCAGGGCGCGCTTTGGTCGAAAAAGCAAAAGAGTGGGCTTTAAATGAGAAGATCGTTTTACGAGTGCGTACCAATGATACTCGTGATGGCGCGAAAAAGTTTTATACCGCGCTCGGTTTTTCCGTTGCTAAAACTCAATCTGTCTTTCAATTTCAAGGGGAGCTTGTTGATTAAATCGTGTTTCAAATTTGATCAGCTTGGCTTTTTTTGCATTTTTTTTAAATTTTTTGTCAAACATCCCTTTAAAAATCGTCGAACGCACCAAACTTCTAGGGTTATACGGTAGTTATTGAGCTTATGGAACGTTATCATAATGCCACAAACTATTGTTTGGGTTCGTGTTGTGGCGGTGTAACGCTTATTGTTGAAATGTAAGGTTTGCTTGTATCAAGCGCTCGTTCCCCCATTATTTATTATATGTTCATTAGGAGAATACAATGCAAATCACAGAAAACGCCGTTGTTAGCATGCACTACACATTGACTGACGAACAAGGTCAAGAACTAGACTCTTCTGTTGGTCAAGAGCCATTAGTGTTTCTAAGTGGTGCTCAAAACATCATTGATGGTCTAGACAAAGCACTTCAAGGCAAAGCGGCTGGCGATAAGCTTGCTGTGTCTGTTACACCTGAAGATGGATACGGTGCGGTTCATGAAGAACTTATTCAAAAAGTACCTAGTGAAAACTTCCAAGGCGTTGATGAAATTCAAGTTGGCATGCAGTTCATGGCACAAACACCAGGCGGTCAACAGCCAGTAACGGTTATCGCAGTAGAAGAAGATGGCGTTATGCTTGATGGTAACCATCCTTTGGCTGGTAAAACATTGAATTTTGATGTTGAAATCATTGAAGTTCGTGAAGCCTTGGCTGAAGAACTAGAGCATGGGCATGTTCACGGCGCTGGTGGTCACGAACACTAAGCACTAATAGCACTTAGTACTTTTCTCAAAAAAAAGCGGTTTCTGACTTAAGTGTCAGAAACCGCTTTTTTGTGCATTGAATAATTTAAAAATAACCTCTACGACATTCCGACTTGATTACGTCTCTAGAAAGGCAGAATGATAAGTGTTTAAATATCGCCCAAACTTATAGGGTGGCAAATTTGCTGCTTGTTTATGTACTGTATTCTAAAAGGGATTTAAAATGAAAAAGACGTTATCTGTGTTTTTGCTGCTTTTAAGCCATTCTGTTTTTGCGTTGGACTTGGCAAAATATCCAATGGAGCTAACATCTGGTGATGGCGTAAATGTTGTTATTGCACCGACCACCGACAATAAACAGGCTTTGGTGAAAGTAACGGGCGTGAACCATGAAATTGATGGCGTGGTATTTCTAACCGAAGTAAAGAAACAGGGCGATGATCAGAGATTAAAATACACTTATGATGGCTCAAAAAGGTCATTGATTTATATCGCCAATAACTATGGCTGTTGCTCATATACTTTGTATTTGCCTGATGCTAAAGATGGTATTTATCTTGGCAAAAAAGATGAAGCGAAAGCCGATACGGTTCAGGCTATCTCTGCACTTTATGACCAGCAATCAAAGCAAGGTATCCAAGAAAAATTAGCCATGTCTAATCGTGAAAAGCATCTAGCGTATCAAAAAACTAAGATTCAAGAAGCCGATGACAATGTGGCTAAGCAATGCGGTATAGAGATTCCAACCAAGGTGGATTGGACTACCATTTCTGATAATGACTTAGGTTCTTATGCAATCGCCGCTTATTGTGCGCAAGTGTCATCAAAAATTGCGGATCAATGCGCGACAAAACCTGCCTTTAAAGAAACAGCGAAAGAGTTTAAAGCCATTAGCTGTGACTTTACCGATGAACTTAAGTTACGAATTAATGATCAAGTGCTGAATTTTAAAACTGCACCTAAAGCACCAAATCAAGGTCAGTTTATTGAGGCTTACTTAAACAACATGTAATAATTTCTAAAGCTGAAGGGCACTACGAACGAGTAGTGCCTTTTTTATGAGGCAATTTCTATGTCGCATGATGCATTTCTAGTATTAAAAGAAGCGGTTCTTTCTTGTCAACATTGCGCTGATGCTCTGCCTTATCCTCCAAAACCCATTCTGCAAATTCATCCAAACGCTAAACTATTAATTGCTGGCCAAGCGCCAGGGCAAAAGACCCATGATATTGGTCGGCCATTTGATGATCTCAGTGGCGAACGATTACGTGAATGGCTCGGCTTATCTGTTGATGAATTTTACGATGAGCAGAAAGTCGCTATTGTTCCAATGGGGTTTTGTTTTCCGGGGAATAGTGTCCATAAAAGCGGACCTTCAGCAGGAAAGAAATCAGGCGATTTACCGCCACGCCCTGAATGCTCGATAAAATGGCGAGAAGTTGTGCTTAATCAGCTGAAGAATATTGAATTAACGATTGTCTTGGGTGCTTATGCGCAAGCCTATCATTTAGGTCAGTCTGATAATGTCACGAAGCAAGTTAAACAATGGCAATATTGGTTAGAGCAAGGCAAATTAGTATTGCCTCACCCAAGTCCTAGGAACAATCGCTGGCTCAAGCAAAACCCTTGGTTTGAAATTGAAGTCTTGCCAGAGCTGAAAGCGCGGATTAAAGGTTTATTTCCGCCTCTCTAATCATATGATAATGCTCTATACCATCTTCCATGTAGGGTTCGGATACTGTGATAAAACCGTGAGATAGATAAAAGCGTTCAAGATGAGATTGTGCGCCAATTTTAATCGGGCTGTCTGGCCAAATATTAAGGGTTTCTTCAATCGCATTGGTCATTAGCGCGTGACCTAATTTATCTTTGCGATTTTCTTGCGCGACAACCACTCGACCGATACTGCTATAACCTGAATAAGAGACGCCTTCGGCAAGCAATCGAGCGTAGGCGACCACTTTATTGTCTTGTAGGGCAAACAGGTGGCGAGTTTTGGGGAGCTTATCCAGATCATCCATATCAGGAAAAATACAGTTTTGCTCTACCACAAAGACGTCACTACGCAGCTTGAGTAGGTCATATAATGTTTGTGTGGATAGCTCGCTAAAAGTTTGACAGTGCCAAGTGGTCATTTCTTTTTCCTATTCACATCTATTCAATTGTATTTGATCGATATTATGCCTAGAAAGTCGCATCATGAACATGATAAAAAAGTGTCATCTGATAGTCCATAGTCTATCTTTTATAGAGTGATCCATTTCATCGACAAGCCCGTAAACAGTAAATATAAAACAAAACTGAATAGGTTAAGGGATCATATATGCAGAAGGCCAAATTTCCCTTAGTGATACTGTTCAGCTTTCTTTTAAGCGCCTGCTCGTCATCCTTTGTGTACAACAATATTGATTGGTTACTTTATTGGTATTTAGATGACTACGTTGATTTATCGTCTGATCAAAAAGCCGTGGTGGATGACCAGATTGCTTCATGGCAAAGCTGGCATCGCTCTACTGAACTTAAAAAATATCAGGCACAACTCCAGAATCTAAAAATAAAATTAGATATTGGGCCTCTCAATCAAGACCAATGGTTGAATGAATTTGATGAAGCAAGACAGCATCTTCATCGTTTTCGAGCCAAAATTGCCCCTGAGGTGGCCAGTATTGCTCAACAACTTTCTCAAGATCAAATCGCTGGAATTTTGTCTACTTGGAAGAAAAAGAGGCTAGAAAAGCAGGTCGAATTTGATGAACGAACCGAAGAAGATCGATTAAGTCGTAGAGAAGAGCGACTAACCGAATCGGTGGAAGATAATCTTGGTAAGCTAGATCGACAGCAGCTTGATATTATTAAAAAGTACGCACGGCAACTTATTCCAACTTCTACTGAACGGACGGTCTATCAAACGACCCTTCAAGATACGGTAAGAGACATTTTTGCCAATCGGAATAGGTCTGATTTTACGCAGCGACTTACTCTTCTTATCAGTAATCCAGATCAATATAAAATTGCTCAATACCAACAGGATTTAGACCACAATGCACGCTTGTATGCTCAAATGCTGGCGGAACTAAACCTGACCCTTTCTCAAGATCAGAAAAGACGGTTAGACGTCCAGTTTGAAGAATGGATTGGGTTAATTAGCGATTTGATATCAGATTAGTTTATCTTGTATCTGTTGGTTTTATTGAATTGTTTTTACTGCTAAAAAATGAAGTTAGAAAATTCATGTAGAACGTTTTTGTAAAAACAAAGTGGTGAAAATAATTACGAATGAAATTTAGGCGATTCAAATAGGTTTCGTAGGTAGGAACAGGAAGCGCTTTATGTTTTTATTCTAGCGCCATTTCCTTACAAGCCTGTTGGAGTAAGCCAAAATATCTGTTTTGGGAACAGACGCTTACCCAATAACTTTTAAGTGTGTTTAACGATTAAGCGTGTTGTGCAGAAGAAGATACGAAAGCTGATTTCAATTTGATTGCTACATTTTTAACGGCTTGAACAGCAGAAGAGATACCTGCAACGATGTATTCAGCGCGTTCAGCACGAGCAATTGCTTCGTATTTTTCAGCATCAGTAAGAAAAGAAGTGTTTACAGTTTCTAATAATTCGGCAACAGATTTAGTGTTTTTCATGATGTATTCCTCTTTCATGGTTGTTTTAAAAAGCGTCAAAACTTATTCCGTTTTGATGCTTATATATTAGAAACTATGGGGAATTAAGACAAACGATAAAAAATACACCAATACCTGAAAAAAACTAATCAATTGGACAAGAAACGTCTTAAGTTAAGATTTTTAAAAGACTTTTATGTCTTATCAAGAGGGCTACCATTTTGCTTTGCTGTGTCTAAACGTATATAGGATTTGGTGCTTACAACGTCGGCATGGGCATAAAGTTGCTTGACCACTAAATCGGTGAATTGCACCATGTCTTTAGCGCAGATTTCTACCATTAAATCGACATCTCCAGTAACACCATGAACGTTAATCGCAGCGCTTTGTTGTTGCAGAAAACACATCACATTATCCCGTGCATTGGGAGCGTCTTTGCTAACGGTGACTAATGTCCAAGCCATCACGCTATAGCCGAGTTTTTGGTAATTTACCTGGGCTCGGTAACCACTAATAATGTCCATTTCTTCTAGTTGGCGTAAGCGTCTTAAACACTGTGATTGTGAGAGGTTAATTGTCTCTGCTAACTGAGTGTTACTAAGGCGACCATCTTTTTCCAATGCTTGGATTATTTTGTAGTCGGTACGGTCTAGGGTGATTTCTTTCATAAAGTGCTCAATTTAAACAAAAATCTTGTATTACGTTAGTTATTCTCCCTTTAAATAGCAAACAACTTGTGTGGCATATTCTCTATACTTTTCCTATGAGACCTTGCATGACTAGTGTACTTGTTACTTCGTGCAAGGGCCTCACTAGATTAGTTTGTTGTTGATGACAGGCTGTAGATTGCTTTCGGTATGGAGATAAAATTATGACACCTAAATTAGATTTGGCGTTTGCACGTTCTCAATTCCCAGCGTTTAAGGAACCTTCTTTAGCGGGGCAGGCCTTTTTTGATAATGCAGGCGGGTCTTATGCTTGTCAGGCAATCATTGACCATTTAGACCAATATTATCGAGAAACCAAACTACAGCCGTATCATCTTCATCCTGCGGCACAAAAAGCCGGTGCTCAGATGGATTTAGCTCATGAACGTTTAGCGTCTTATTTAAATGTGAAGGCTAGTGAAGTGCACCTTGGGCCTTCGACTTCTCAGAATACCTATGTCTTGGCGCAAGCCTTCGGCAAAATTCTAAAAGCAGGCGATGAAATCATAGTGACCAATCAAGATCACGAAGCGAATATTGGTGTTTGGCGTGCATTAGAAGCACGTGGCATCGTGATTAAAGAATGGCGAGTGGATGCTCTGACAGGGTCGTTAGATATAAATAGTTTAGAGAAGCTTTTTACTGAACGAACCAAGCTTTTAGCTTTTACTCATTGTTCAAATATTGTCGCTGAAACCAATCCAGTAGTGGATATTTGCGCACGAGCGAAAGCAGCGGGTGTGGCAACTGTGGTTGATGGTGTGTCCTTTGCGGGCCATGGCTTACCAGATGTGGATGCTCTTGGTGCTGACATTTACTTGTTCTCGCTTTATAAAGCCTACGGAACACATCTTGGTGTCATGGTTATTCGCGATGCTATGGCGGATGAATTGGGCAATCAAGCGCATTATTTTAACAAAGCCTATCGTCAAAAATGGTTTGTGCCAGCTGGACCTGATCATGCCCAAGTGGCAGCGAGCCGCGGAGTGTTGGATTATTTTGATGTTTTGCACGATCATCACTTTGATGCGACGGATTCTATTACTGAAAAAGCCCAGCGTGTGCGAGATTTGTTGCATGATGCCGAGCAAGTCTTATTGGCTAGGTTGCTTAATTTTGTTGACCAACATCCTAAATTGACCTTACTTGGAACGGCGGATCCTGCCAAGAAAGCCGCAACGGTATCTATTATTCCTAAAGGTCAAACGCCTCAGGAGTTGGCGCAGAAGCTAGTAGATCAGGGCATAATTTGTGGCGCAGGGCACTTTTACGCAGTGCGTTTGTTGGAGGCTATGGGAGTGGATGCAAATACGGGCGTGGTTCGTTTGTCATTTGTGCATTATACCAATGACGAAGAAATGGATCAGTTGATTGAGGCTTTAGATAGGGCGCTCTTTTAGTCGTATTTTTATAGCGACAAGGCAGACGAACCATCTGTCTTGTCTCTATTTTTTAATTTGTCTTATTCGCTCTTTGGATCTGGCCAAGAGTCGTAATGAACGGCCGAGCTGACGTCTCGCCTTGGCAGCCAGCCTGCTCTTTCAAGATCGGGTGTATCATGAAATTCTTCGACATAGCCCACGCATAAATAGGCAATGATATCGATGGATTCAGGAATGTTGAGCGTGTCGCGTATCGCCTTGTCATCAACAATACTGACCCAGCCAACACCTAGGTTTTCTGCTCTCGCGGCTAGCCATAGGTTTTGTACCGCGCACACAGAGCTGAATAAATCCATTTCTGGCTTGGCTGTGCGTCCTAGTACGACAGATCCTGTTCTGCTGCGATCACAAGTCACGCAAATACCCAATGGTGCTTCTTCAATGCCTTCTAGTTTGAAACTCTTGTATTGCTCTTTGCGTTCGCCTTCAAATAGCTCGGCGGCTTCTGCGTGTGCTTTTAGAAACCCCTTTTTAATTTGTGTTTTGGATTCTGGCTTAGAGACAAGAATGAAGTCCCAAGGCTGCATAAAACCGACACTCGGTGCATGGTGCGCAGCCAGTAAAACGCGTTCTAAAACATCATTTGGAATAGGATCGGGTTTGAATTCTCGTCGCACATCTCGGCGGGAAAAAATGGTTTTGTAAACCGCGTCGCGTTCTGCTGGAGTGATGTTCATAATATCGACTTTCGCTATTGGGTAAATCGATATTATGAGACGTTATCGTGTTTTATGCTAATGAGGAAAACTTAGGTTAAAGAGACTTTTTTAGGCTTGATCACTGCAAATCGCTTTTAGTAATAAATCATCGCTTTCAAGTGGATACCACGTTGAAGTGGATTGGCTTTTTGAGCTTGATGACGCACTAAATGATTGAGTAAAGTCGGTTCTGGCACCTTGAACACAATCGACTATTTGTGGAACGCGTTTCGCCATGTGGCGACGTTCAAAAAAGTATAGGTCGACGAGAACAAGATTCGGATCAATTTTATTTTTTGCAGAGTTCTCTACGTCAGCAGCAATAAAACGAAGAGTTTGTGGAAATACGTAGCTCCAAGGACGCCATGGGGCTTCTTCTTGAACGGTTTTTACAACGACAACACCCTCTGGTAACAGGCTAGTTTGGTGATCGTACCAGTCGTATTCGCCTTGGATTTGAAAACCAAGCATGGCAACACCTGCAAACACAGGAACCAACCATTTCGGAGCGGTTTGTTTGGTTATCTTCCTTAACAAAAGGGCAATACCTGCGCCGCCAATACCGGCAAAAACAGTAGCTATGAGTTCCCAAAACATAAGTGCTCTCTTTTTTGATTTTGTATGGATTCTTATTATAGGGAAAGTGGGCCTCACAAAGAAGTGAGGCCCACTTGATAGGGAGTGCTTTTGTTAAACCTTAGTGGTCAACTGCACCGCCAGCACCTTGAGGGTAACGAACGCTTTCAACAAGGTCTTGAATTTCTTTTGGTGGCGGAGGTGTCATTGAAGACACAGTGAATGCAACCACAAAGTTAATTACCGCACCAATAGCACCAAATGACAATGGTGAAATACCGAACAACCAATTATCTGGCGTGTTGGCAAAAGACGCCGTACCTGGAATGAAGAACCAGCCAAGGAATAGGAAGATATAAACCAAGGTAGCAATCAAGCCAGCTAGCATACCTGCAACCGCACCAGTGCTGTTTACTCGTTTAGAGAATATACCCATCATCAAAGCAGGGAAGATAGAGGCTGCGGCAATACCGAATGCCAATGCTACTACCTGCGCGGCGAATCCGGGTGGATTCATACCGAGATAGGTGGCGACTATGATGGCGACAAACATCGATATCCTAGCAACCAGTAGTTCCCCCTTATCGCTTATGTCTGGATTTATGGAGCCTTTTATTAAGTCATGACTCACCGCGGACGAAATAGCCAAGAGCAAACCAGCTGCCGTTGAAAGGGCTGCTGCTAGACCACCTGCAGCGATCAAACCAATTACCCAACCTGGAAGGTTCGCAATTTCTGGGTTTGCCAATACAAGAATGTCTCGGTTAACAACAAGCTCATTGCCTTCCCAACCACGTGCTGTCGCTTCTTCTTGGAATGCAGGCACATCGTTGTAGAATTGAACTCGACCGTCACCGTTTTTATCTTCAAACTTAATTAAACCTGTTGTTTCCCAAGTTTGTACCCAATCAGGACGCTCTGCGTACTCGATAGGGGCTTCTGTTGGGCCAGAAGGATAGATAGTGGTCAATAGATTCAAGCGAGCCATAGACGCAACAGCTGGTGCTGTTAGGTATAACAAAGCAATGAATACTAGTGCCCAACCAGCAGACCAACGAGCGTCAGCTACTTTAGGAACGGTGAAGAAACGAATGATAACGTGTGGTAGACCTGCGGTACCTATCATCAATGACAGTGTGAACAGAACCATATTTAGTTTGTTATCTACGTCCGCAGTGTAATCTTGGAAGCCCAGTTCTCGCACTACTTCATCCAGTTTTTGCAACAATGGTATACCAGATTCTGTATGGTTAGAGAAAAGGCCGATAGCAGGAATAAACGTATCAGTCAGCTGTAAGGAGATGAAAACAGCTGGGATAGTGTAGGCTATGATCAATACAACATACTGTGCAACTTGAGTGTAAGTGATACCTTTCATACCACCTAATACCGCATAGAAGAATACAACAATCGCAGCGATGATAAGGCCAGTGTTGTTATCGACTTCTAAGAAGCGAGAGAAAGCGACACCCGCACCAGTCATTTGACCGATAACGTAAGTAACAGAAGCAATGATCAAACAAGCCACGGCAACCAAACGAGCGGTGCTGCTGTAGAAACGATCACCAATGAAATCTGGCACGGTAAATTTACCGAACTTACGTAAGTAAGGTGCTAGAAGCATAGCAAGCAATACGTAACCACCAGTCCAACCCATTAAATAGGTTGAGTTAGCGTAACCACCAGCCGCGATCAAGCCCGCCATAGAAATGAAGGACGCTGCTGACATCCAGTCTGCTGCTGTTGCCATACCGTTTAGTACGGGATGAACACCACCACCGGCTACGTAGAATTCTTTTGTTGAACCAGCGCGAGCCCAGAAGGCAATACCGAAGTAAAGCGCAAAGGAACCACCGACGAAAAGTAAATTGATAGTAAACTGATCCATGCGACTTACTCCTGAAGGCCAAATTCTTCATCAAGCTTGTTCATTTTCCACGCGTAGTGGAAGGTCAAAGCGATGAATACAAGAATGGAACCTTGCTGAGCGAACCAGAAGCCTAAATCAGCACCTCCGATCATAATGCCTGAGAGCATGGGACGAAGTAGGATAGCGCAGCCATAAGAGGCTAGCGCCCAAACCACCAAGCTGCCTAGTATCAGCCTTAGGTTTGCTTGCCAGTATTTTTCTGCATTAATATTATGATCTGACATGGTAGATCTCCTTATAATTATTTTTATACGCACTGTTAATTTAGCAGGCAGTCGATAGATAAGAAGTCAGACTTTAGTCGCATAGTGTATTTTTCAATCGATATATGTTGATGCGTGATACTTGCAAGATTTCTTTCTAAAAGGGATTAAGAGACGTGAATACTAAGATTAAACAAAAGATTCTTTTGGTTTGTGCTGAGAAAATCAAACAAAAAGGCGATGGTGTTCAGGTGTCTTTTTATGCGTTTTTTGCGAATAAAAACGATGATCCCGTTACCTTGATGACCGTTGCGCGCTGGTGGATCGAAGAACAGCAATTGAATCACTTTGAAAAAGCCACCAAGATTTACGCTATGGTGGCATCTCTCGATGATTGCTCGGCTATTCAATTGCCAGCGTTACAACAAGATAAAGGGCTCAATCATCTGACCTTGAGTGTGTCTAATCTTGATGTATCCATTGAGTTTTATTGTGACCTGTTAGGGTTTCAAGGCGAGGTGCGTTGGAATACTGGTGCTTATTTGTCCTACGGGAATTGTTGGCTTTGTTTATCTTTAGGTAAAGCAAAACCTAGTCAGGATTACACACATTTTGCGTTTACTTATGATTCAGCAGTCATGCTTAGTGTTAAACAAAAAGAGGCGTTTAAGGCTGTGAGACAGTGGCAATCAAACAGTAGCGAAGGGGATTCCTTGTATATTGAAGACCCAGACGGTCATAAATTAGAATTGCATTCTGGTTCTCTTGCTTCGCGTCTGGATTCATTAAAAGTCAAACCTTATGATGGATTGGAGTGGCTCAATTAAATCTATAGCACACTAGCCTCATTCAAGAAGAGTAACCTTCTTAATAACCGATCTTTTGGGGAAGGTTTTTAATCATTGTGTATGTCATAATCGACCAGTGACAGACATGTCTTAGGAGACAAAGGGTGATTCAAGCAATTTTCGTGTCGAAAAAATCGAAACAATCACAGATAGGGATTGATGCCGTCAAAGTGGATGCTGGTAAAGGCATAGTTGGCGACCGATACTACGGTAAGAAAGGCTCTGATGGTCCAAATATTACTTTTGTCGAAAGTGAAGAAATAGCTGCCTTTAATGCTAACTTCGCACAAAGTATTGGCCTTTCAGCGACCAGAAGAAACATAGTGACCCAAGGAGTACGATTGAACCAGTTAGTTGGGCAAGAATTCTCTATTGGCGATGTTCGCTTTTATGGTGTCGAATTGTGTGAGCCCTGTGGCTCGTTAGGAAAGTCTCTTGCCAACGATTCTATATCATCACCGCAAGTGGTAAGAGCCTGGCTGCATCGTGGTGGTTTAAGAGCCAATGTTTTAAGTACTGGAATATTGAGAACAGGCATGCAATTTAATTTGATTAATAAGTAGTCATAGTTACGTTGTTAGCTTCGTTCAGGCGGCCAATTTTAAATTTTTAAGACTGCCTGAACTTTTTGTTGCCACTTTTATATTTTGATTTATAGCATTCCTGCTAGCCTTGGTAACCAAAGTACTAAATCTGGCGAAAAGGTGAATATGACGAGCAAAGTTATAAGTATTCCTAAAAACACCCATATTTCCCGAATCATTTCTCCAACAGGAATGCCATTCAGCGCTTTAATTATATACAGCAATATACCGTAAGGCGGTGTTAACAAACCTATCATCATGTTGAAAACTAGCACTATTCCAAGATGATTTAAGTCTATGCCAAGCAGCATGGCTGTAGGTATAAATAATGGCGTTACTACCAGCATAATGGTTGATACATCTAAGAAACATCCCATTACCAAATAGAGAATGTTGAGCAAAATTAAAAATTCGGTTTGGCTTAAGTTCCAAGAACTAAAAAGCTCAAAGACATTCTGAGGTAGCTGTTCAACAGTAATGACGTAATTAAAAATAAAGGCGCCACACAGTACTAATGTAACAACAGCCGTTGTTTTTACCGTATCAATGACAACATTCCAGAAGTCTTTTAACCCCATCACTCGATAAGCAAAGACGGCTAACAATAAAGCATAAAAAGCGGAAACAGCAGCCGCTTCAGTGGGGGTAAATACACCAGAGTAGATGCCGCCCAGTAAAATAACAGGCATCAAAAGAGCGGGGAAAGCTCTGATAAAAGCAATTGGTAAAGCTCTCCATGGAATGGCGTCTTCGACAGGAAAGCCTCTTACTTTAGCCATAATGAACACTGCAATTCCTAAAACCAAACACACCATCAGAGCAGGCACAACACCGGCTAAAAATAGTGCACCCACTGATGTTGAAGAAATAAGAGCATAAAACACCATAGGAATTGACGGTGGAAATATTGGTCCGACAACTGCCGATGTTGCGGTTAGGGCGCCAGCAAAACCTCTTGGATAACGGCCGCCTTTTGTCATCATATCTGTGATTATTTTACCAACTCCAGCTGCATCGGAGATAGCGGAACCAGACATACCTGAAAAAATAAGAGAGGTAATTATGTTTACTTGAGCTAGACCGCCCGGAATTCGTCCGACTAGGGCGAGAGAGAAAGTTAATAAACGGTCGGTTACTTTACCTGCATTCATAATGTTCGCGGCAAAAATGAATAAAGGAACTGCAAGGGCAACAAAGTTTCCAAAAGCACCATTCAATACATTTTCTGCGGCTAATCCGACATCATTTCCAGACATAAGTAGGTAGAAAATACTCGAAACAATCATGGCAATGCCAAGTGGCACGCCTGTTATGGTAATGGCAATTAAAATAACGAACATGATTAAGAGTGCGTATTCAGAGAAAAAATCCATGATCATGATTCCTATTAAATGTGGCTACGCCAGTCAGAGCCAAATAACTTACATAAGCGAATACCAGATTTAACGGTAAAGCCAACTAAAAAGAGCATGTAGCAGCTGTAAATTAAGTGCATTGGTACTCTTAAAACGGGGCTTTTTTTGCGAGTAAGAAAGTCTAAATAGTCTAGAGTCGCAGGCATTAAAATAACGAAAGATACGATAATGACAAGCATAGAGACGATGGCAAAGATACGTTTTGTTTTAGGTGGAACTATGTCATAAACCACTTCCAACGTTACGTGCCTTTTAATTGGTACCATAAAGGCGGCCGCCCAAAAGACAACCCAAATAAAGGCTATCATAATGAGTTCTTCGCTCCATCGAATGGGATCGTTGAGCACGTATCGATAGAATACTTGTATGATAAATCCGCTGAACGCTGCTAGAAAGAAGAGTGCTCCGATGGAATCGGCAAGTTTGGAAAGTAGCTTGCCGATTCTTGTCAGACCTCTCCTACGAATAGGAGTTGTCATAGAGTATTACTCCTGAGCTAGTTTGTTTATTTCTTCTATTAAACCTTTAGGCCAGTCTTTTGAACGATCAGAGTTTAAGTAATAGCTTTGAACGTGTTTGCGAAAGGCTTCAACGTTAGGAGTAGTAATGGTTAGACCTGCATCTTTAAAGACAGAGATTAGTCGTGCTTCTTCAGATTGACGCTTTTCATTATTCCAATCACAAGCCGTAACGGCTGCTTTTTGCATGGCTTTTTTCTCACCCCTGCTCAGCTTATCCCACGTCTCATTGTTAACAACGATATTGATGGCATCAACTAAATGATCGGTCATGACAATTTGTTTGGTCACTTCATAGAATTTTGCGGCTTCAATAGTAGGAAGCGGATTGTCTTGTGCATCGATGGCGCCTGTTTGTAGCCCTAAATACACTTCACCAAAAGGCATAGGGGTTGCCGATGCACCTAACGCATCACCAAGGAAGAGCCAAGCGTCAGAACCAGGCATTCTTAATTTAACACCCTTTAAATCTTTTGGCGTTTTGATGTCGCGAGTGGTTCTAAGGTTCAGCTCGCGAGTACCTAAATAACAGGCATCTAGAATTTGAACGTCCATCTCTTCTGATACATCTTTCTTAAAGGTTTGACCCACTTTTGAATTTAGAAACGCACGATAGTGCGCAGGGCTTTTAAATAAATAGCCAGATGTAAGTGCGCCATACTTTGGAATAGCGTCAGCAATTAATTGATAGGATAGGTAGGTCATTTCTACATTGCCACGCTGCATAGCATCTAAATCCGCGCCAGCTTTAAATAGAGCACCTGAATCGTATAACTGTATATCAAATCGATTTGGAACGGAGGTATTCAAAGAGTCTTTAAACACCGACATTGCTTTAGTGTGTAGGTCTGAAGGAACAGACGCAGTGGTGAACTTAAGCTCAATAGTTTCATTCGCAAACGCTGGAATGGCAAGAGTTGTGCAGCAACTAATCGCGGCAATTATTGTTTTTAATTTCATGCTTTTCTCCATTTTCATCAATTTTTATTTTTGTAGAGATTGCGGCTTAGGCGCTGGTTTCTAATCTACCAGCTTCCCTTAGCTTGATAAAACTTTACAGGGAAATTTTATCAAAGTATAGACTTATTGTATCAGTTGTATGATTATAGATTTAATCAAAACAACAATAAGTTATTGGAGACTATCTCAATGCATGAATATACGGACTTAAAGGGAGTAATTGGAGCTTCATTAACGCCTACTGATTCGCATCAAAGAATTGATGTGTTAGCACTTAAAGGCCATTGTGATCATATGTTGTCAAAAGGGTGTGGATTTGTATCCGTATTTGGAACAACAGGTGAAGGCGCTTCCTTTTCTGCTCAACAAAAAATACAAGCGTTAGAAGAACTATCGGCCCTTGGGGTGGATATGTCACGCCATATCCCAGGGGTCATTGCCTCATCCATTGATGATGCTGCGTTACTTTATAAAGCCGCAGCGGATCTAGGCTGTCGTGCAGCGCTGATATTGCCTCCTTATTATTATCAGCCTTCAGGTAATGAGGGTGTTGTGAATTTTTATGAAGCGGTAGTTGCTTCAGCTGGGACTCCTGATCTCGATATCGTTTTGTATAACTTTCCATTCTTTAGTGGTGTGCCATTTACGCCTTCTTTAGTTAAAGATGTTGTTGCAAGGTTGGGGGTGCGAATTGTTGGTATCAAAGACTCTACAGGTAATCTTAAAGATGGGTTGGAGTTAGTTGCTAGTTTCCCTGATTTATCAATATTTACCGGAGACGATCGCATTCTGAGTCGTATGGTTAGTGCTGGTGGTGCTGGCATGATAGGCGGTTTACCTAATCTTTTCCCAGAAGATAGCGTGACTTTGTATAAAGGTGGTGTTGATGATGCTTTTGAATCGCGCGCTGCAAAACGTATTGAAGCTATAGACGGTAATGGTGGTTTGATCTCCTTAAAAGCATTGCTATCAGATAAATACAATCAACCTTCTTTTTATAAGCCTTTACCCCCTTTATTACCTCTTTCTGATGATATTAGGACCGCGCTGAAGTTAGAATTAGACCTTTAGTACCTGTTATCAAACTGATTGATCGAGGCAAAAAATGAATGCAAAAGTAGTGACAGCTCCAATTAAATACAATGACGGCCGTATACGTCAGGTGGCTTATGAACAATTTCAAGAAGCTCTATTAGACGGGCGACTTCGACCTGGACAAATGGTTAGTCAGCGAGAATTAGTTGAAATGCTGCATTTATCCATTGGTGCATTAAGAGAGCTTTTGCCGAGGTTACAGTCTGAAAATTTGATTACGGTGCTACCTCAAAAAGGCATCATGATTCCTGCTATTGATTTACAGATGATTCGTGATGCTTTCCAAATGCGTGCAGCGTTAGAAAGAGAGGCTGTTCTGTATGCTTTGAAAAAAATGCCTGAAGAGGTATTGCTAGAGCAAAAAGCACTTCACCTTGAAATCATTGAAGCAGTAAAAGCGGGCTCATCAGAAGAGTTACTTCGTAGAGGGCAGGAAATAGACAGTGGCTTCCATTCATTGCTAATGCAATCAACGCGTAATGAGTTACTCATGGGCGCTTATGATATTAATAATATACGTATACGCCTGATCAAGTTAGATCGAATACGATTGAACTCTCTGACTTTACCTGCGGCCTTTGGTGATCATATTAAAATTATCGATGCACTGTTAGCACGTGATCGAAATGCGGCAATGGAAGCAATGGATCATCATATTGGTAATGCTAGAGAGCGAGCTTTGGAGTTGTAATATGTCTAGGGAATGCATCTATCTTCAAGCTCAAAATTTAAAATGCGAGAGTTTAAGATTACCTCGTGGCCTGAATCAATTGTCCCCTGTGTTGTCTTGGGGGTTAAAAGGTAAGGGGAGGATGTGTTCTTGGCAGATTATTGCTAGTGAATCAAAAGACAATGTCTACCAAGGTAATGGAACCGTCTGGGATAGCGGTGTTATTAAAGACGTTTGCTGTTTTGTTACTTGGGGTGGTAATCCACTATTACGTGATCAGCGAATTTGGTGGGCGGTTCAAGTCTGGGATGAAGAGGGGCAAAGTGCAGGGCGTTCTGAGCCAGTGCAGTTCTTTACTGGGTTGGGTGAAGACGACTGGCAAGCCCAATGGGTAGCTCGCTATTTCGTTTTGCCCGCAGGCCGAGAGATACCACAAGATAATCATTATGATAACCGCTTCCAAGCTCGGCCAGCCGATTATTTGCGCCGACAATTTACCTTAAGCGCTGTGCCAGTTAGAGCGTTTGTTTATGTCAGCGCTCTTGGCTTGTATGAGTTATACCTAAATGGTATACGAGTTGGTGATGACGTTATGGCGCCAAGCTGGACCGACTATCATCGTCGTGTCGAGTATCAAAGCTACGATGTTACTGACTTGCTTGCATCTTCAAACAATGTCATTGGCGCCGTGTTGGGAGAGGGTTGGTATTCTGGACGTGTTGGGCATAATCAAAGACGTGCAGGCAATCATTATGGTGGTCGTCCAGGGCTAATGTTCCAATTGCACATTGAATACGCCGATGGAAGCGTTGAGAAAATCGTTAGTGATGATCAATGGAACACTAAGCAAGGTCCGGTTTGTTACTCAGACTTTTTGGCTGGGGAAATGTATGACGCACGTTTGGAGCTAGTGGATTGGCTCACATCGGAATATGCCGAGGATAACTGGCAACCTGTTGAAGTATATTCGCCTGAGCCAAATGCCCCATTATTAGACGCGAGTCGAGCGGACGGTGTTAAAGAAGTCGCCCGACTTGAAGCGACATCTGTTGAAAAGGCTTCCTCAGGTGAACTTATTTATAATTTTGGTCAAAACTTAGCGGGTTATGTTGAGTTAACAGTGTCAGCGCCAAGAGGAACTGAAATACGAATCAGACACGCTGAGAGACTTGACGAGAAAGGCGACTTATACACTGAAAATTTACGTTATGCCGTTTCTGAAGATATTTATATTTGTAAGGGCGGTGGTGTTGAGTGCTTTAAACCTCACTTTACTTTTCATGGCTTTCAATATGCAGGCGTTAGTTTGTCTGAAGCTGTTTCAGACCTCAGCGTCACAGCCATAGCTATTCAGAGCGACTTACCAGTAAGTGGGAAGATTAACACTGGTAACACTATGCTGAATCAGCTTTTATCAAATATTTTCTGGAGCCAGAGAGGGAACTTTTTAAGCGTGCCAACAGACTGTCCTCAGCGCGACGAACGATATGGTTGGTCTGCTGACGCTCAAGTATTTTGGCGCACCGCTGGCTATTTTATGGATACTTCTGCTTTCCTTAAAAAATGGATGGAAGATCTTATTGATGGTCAGTCTGAAGAAGGTGTTTTCCCCGATGTAGCTCCCACTAAACCATTAAACCCATATCGATTAACGCCACAGCCAGGTGCGCCAGCTTGGGGTGATGCACCGATTATTTTAGCTTGGCATCATTATCTACGTTATGCCGATCTAGATATGTTAGAGCGATGTTGGCAGCCATTTATTAAATGGATGAAAGTCATTGAGTCGACAAACCCTAATGGTATTCGAGTCAATGATGTTCATAACAACTATGGTGATTGGTTAGCCGTTGGCGATGAAACAGATAGAGGGCTTATTAATACCGCTTATTGGATCTATCTTGCAGATATCATGACAAGCATGGCTAAGGCTTTAAATAAAGATAGCTCGTCTTGGTCTGCACTGTCGAAAAAGCTAAGAAACGTATATCTAGAGCAGTTTGTTTTAGAGGACGGTTCATTATCTGGTGATACGCAAACAGCGTATTTATTAGCCTTAGATTTTAAAATATTACCTCAAAGCCATGTTCCTACTGCTGCAGAGCATCTCGTTCGTTTGTTTAAGAGCTCCAATGGACATTTGCAAACGGGTTTCCTTGGTGTACGTCATTTAGCACCCGTTATTAGCGACTACCTTTCTCCCACTCAAGCGATCGATTTACTACTAAAAGACACATATCCGTCTTGGGGATTCTCAATAAAGCAAGGTGCAACCACGATATGGGAGCGCTGGGATGGCTGGACGCCAGAGAAGGGCTTCCAAAGTAAAGCTATGAACTCTTTCAATCATTATGCCTACGGTGCTATTGGTGAATGGGTCTGGGCTCGACTTGCTGGAATTGACTGGGATGAGGCGTCCCCTGGTTATACCAATGTAAAAATGAGCCCTATCTTTGATAAAAGAATTGGGTTCGTCGAAGCGGAATATGAGGCATGCACTGGCCTTATAAAAAGTCATTGGGAAATGAATAAAGACAATCCAGAAGAAGTGAGTTGGGTTGTAGAGCTACCGCCAAATGTTAGCGCATCGATAACATTGTCTGATCCGTGGCGCTTTCAAAAAGAAAAGGACTTTGTGCTTGCTTCAGGAACCCATTCGATGAATATAAAAATATATAAGGAAAAATAATAATATGACCTTTTTTATTGGTATTGATGTCGGTACTGGCAGTGCAAGGGCAGGAGTTTTTGACTCTGAGGGGAATTTAAAAAGTACCTCAGCCCAAGCCATCGAAACATATCGCCCACTAGAAAATTTTGCACAGCAAAGTAGTGCTGACATATGGGAGGCAGTTTGTACGGCGACGAAAACTGCGATAGCTGATGCCAATATATCGTCGTCAGAAATAGTGGGAGTGGGGTTTGATGCCACTTGCTCTCTTGTCGTTACTGATGCCAGTGATGGGCCTGTTAGTGTGGATCCAGCAGGTTGGGCTCACCAAAACGTGATGTTATGGATGGATCACCGTGCCATAGAAGATGCCGATGAAATAAATGCAATTGGCGGTTCGGTTTTAAAGCATGTTGGTGGTCGTATTTCTCCTGAAATGGAGCTGCCAAAATTACGTTGGATGAAGCGTGAACTACCACAGAGCTGGAAAAATGCTGCTCAATTTTGGGACTTGCCAGATTGGTTAGTTCACCGGGCCACCAATAGTTTCACGCGCTCGCTGTGCTCAACCGTATGTAAATGGACCTATTTAGGTCACAAAGGCTTTGCTGGAGAAGGTTGGGACGATGACTTTTTGTCTTCCATAGGGCTGGAAGATTTAGTTGCGGATGGACATGCCTCTATTGGCTCAACGCTCGCAGTTCCGGGTGAACGTTGTGGTGTGCTGAGCGAACAATCGGCAGCGGAACTTGGTTTGGTTGCCGGTATTGCGGTATCCGCTAGTTTAATTGATGCCTATGCTGGTGCATTAGGGACATTGGGGCTTGATATTGGTGAATCGCCTATAGACTCTCGTCTTGCAGTTATTGCAGGTACGTCGACTTGTCATATTGCTTTTAATACTAAGCCGATTTTTGTTCCCGGTGTTTGGGGGCCATATTTCGGCGTAACCCTACCTGATATGTGGGCTTTAGAAGGCGGTCAGTCTGCAGCTGGTGCACTTATGGACGCTGTTGTTGCTCGTCATAGCGCCTCTGTCCCACTTGCTATTGAAGCTAAAAAACAAGGCAAAAGAATTTCCGATTTGATCGAAGACAGACTCGCTAGTATGGCTGAGGAAACGGCGTTTTTAGCGTCGACTCGTCATGTGCAACCTGACTTTCATGGAAACCGCTCTCCTTTGGCTGACCCTTGGAGAAAAGGTGCCGTAGTTGGGCTAGGTATGAGTGCAGACTTTGATGATTTGGCACTCGACTACTTAGCCACGATACAAGCTTTGGCTTATGGCACACGGCATATTATTGAAGAAATGCGTGCTCAGGGAGCGGTTATAAATACGCTTGTTATGAGTGGCGGTCTAGCTAGAAATGCACTTTATGTTCGTGAGCATGCTGATGCTACAGGTTGTCAGGTGTTGGTGCCAGATCAAAAAGAGCCTGTGCTATTAGGCTGTGCCATGTTGGGAGCAGTTGCTGCGGGTGAGTTTACTGATCTAAGGCAAGCAATGAAGGTGATGTCCGGTCAAGGTCATATGGTCGAACCAAGACAAGGTTCTATCAATAATTATCACAATAATAAATACAAGGTGTTTCGGAAGATGCAAAACGATTATTCCGAGTATACCGCCATGATGATGACGAAGGAGAAATAGTCTATGAGCCAAATTACATTAGTTGCTAGTGGTGATTTAAGAGAAGGGGCCAATGTTGTGTGTTGGCCTACACAAAAAGCAATGGAAGCAAAGCTAACCAACGTATTGGCAGACCTTGGGCATGAGTTAGTTCGTGCTCATCCTGAAAAAGCGGCTGGGCATGGCTTTATTGCAAGCCAGCGTGAAGGCATGGATATATTTGCAACGATTGATCCTGATGCTCCTTTAATTGTCGCAGAAGCGGTTTGGCAATACTCGCACCATGTCTTAGCGGGTTTAACGACTCACCGAGGGCCTATTTTGACTGTCGCCAATTGGTCTGGTCAATATCCAGGTTTGGTGGGCTTGCTGAATATTAATGCCTCTATGACCAAAGCTAATGTGGATTATTCTACTATTTGGTCAGAAAATTTTGACGATGATTTCTTCTTAAAAGGTATCAATGAATGGTTGAGTACTGGAAAAGTTACTCATGATTCATCGCATGTTAGAGCATTCGAAAAGACTATAAATGAAGCTGATCATAAGTTGGTTGCGGAAATTGCAGCCGATATTCGTCACAATAAAGTCATCTTAGGGGTTTTTGATGAAGGCTGTATGGGTATGTATAACGCCATCATTCCTGATGAATTACTCATGCCTATGGGCATCTTTAAAGAAAGGTTGTCACAATCAACTTTGTATCATGCGACATTGCAAGTGCCTGATGAAGAAGCAGCCGAAGCGTATCAGTGGATGCTAGATAAAGGCATGACGTTCCATTATGGCCCAAACCCTGAGACAGATTTAACGGAAGCGCAAGTTCTTGGGCAATGCAAGATGTACATTGCATCTGTTCGTTTAGCTGATCAGTTTGGGTGTGAAGCTATAGGCATTCAATATCAGCAAGGCTTGAAGGATTTGCTGCCTGCTTCTGATTTAGCTGAAGGTATGCTAAATAATGAAGACCGTCCTGATGTAAAGCGTGCAGATGGAAGTGTTATTCGCCAAGGGCAAGCGATAGTGCATTTTAATGAAGTGGATGAGTGTGCGGCATTAGATGGTGTTTTAATCAATCGTTTGCATCGAGCGCTTGGGCAGCCTGTTGAAAATACGCTGCATGATATTCGCTGGGGGTCATATGATCCTACAGGTAGCTGTGATGATTATGTGTGGGTTTTTGAAATATCGGGTGCTGTACCGCCAGCTCACCATGAAGGTGGTTGGGCTGGTTCAGAGAGCTTACGTCAACCATTGATGTATTTCCCATTTGGCGGAGGTTCTTTACGAGGTATTGCGAAAGCAGGAAACATTATCTGGTCAAGAATATATGTCCAACAAGGTGCTCTTCATATGGATCTTGGTCGTGGCAAAGCGGTTGATTTACCCGAAGAAGAAGTGGCTCGTCGTTCTCAATCTACTACCCCTGAATGGCCAATTATGAACGCGGTACTTAAAGGGATCAGTCGTGATCAAATGATGGCACGACACAAAGCTAACCACATTCAAGTTGTTTACGCGCACTCTGAGGCGGATGCTGAGCGTGCAATGTACGCGAAAGGGGCGCTCGCAAAAGAGCTTGGCATAGAAGTACATCTCTGTGGTGTGTAAGGTCTGTCAGTAATAATTACAAAGTAAGCGTAATAATAAAAGCAGCTATCATTTTGGTGGCTGCTTTTATTTTGTATTAACTAAACAAAATCCTCAGCCAATACGAAGCGTTTGATGTCGTTGAACTCTTTGTTAAAAGGCTGTGGCTGCGATGTGTATTTCCCTGCTAGGCAGTCTTTGATTATCTCTTCGGCTTGTTTTAGATAAGTGTTTTTATCTTCTGTTCTATCTGTTGTTTGCTCTGTCTGTGGTTGCTGTGTTTCTGTTTGCGAGAACAATAGCTCGTTAAGCGACTTAGGCGTGTTGGATTGTCCTTGGAAGCGCCATAAATCCGAAGTTTGATTATAAGCGTAGTAAGGCAAAAGCGTGGTGCCGTGTTTCGCGACAAAATCGATCGCATCCAAAATAAACATGGCTTCTGCATCGTCTAAGAAGTAATTCAAATTGAAGCGAACCCAACCCGGTTTTACGAGTTTCTCACCTTGTTTCAATGCTACTTGAATACGCTCTGATTCCGTTTTGTCTATGCCTAAAAGCTGGTGGCCATATGGGCCAGCACATGAGCAACCGCCGCGAACTTGAATACCAAATACATCATTTAATAACGCAGTAACAAAGCCATGATGTAAATAACCCAATTCGGTTTTGATACGAAATGCGGTAATCGATAAGCGTTCTGCATCTGCGTGGCCCAAGCGTTCGATATTCGTTTGCTGCTGCCAATGCTTGTCGATGAGTTGCACAAGTGCGTGCTCACGAGTTTCGATGGCTTTTTCGCCAACCGCTTGTTTGAGCTGGAATACTAATCCGGCGCGAATCGATTCAATGATGCTTGGTGTACCACCTTCTTCTCTGCGCTCGCCAACGGGCAAAAATGTATGATCTTTCGGTGTCACAAAAGACACGGTTCCACCGCCCACGTGGCTTGGTGTTTGGTTGCCGATGATGGCTTTTTTGACGACTAGAACGCCTGGTGTGCCAGGGCCACCGATAAATTTATGAGTAGAGAAAAAGATTGCATCTTTGGCAAGAGCTGGGTCTGAACTTGGGTTCATATCCAATTTGACGTAAGGCGCAGCAGCGGCAAAATCCCAAAAAGCCAGAGCGTTATAGCGATGAAGTAAGCTGCTAATGGCGTCTTGATCACACAAAATTCCTGTGACGTTAGATGCGGCACTGAAACTGCCGATGAGTCGTTTATTCGGCTTTGCCTGTAATTGGCTTTCTAGGGTAGCTAAACATACACCACCGTCTTTTGATTCAGGAATTCTAATAACTTCAATACCCAATTCGCGCCAAGGTAATTCGTTGGAGTGATGTTCATAAGGTCCAATGAATACCGTCGTTTGGGATTTTTCTTCGGTGCTAAGTTGGCGTAAGCCCAATTGGCTAATTAAGGTATTAATCGCGCTGGTGGCGCCGCTACCGCAAAATATCACTAAATCATCTATTGATGCGTTAACCGCCTCTCGGATTTGCTGGCGAGCTTGTTCTCGAAAGGTGGTGGTTTGTTGGCCGGTGGCGTTGGCTTCGGTATGTGTGTTGGCGTAAAGCGGCAACACATGATTGCGAATGGCGTCTTCGATAAAATCGAGACTGCGACCCGATGCCGTGTAGTCAGCGTAGGTAAGTGCTCTTTTGCCAAATGGTGTATTTATTTGCGTGTCTTTGCCTATGATGCCATCACGAATACGAGCGAATAAAGTCTCACTATTAGATAGGGTTTGCTTGGTTGTATTTTCTGCGGCAGCAATGGACATAACTCTTTCCTCATTTGGCTGGCCGCATCGATACACTTGTTCGTTCACCGCTTATTCTTTTGGGCTAGGCAAGGGCAACTGAGTTGTCCACTTGATCTGCTCCATGGCGAAGTTTGAGGTGACGTCGGTTAATGCGGTGGCACTAATTAATCGTTTATAAAATTTGTCATACGCTGGAATGTCTTTCACCAGCACGCGTAATAAGTAATCGTACTCTCCCGCCATGCGGTAAAATTCAACCACTTCGGGAAATTCTGCCACGACGCGGGCAAACTCTTCTGCCCAACTTGCATCGTGTTGGTTGGTTTTCACTTGTACAAAAACAGATACGCCAAGGCCAAGTTTGTCTGCGTCTAACAGCGCGACACGGCGTTTGATAAAACCGGCGTTTTCTAGCTTTTGAACGCGTCGCCAGCAAGGGGTTTTGGATAAGCCAACTTGCTGAGCCATAGACTCTGTGGAAATACTATCATCACTTTGAATTAAGGCAAGCAGTTGCAAATCTATGTCATCTAAGTGCATTTTGTTCTCTTTTTCATTTAATTTTTAGAAATATATTTCTTATTGTCGTGTTTTTTCTTGTTATTCGCAATCTCATCCTTTTGTCGTGTTGGATAGTGGAATTTCGTTTTTTTATTTGGTGCGAAAAATATCGTATAAATTCGAATTATTTAAGGAGAAAGTAAATTAAGGCGGTGTTAAGTGCAAAAAATTAGCAATGAAAGGCTTGGATTGAATGTTCTCTGGGCTTTTTAGTCTCAACGCTGCGTTAGAAATGTATTAGGGATTTTCTATTTAAGGATATTTATGAAAGCGGTTAATGTTGTTCGCGGTATCGGTCTAACTTTAGTTTCAGGTGCTGTCTTTGCAGCGAATAAAGGTGCAGTGCCAGATGGCTTTATTTTGAAGCAGCGCCAAGCACTACAAGAAAGCACAATAGGACGAGATGTTGGGCCACAATCTCCAAGGGATATAGATAAGCTCTTCGGGCGCAATCTTCAAACTTTCGCGCAAGCACCAGCATCGAACAAGATGAACCTATGTAATATTCATTTTCACAAAAATGCTGAACACAAGGGCGGAGATTTTACTCAGTATGCTGGTAATGGTGACGGCCAAGGGTTTCAAACGGGTTATCTTTATTCTGGTCAGCTTACTCTGGAAGAGCTGAAGCCAGTTAAGGATGGTGCTATCTGCAAGGGCAAACATAGTGAGCTTTACCCTGGTGATACTATTGAGGCGCACTATGTGTATTCCAGTGCTAAGGTTGAACCTGGGCCGACTTTAGCTGCTTGTGTCGTCAAGGGTGAAGCTATGCCTCAGTTGCGAGTAGAAGCTCAAGTGTATGTTCTGGTCAATGATGATCAGGCACTGAAATTTAATGCTTTGACAGCCCACGATGTTCGACATAGCTTGTATCAAGCAACGGGAATTCCTAAGCACACTGGTGACCCTGTAACTTATGCAGGGTCAACGACAGGTCCTAGTTACAATACAAAAGCCTCACCCTTTCAAGTTACATGGAATGTTCGGCCCAAGGTGGCTAAGGTTGATATTCAATCTGTAGGAGACTGGTGCGATAGTCAAAATATATACCAAGAAGACCATGCCCATGGTGTAAGAAATTTAATAACCAATCCAGATTTACTTTCAAATACAGCTGATTGAACGGCTTATTATCTATTCCTGTGTATCGCTCTGACCCTCTATGTAAGCCCTCTTATAGAGGGCTGTTTTAAGTCTATTTCTTAGTTCATTATTTTATTGTGAATGTTCCATTAAAAAGGCATCTATCTCAATCTATTGAAATGTTATATCATAACATTTCAATAGATTCTTGTGGGAGAGGTTCATGACAGCTATACAAAGCAAATTGCCGGTGACGGTGTTATCTGGTTTTTTAGGTGCAGGAAAGACGACGGTATTAAGTCATATATTAAATAACCGTGAAGGTTTGAGGGTCGCGGTGATTGTGAACGATATGAGTGAAATCAATATCGATGCGGCGACGATTAAACAAGAAGTGTCGCTAAATCGCAGTGAAGAAAAGTTAGTAGAAATGAGCAATGGCTGCATCTGCTGCACGCTAAGAGAGGACTTATTAATAGAGGTTCGAAAGCTTGCCGAGGCGAATAGCTTTGATTACTTAGTGATTGAATCAACCGGTATTTCGGAACCTTTGCCTGTAGCAGAAACCTTTACATTTGCGGATGAGGATGGCGTGAGTTTATCAGATATTTCACGTCTTGATACCATGGTGACGGTTGTTGATGCGGTGAATTTCATGAAGGATTATGAAGCGGCTACCTCATTGCAGGAAACGGGTGAGTCACTTGGTGAGGAAGATGAACGTAGCGTGGCGGATTTGTTGATTGATCAAGTCGAGTTTGCCGACATTATTTTGATCAGTAAAACCGACTTAGTGAGCGAAGCAGAATTGCGACAATTAGAATCCATCCTGCGTAGTTTCAATACAGAAGCGGAAATTATCCCCATTCATCAAGGCAAAATAGAGCCTAAGCGCTTGCTAGGCACAGGTAAATTTAGCTTTGAAAAGGCACAGCAAGCAGCTGGCTGGCTAAAAGAAATGCGTGGTGAGCATGTACCCGAAACAGAAGAGTATGGCATTGGCAGTTTTTCCTATTTGGCTCGACGACCTTTTCATCCCCAGCGATTTTTTGACTTTCTTCATGGAACAGAAGCTTATGGAAAGCTGTTGCGCTCGAAAGGATTCTTTTGGTTAGCAACTCGCCCCGAGTTTGCTGGGCAATGGAGTCAGGCGGGTGGTATTGCGCATTATGGTTTTGCGGGTATGTTCTGGAAGGCGGTTCCCAAAGACAAATGGCCACAAGATCCAGAATACCTTGAATCGATAGCCAATCAATGGGTTGAACCCTTTGGTGATATGCGTCAGGAACTGGTTTTTATAGGTCAGAACCTAAATAAAGAGGCGGTCATTGAAGCCTTAGATAGCTGCTTGCTAAGCGAACAAGAACTACTGGCAGGAAAAAATGCATGGTCTACTCTACCAGATCCATTTCCTGAGTGGGATGAAGTTGCTTAGGACCGTATTTCATTAATAAACGCAAAGACTCCCTATCTTAATAAGACAGGGAGTCTTTTTTTACTATTCTTTGTTTTCGCTAATCGGCTCTAACACTTCTACAGTCTTATTTTTTAATCGATCAATGAGCAGATGAATATCTTCTTTGATCATCAATAAAACAGGGATCAAAATTAGTGTAATAACGGTGGCGAACATGATGCCGTAACCAAGTGAAACCGCTGCTGGAATCAATGCTTGAGCTTGCCTTGAGGTTTCCCACAAAATTGGAATGAGTCCCGCAAAAGTGGTGAAAGACGTTAGCAAAACCGCGCGTAAACGGCTTTGGCAAGCTTGGCGAATAGCTTGTTTTACATGCACTGTGTCTTTGCGAATGTCGTTGAATCGTGAAACCAGCAACAAACTGTCGTTTACCACCACGCCACTCAGAGCCAAGATGCCATTGAGCGAGAAAATGCTTAAGGCGAGATCATTTATCCAGTGGCCTAAAAGAGCACCAATGATGCCAAATGGAATCGCCATCATGATAATGATTGGCTGGCTGTAAGATTTTAACGGAATCGCTAGCAAGGCATAAATGATCAGTAGTGCCAGCATAAACATTTTAGCCAAAGACGATTCTGTTTCTTCTTGTTCTTGAGCCTCGCCTGAAAAATTAAAATTCACACTGGAAAATTGCTTTTGCAAATTAGGCATGATGGCGCTTTGCAGATAGTCGACCACTTCTGTAGAGGACATGACGTCTTTGTCTACTTCGGCTGAAAGATAATAAGAGCGCTTACCATCAATACGGATAATGTCGGTCTGAACTTCTGTTTTCGTTAAGCGTGCCACGGTCGAAAGTGGAATTCTTGAACCATTTTCGAGAGCGATTTTGGTGTCCATCACCGCCGCGGGAGATTCTTGTTGATCTTTAGGGAAGCCTAAACGAACTTCAATCTCGTCGTTATCTCGTTGGTATTTTTGCACCACGGTGCCATCGAAATTTTGTGCCACTTGGCTGGCGAGATCCTTGGTGTCGAGCCCCAATAAACGCCCTTGTTCTGTTAGATCAAGCGCTAAACGGGCTTCAGGAGGAGTATCAAACTTTTCCACACCGGTTACGGCTGGTACAGCGTTTAATTTTTCAATCAAGGTTTCTATTGCGCCGTCTAGTGCACTGGAATTACTACTGGTTAGCTCTACATACAGAGCATCTACCGTGTCTTGACCATAGCGAATACGTAAGCTTTTTACGCCTTCGACTTGTGCTGAAATGTCCTGCCATTTACTGGTGAATTGTCTTGAATTGTAATAAGGCGAACCACTGACCAGTTCGACGCGAAAGTTACCGGCTTGATCGCCATTTGACGCTGTTTGTATATGTTTGATACCTGTTGCTTGCGGTGATGTATCAGCGGGGATTTTGCCTTTTTTCTTCGCTTCTTGAATGAGTTCTTTATCGGCTTGATAGGCTTTTTGTTCGATAATCAAGAGCGCCTTTTGCGTTTCTCCGTAGCTGCTATCACTCTGCATAGTTAAAGTGGTACGTACCGAATCTCCCGGAATACGAGGGAAGAAACTCATGCGAATGTCGCCCGTAAATGGCATCGACATAACCAAAGCAAATAAGGTAACGAAAGCAACACACATTGCGTAGCGTTGCTGTAATGCAAAGTCTATGGCTGGTCGGTAGAGTTTGTCGCTGAAAAACTGTAAGCCTTTATCCGCGCCACCTTGAATGATTGCCCAAAAAGAAGACAAGATATTATTTGGCTTGGATTTTCGAGTATTTAGGTGAGACAAGTGCGCCGGTAAAATGATTTTCGACTCGATCACAGAGAGTACCAAGCAGATGGCTACAACGATGGCGAATTGGGAATAAATCTGTCCGAGTCGTCCATCGATATTGGACAAAGCCCAGAATGCCGCCACAGTAGTAAACACACCAAATAACGTTGGCACAGCCACTTCCATGGTGCCTTTAATGGTATTGCCTAATGTGTCTCCATCTCTGGCTCGGGTGGCATAAATACTTTCTCCAACCACCACAGCGTCATCGACCACAATTCCTAACGCAAGGATAAAGCCGAAAGTAGTGATCATGTTCAAAGTGAGGTCAATGCTGCTGGTTCCCATGGCAAAAATAGTGCCGAAAAAAATGAAAGGCAAGCCCATGGCGACCCAGAATGCCACAGTGATATTGAGGAAAATCGCCAGTAATACAAATACCAATAACACGCCAGTCAGGGCATTTTTGATCATCAAGTCTAAACGTTGGTTGATAGATTCACTGCGATCATTCCAAGTAGTGAGTTGCACTTGAGACGGCAAACGGTCGCTTTGTTTCCATTTATCCACCACTTTTTTGGTGGCTTCCACTGTATTGATGATGTCGTCGTTACCCGTGGTATTGACACGAATCGACAGGCTGTCTTTTTGATTAAAACGCGACAACACAAACTCATCATCGTCAAAAGTGTCTCTAATGGCCGCGATATCACCCAGTTTGATATTACCGCCCGTGGCGTTGGTCTTGATGATGATATTGCTAAATTGCTGTTTGAAATAGGCTTGTTCTGCGGCGCTGATTTTCAAGTAAACATCTTTGTTACTTAACGCTGCGACTCGCGATGTTGCTGATTCGGCCGTTATCGCAGCGCTTAGATTCGACAAGGTCAAGCCGTAAGCTTCGAGTTTGTTTTTGTCGACGTCAATTAACATGATGGGATTTAACGTGCCAGAAATACCCACAGAGTTAATTTGCTCATCGGAAAGCAAGTCGGTTTTTAGCTCATCTGCCAGCTTTTGTAGGGTGCGTCTGTCTGCATCACCATAAAGTTGAATAATAATAGCCAGCTCGGAACGTGTGTCCTTGGTGATTACGGCTCGGTCTGCCTCACTCGGAAAGGAATTGATCTCGCCGACTTTGTCTTTGATGTCCGAAAACACATTGTCAAGATCGTAACCGTCTTTGACTTCAATGCTGACTTTTGCACCGCTCGCTGAAGACGTCGACATGATGTTCTTGATGCCTTCTACGCCTTGCAGTTTTTGTTCGATGGGAATGGCAATGCCTTCTTCGCTTTCTTTGGCCGAACCACTGTCGTAGCTGACATTAATGTCTATGCCGTTGGGAGGAAGTGTCGGAAAGCTTTTTTTATTTAGTGATCCCATGTTGATAACACCGAGGGAAATAACAAGCAGCATTAATAGGTTAGCGGCTACAGGGTTGCCTGCAAACCACGGAATAATACCTTTTGGTTGATCTGGTGGATTCATTATTGAGACTGCTCTGACGGATTAACAAGAGTGTTTTTTAAATAGCTACTAAATGGCTTTTTAATGACTTGATAGGCTCGGTTTCTAAGAGTTTCAGGCACCAAAATGTAGATGGATTGGGAATCAACGAAAAACGGCGTGGTATCAAAAGCATCAAGGCGTTTTTCGTCATTCACGTACCAAATTTCACTTTTCTGACTTAAGGCTGTGCTTGGCAGTTTCCATAAATTATCAATGGCTTTGCCTTCTAATTGTGTGGTGACAAATGATCCGGGGAAGAGCGGTGGTGTTTGATCCAGTGGTGAATCAACACCGACAATTAAACTGCGCATTCTGGTGGTGGTATCAATGTGTTGATCTATACCGATAACGCGGCCTTGCCATTGGTCATTGGAATCTATGCTATGGATAATCACGGAGGTGCGACGGTTAAGTAGCGTTTTCATGTCAGGCAACTTTTGCCAATCGGTACTGGCAAGATTAATGGTGATTTCGGCTCGGTCTGTGCTGTATAAAGTAGCCACTTCGCCGCCTGAGCTTAAGTAAGAGCCAGGTGAAATACTGCGACTGATTACTAGTGCATCAAATGGGGCGACGATTTCAGTATGTTTTAGATTGTCTTGGGCTTCCAATAATGCGGCTTTTGCTGAGTCTACTTCCGCTTTCGCGCTGGCCAGTTGAGGAACTCGTAATACCAGATCAGAATCTGGATCGCCTTTAAACCCTGCGGCTTTCCATTCAGCTCGGGCTTGATCGCCTTGGCGCATTTCTTCTTTTAGTGCTAGCTCAGCACTGGCTAAGTTTTTCCTGGCATTGGCGACCGCGCTGTTGAGCTCTTTGTTGTTTAAACTGACGAGTCGGTCGCCTTTTTTTACACGTTGTCCTGCTTCTAATTGATCTGATACTTTGATCACTTCGCCACTGACTTTGCTGTTCAGAGTTAATTTGTATCTTGGGTTGGCAATGCCAGAAGCCTGGATAGTGGCTTTATGGCTGGAGGCGATAACCGAAATAACGCTCACGTCTAGAGCTTCTTCTTTCTTCTCAGGCAGCGGTCGACCAATGTCATACGCTTTTTTGTTTAGGGCGTTGTCTATATAAAAATAAGCAGCGACTGCGACAAGCAAAGAGAGGATAAGTAGTATCCATTGTGAAGAGGTTTTCATTGTTGCTGGACTCCAAGGCCTAACGCCACGCCTAAAGTGATTCGATTCGATAAGTGATTGTAAATTAGCCCATCAAGTTGGGCTTCTAGGTCAAAAGTGGTTTTTTGTGTGGCAATTAAATCACTGAGTTGCACCAGTCCGCTGCGATATTTTTTTTCATACTGGGCAAGGTTACTGCGAGAGCTGGCAAGCGCTTCTCTGATATGGCTGACTTGTTGCTGTAAGACTTTTTCTTGTCCTATGGCGTTTTCCACTTCATTGACCGCGGTTAGTAAAGTATTGCGATAAGCTTGATAAGCTTTGGCTGTATTCAGCTTAGCAACTTCTCTGGCGGCCTTGAGTTTACCGCCTTGGTAAAGCGGCTGAGTTAACTGTGCCACTAATGACCAAACTGGCGAAGTAAATAATGCCATGCGAGGTGAGTCTGCTGATTGGCTTAAAGCCGCGCTCAAGCTGATTGATGGCAGCATGTTTTTATAAGCCACTGTGGTATTTAGGTCCGCAGCTTCAATATTTAGATAAGCTGATTTTAAATCAGGTCTGCGTTGTAGGCTTTGGTTTGGCAATTCGTCAAGGGTTAGGCTGACTTTCGGGTAATCTGTGTTAGGTGATAGGTTTAATGGTTCTGCGGTGCCGAGTAGGAGCTGCAACTCACGTTTGTTGACTTCGAAGTCTTCTTTGAATTGCGCAAGATTGGCTCTTGATTGCGAGGTAGAAGTTCGTGCTTCATCCATTTTTTCAAGGTTGTCTAGCCCGTTTTTAAAACGTTTTATGATGCGTTTTTCATTGGCTTCTAGTAGCGCAAGCCTTTGTTGCTCGATATTAATGGCGTGTTGCTTGGCGGTTAATGATAACCAGGCTTTCATCACGTTTGCCACTAGAGTGTCTCGGCTAGCTTGATAAAGTGCTTCGTCGCTGGCTAAGGTTTTGCTGGCGGCTTGTTCTGTATTGGCTAGTGTCCCCCAAACATCCAATTGCCAACTAACACTGATATCGGCACTGTAATTTGTATCTGATTCTTTGGCTTTTTTCGAAGAGACGCTGGCATCCACTGTGGGAAGTTGGTTACCTTGGGTGCTTTTTAGTTCCCATAAGCTAGATTGTAGAGTGAGTAGGGTACTTTGTAAGTTTGGGTTCGCTGTAAGGGCTTGTTGGATTAATTCATCTAATACTGGATCTTGAATCAGATCGGTTAAATGGCTGGCAGGCGCTACAGTGTCTAACGTATCCCATTGCGATACTTTTTCACTACTGACTTTATTTAGTTCTTGTTTTGCAAGATTGGCAAAATTTTTGCGGCTTTCTGTCGCGCTACATGCAGCGAGGCTCAGGCAAAGAAAGAAGAGCCCTAAGTATCGTAAAGGCCTGTTTTGCATTCATTTAATCCTAATGGGTGTCTATCTATTAAGGCCATCGTGGCCTTTAAAAAAATTTTGTAATATTGCCTTACAGTCAATACGGTATTTTTACCTAATTATCCCGTCATTGGTTAGTGCTTTTAACCTTCTTTTCGTTTATTTACATTCCTCATCCGGCTATTCAGCTTGCCATGAGGTTGATGGCGATAGACTTAGTTTAATCTTTGAATTGCTTCAGTATTTTTGCCAAGGTTTTGATTGCCCATTCACGTTTTTCCATACTTTGTTCGCTGAAGTTGAGTCGAAAGCAGTTGCGATATTTGCCTGTGGCAGAGAATAGTGGGCCAGGCGCAAAGCCTACGCCTTCTTCACGGCATCGTTCGACGAGCTTCATACTGTCAATGCTAGGGTGTAGCTCTACCCATAAAATAAAGCTGCCCGCAGGGTAGCTTACCCTTGTATCGCTAGGTAAGTAGGTTTTTATGATATGAAGTAAATGGTCGCGCTGTTGTTCGTAGTCTTGTCTCATTTTACGGATATGCTTGGCGTAGCCACCTAAGCGGATAAATTTAGCGATGGCTAGTTGTGGAAAAACAGGGCACATGGAACTACTGACGTACTTAATGTGAGTTACCTTATCACGATAGCGGCCGGGTGCAATCCAGCCAACTCGCATTCCCGGCGCAATGGTTTTAGAAAAAGATGAGCACAATAAAACTCGCCCATCAGTATCAAAAGATTTTATGCTTTTAGGGCGTGGAAATTGATACGAAATATCCCCGTAGATGTCGTCTTCTATGATGGCAATATCATAGCTTTGTGCGAGCCGATAAAGCTGTTCTTTTTTGTCCTCTGGCATGGTGTAGCCCATTGGGTTATTACAGGTTGGCGTAACAAAAATGGCTTTGATTGGCCATTGATCAAGCGCTAATTCTAGGGCTTCAAGACTGATACCCGTTTCAGGGTGAGTTGGAATCTCCATCGCTTTAAGGTTAGCCGCTTTGATCGCTTGCATGGAACCATAGAAACTTGGAGACTCGATGGCAATAATATCGCCAGGCTCTGTGACAGCTCGTAAGCAAACCGATAGTGCCTCTTGGCAACCTGAGGTGACGACTAAATCGTCAGGGTGTAGCTGACAACCTGATGCGACCGCTAGGCGACAAAGTTGCGAGCGTAATTCTTCTGTCCCTCGGATATCGGCATAACCAAGGCCGAGTTCAGGTTTTTGTTTGGAGAGATCAGACAAGGTTTTGAGTAAGGGTTTTAAGGTGGTTGCTTTCATATCCGGCATGGCATGTTGCAACTGCACACCTTTATTGCCACTGCGATTCATTAACATGTTGAGCACTTCTTCCCATTGGGAAACTTCTAGTGGACGCTGCGGTGGCCTTGAAATGCTTGGCAGATTGTCTTTTTTTCGTGAGCAAACAAAGTAGCCAGATTTCGGTCGAGCTTCTACCAGTAACTCTTGTTCAAGCTGTCGATACGCTTCTTGTACGGTGGAGATACTGACACCATGTTCTTGGGATAGTTGACGTACTGATGGCAGTTTATCGCCAGACTTATAGAAGTCATGCTGTATGTGCTCTCGTAAGCGATTGGCAAGCTGTTGATAAAGTGTCATAGCATCCTTCCTTAAAAACGTTGGTGATATCTGTATCGATTATAAGGTGTAGACGTGTCACTTATGACCATACAGATTAGGGTTTATTGAACCATACAGTGGAACGAAATGACGAACTGTATGTTTCAATATGTGATTTATTGGATCTGTATTGTATTTCTGCCTTCTTTTAAAGTAGTTACTCATACACATAGCACTATGAAATTCTGATTTGTGCGACTTAAAGGGAGAAGGATATGTTAGTTGTCGGCGTATTTGCTTGTATTCAAAAAAGTGTAGAGCGTTTCAAAACACGTAGAAAATTAGCGTCTATGACCGCTCAGCAGATGAGTGACATAGGTATGACAGCAGAGATTAAAGAGATGGAATTAGCAAAGGCTGGCATCATGGGGTTTCTACGAGATGTGCTGTTTTATATTAAAAAATAAAGGGCGGATATCATGATAGATGTGTCATTTTTTTTAGCGCTTGCCCTGTTTGCTTTTGTGACTTCCGTGACACCAGGTCCTAATAATATTATGTTGTTGGCTTCTGGTGCCCAGTTTGGTTTTCGTCGAACGTTACCGCATATGCTGGGGATTGTTCTGGGAGTTGCCAGTTTGCTGTTTTCAACATTGCTCGGCCTTGGTGCATTATTTACGTTATATCCGCCTTTGTACAATGTATTAAGATGGGTCGGCTGTGCTTACTTACTTTGGTTAGCATGGAAAATTGGTAGTGCGCCAGTGGGTAACTTGGACGCTAAAAAATCATCTTCTGCCCCAATGAACTGGTGGCAAGCTTTGCTTTTTCAATACGTTAATCCGAAGGCATGGATGATGGCGATTGGATGTGTTAGTTCTTTTGCTATTGCGGGCGATTTGTATG
Source organism: Marinomonas sp. ATLA20 (assembly GCF_057180105.1). Classification (NCBI taxonomy): domain Bacteria; kingdom Pseudomonadati; phylum Pseudomonadota; class Gammaproteobacteria; order Oceanospirillales; family Oceanospirillaceae; genus Marinomonas; species Marinomonas sp. ATLA20. The sequence continues at coordinate 129,625 of NZ_JBXUKU010000003.1, forward strand.
TCCAGTCTGGTGTTTGGATGATTGTTTTGTTTGCAGCGATGGGGTTTCCGGCCATTTCTATTTGGGCATGGGCTGGCGTGAGTATTCGACGTTGGTTAACCGACCAAAAGCGTCAACGAATATTTAACTATTGTATGGGAATTGCCACGGCCTCGACGTTATTGCTTATTATTGGCAATTGAGCGCACAGGAGAGGAATTTAAAGTGACGGATAAACGGAAAGAGCAAGGTGTTTCGAAAAATCTGGAATGGAGTCTTTATATGATAAAGACTCGCTTAAATACCATTTATACTGGCATTAGTACCGATGTAGATCGACGTTTCAAAGAACATTCTGGTGCCAATAAGCGGGGCGCTCGTTATCTGAAAGGCAAAGGACCACTTGAATTAGTGTGGCAACAAGCCGTCGGTACAAAGAGTGACGCATTAGTATTGGAGCATAAAGTGAAAAAATTAAATCGGCGTCAAAAACTAAGCCTCATAGAGGGTGGGTTAGATCTTACGTCACTTAGTCATTGAATGTGAAAAAAGGCGAGTCTATCAAGCACAATATAAGCTTGTCTTTCCTGTCGATCATTCGTAGCATGTCTTATATTCTGTGATGGCTTGCATTAGGAGGCAAGGAGCTATGATAAGTCATTTTGACCACATCGTTTTGACGGTGGCAAATATCGACAAAGCCGTGTCTTTTTACGAAATCGTGCTAAAAATGGAGCCTGTGACTTTTGCTAACGGACGCAAAGCAATGCGCTTTGGCAAGCAAAAGATCAATCTTCAATTACTGGGTCAAGAGCTTCGCAACCATGCGATGGAAGGGTCTGGCGATGTATGCCTGATTACTGACTGGAGTATGGATGAAGTGATTGATCATCTTAAAGGTTGTAAGGTGACTATCCTAGAAGGCCCTGTTACCAAATCTGGAGCACTGGGGCCAATCCAATCTGTCTATTTCAATGATCCTGATAATAATCTCATTGAAGTCAGTGTCTACGAAGAGTCCCTTTCTAACGACGAGCAAGAAGCTGAGTAACGGCATCCAGTATTGATTCATAACTTTGTTCTTCGTACTTACCAAAACCGCTAAGTTGTCGGGCTTTGATTTTTGTGAAAATAGGTTGTGTTAAACCTGTTAAAAAGCGTGTTATCAATACGGCTGTGATTTCTGTTGCTGGGCTTTTGCTTCCAACATGTTGAGAAAATTCTCGAACGTATTCGGTTAAACTATCCAGCCATTCAATATCGTTATTTATGTCTTCTTGTTGCGATAATTCAAGAACATTTCCACGACAAACCGAACAATGCCCGCAGCGCTCAGGTGAGTTTTGATCGCCAAAATAGCGCGCTAAGTTATGATTTAAACAACGATCCAGTTGAAAAAAACGAATCATGGTCGCAATACGTTCAATTTCGGCGTTTTGTTTTTCTTCCACATATTCATGCAATTGGCTGGCTAATGTCTGGTGATGAAAGTGTTCTGTATGGAATTGGTAGACTTCGGTTAATCCTTTACTTTCAAGTGTCAGAACATTGTGGTCCGCTGCGAATTCCAAGATTTGTAGCACGTCTCCCCGAGATAACCCTGCTTCATTAAACAGTTTGTCAAAATCAGGTGTGCCCCAGATTTTTTTATACTGGATGCTTTTTAGCAGTGCTTGATAGGCGGCTTGCCATTCAGCTGGAATCTGGCTAGCAAAAGCGACTCTATCGCCTTCCCATTTTATTTTTACATCCGCGTAAAAACTGTATTTTGGCGTGATGGCGTCCAATAATTCAAGCTGTACCAATAACGTTTTTAACGGCAATGAGCGAATGTTTGTATGGTTAGATAATCCGTATAACTGTGTTTCCCATTCGTCTGCAACGGTTTCCTCAGTAATAGTGCGAAGTAAATTATTTATGTTCTGAGGTTCTGGTGTATCTCCGTAAACAAAGTTTTCTAAGGTACTTAAGCCTTCTAAGTTAGCAAGTAAGACGCATCGGCTTGGTTGGTTGTCACGCCCCGCACGGCCAATTTCTTGGCTGTAGTTTTCAATGGATTTAGGAAGATCAAAGTGCACGACTAAACGAATATCGGACTTGTCGATGCCCATGCCAAACGCAATGGTCGCAACGATAATACGTGTCTTGCTAACCGTGGCTTTGTCATTCATGAAACGGGCTTGGATAGCGCTGCGGACATCACTACTCAATCCAGCATGATAAGCTTCAGCAGAATAACCATCGGCTTGTAAAGCACGAGCGACATCTTCGGCTGTTTTCTGCTGAGTGACATAAACAATACTCGCGCCTTGGGTTTCGTTGAGTATGTTTTTTAAGGCGTTTAGTTTTTGATGGCTTTGAACGGGTATAAGATCAATGTCTAAATTGTGTCGATAAAAGCCAGTTTGCACAATATGTTCAGGATAAATTGCAAACTTCTGTGCCATGTCTCGCTGAACTCGACGTGTTGCCGTGGCGGTTAACAGTAAGACTAATGGGATGGCCAGTTCTTGTTGGTAAGAGGGCAGTTTTAGATAATCAGGCCTGAAATTATGGCCCCATTCAGAAATACAATGTGCCTCGTCTACGACTAACATGGAAATGGGAACACGCTTGATAAAACGACGAAAACGTTCATTTTTAAAGCGTTCTACCGAGATCATTAAAATCTTGATAGCGCCACTTTGCACGCCAGATATAACCGCTTGGCTTTCGTCTTTGCTCTGGCTGGAATCTAAACACGCGGCAGGAATGCCTTTTTCGGTTAAAAAGGCTAGTTGGTCATGCATTAAGGCAATCAACGGTGAGATGACTAGTGTCAAATTGGGCAGCTGAGTGGCGGTAAATTGGTAACACAATGATTTACCAGAACCTGTTGGAAAAACCGCGAGAGAGGAATGCCCAGCAAGAAGCTGTTTAATGGTTTGTTTTTGACCTTCACGGAATTCGTTGAAACCAAACTGAGAATGTAGCGAGTGTTCCAGTGGCGGGATATTTGAAGGTATCATCGTGAAATCTGCCCCCATTCTAATTCGCAGTTCTTCAATTCGCTTAAGTGGTTGATCCAGTAATCTTCGCTGCCAAACCAAGCAAAGGCTTTGACGAAAGCGGGATCATGCCATCGGCTTTGTAACCATGCGGCGTAGCTGATAACCCGCACACACTTGAACACATCTACCAAATCTAATTCGCGCGTTTCAAAGGGCAAATAGGTTTCATAGCCTTCAATTATTTCACTTAACTGTTGTCTGGGGTTCTCAGTTTGCGTGATGTGCAACCATAAATCTTGAATAGCAACGCCATTCTGACAGTCATCAAAATCTAATAGATGAAATTGTCCATCTTGCAGCATTAGGTTACTGCGATGGCAGTCGCCGTGTATTGGACGTAGCTGAGACGGCCAATAGCGCTTTATGATGGCCTCACATTTTTCTCGCAATGTTGTGATTTGCTTTTGATAAATAGGTTTGAGCTTTTCAGGCAACTGTAACTCTTTGGCAAGTTCTGCTTTTCCAAATAAAGTACGCCCGGTCAAAATTTGATTCGCAGCGTCGTCCATTTGCGATAAGGGAGAGACACTGATGCGATCTTTAAAGGTGTCTGTTTGCAGACTTTGGTGTAGTTGGCCAATAAGTTCGCCAATTTGATAAAGCTGATCTAGATTGTCTGCTTCTGGATGCTGCCCCACCAATCTTGGAGACAAGCAAAAAAGCATATCTTTGTGACGGAGTAAACTCTCGCCATTAAATTCTAACGGTGCCACAACGGGAACGCCGGCGGCTTTGAGTTTTAATAGTGTTTGGTGCTCTTCTCTAATCTGCGCTTCGCTCCAGCGTTCGGGGCGATAAAACTTTGCTATAACCGGTGAGGCGTCTTCGATACCAATTTGGTAAACCCTATTCTCGTAACTGTTTAACGGGTAAATGCGAGAGTCGCTCCATAAGCCAGTGGACTCTACGGCATCTAAAATGACATCAGGAATAAGGGACGAAAAGGAATGAGTAGCCGTCATAAAGGATGCTCTGATCGTAAAAAAATATAAATAGGGCGTGTCTGTTAAAGTACCAACACAAATATGCGGGTGACGATAACGGTGTCAGGGGATTATAGCAAGCCGAGGCGTTTTTTCAGTGTGTGCTTTTGAGCTTCGGTAAGAGGAGAAGCTTGCTCAGTTTCAATGAGATGGTTCCATTGTTGCCAAGATTTAATGGCTTCACCTGTATGGTTACGAGCAAGATGTTGTTTTATTTCTATGCGAAAAGAGTTAGATATTGCGGCTGGATTACCTTTACCAAAAGAACGCAAACGAATAAGTGTACGTTTGGATTTACTTACCAAACGGGAGTTTTCAGAGCCGTTGCTCATTAAATTAGTTAGGCATGTCAGGTATTCATAGTAGAACTCTACCTTTTCATGGCTGGTTTCTTTAGTTAGTCGGATGACTTTTGCATAGGCATGTTCAGCGGTTTCCCAATCTTGCAGTTGCATGCTAATTTCTGCCAAGCGGATCACTCGGTCTAAAGAACGCGGGGAAACCTTTAATGCGTTTATCATGGTTGTTTGAGCGTCTTCTAAGTTCCCTAATTCTTCATAGGCATCGCTCAGTAAATCATAAGCCGACATGTAGTGACGGCTCAAATTAATAGTTTGTTCTAGTTTTGCGGCAGCAGCGACTATAGCGCCAAGCTTAAATTCACATAGTGCGATGCCAAAATGAGCCCACGCAAGTTGTTTGTTTTGCTTGATCACAAGCAGGTAATGGCTTTTTGCTTCTTTGTAGTGTCCTCTTGCGTACAAAGACTCGCCAATGGTTTTTAGGCATTGACTGGCATAATTGGGGTGTTGCTCCATGATGACTTTGGCCTGTGACTCCATTGTTTCGAAATCACTTTCCTTGCGGGCATTGTTGATGGTTTGAAAGATATTTTTTTGCTTTTTAACTCGCTCAAACCGGCGAAAAAAAGCCGCGGGCGTGAAGGGTTTGACTAAATAGCTATCGGGCTGAAATTCTAAGGCGCTGACGACACTTTCATAAGCCGTGTCGGCGGTAATCATAATGAAAATATTAGAATAGTCTTGAGAGTAGGTTTTGCGTGAGGCTTCTAGGATTTGCTGGCCGTCTACGGTCCCTCCTAAATTGTAATCAGATAAAACGACGTCGTACGATCTTTCTAAAATTCGCTTAAGAGCAGCTTGTCCAGACTGCTCAATGTCGATATTGGAGTACCCCATAGACGTAATCAAAGATTTAAGCATCGAGCGCATTTCACCGAGATCTTCGATGATCAGAACAGTCTTCTTTGATATATCTATAATTTCTTGTTGGATATCTTTAGGGCTATCAACGCCAAGGGTTATTACGTCTGTCAAAGCGATACCTGATCTTAATAAGTGTTTAAAATTTAATTCTTAATTTATATCATTTGAGAAATTAAAAAACTTATTGGAATCGTTATTTAAAGTGAGAATCTGTAACTGAATGGTTTTTTTTCTTTTATATCAGTAGCTTGTTGGGAATTAATATTTGTTACAGAATGTTAAGCAATCATAGGATTTATATATTTAAAGGGCTTCAAAAAGCGTGATTATGTTATTTAGAAATAGGCTGATAGTTTATTTCTAAATGTGGAATGTTTCTACAAAATAAGGCAGCGCAGGTGTAAAAATAGAAGAAAGACTTTTACACCTCCGATCTCATATCACGCTATCAAGGCCAGCTTCTAGCGCTTTTTGATTGGTTTTGTTGTGAAAATAGCAAGCAATAAGGTTTTTGCGAGCGAATGTTATTTCTAATGTAGTAAATTCGCTGTAAGCACAAATATGTCCATGTATCCTTGGTCGTCATTAGTGGGTGTAATTGGTTGAGCGCTGTGGAAAAACTTACGATCGTTTAGAACGATAAATTCACCTTTATCAAAGTCATGACTGATTAGAGCAGGGCTATTTTTGTCTAAGTGAATATTAATATTTCCCCCTTCGATATTATGACGCTGCATTACGTATATTCCGATGCGATCAAAACCGTCTTGATGTACACCTTCAGGTGCAACTTCTGCACTTTTATGGTCTGCAAAAATGCGCAGCTGGTGCACTTCGATTGTTGTTCCATCTGCCACACTAGCCATGTTTTGGAAATGCTCAAACAATTCAATAAAGGCAGGATCTAACACTATGTGGTCATCAACTTCTTCATAGTGTCGGACGACATTACCTTGAAAATGGTTGATGTTTTCATCTTGTACGAAGTCCTTGGAAGGTAGGCGGTTTAGTTTTCCTTGTTCAAAGGTAAAGCGGGAATAGCGACGTAAGCGAAATTCGCCATCCGCGTAAGGATTGGCAGGTAAATGATCAAAAGAAGGGGCAAGGTGGTTCACACTATCTGGTGTTAGTTGCCCTAATTCCAGGTAAAAGGACTCTGTCTTAAACTTGTTAGTGATCATGATATTTATCCTCAATTCATACGTTGGCAGGTTGTGCGCAACGGCTTTCTTGTTTTTGTTGTGCTTCGTGAGCTCACTTTCTAGTGTAGTTGGATTGTCGAAGAATTTTTCTGCTTTTTATGTGTGTAAAAAGTAAAATTAGAGATATCTAATCTAGTTTTTTGTTTTTTTTAGCATTACCAATCTAATTTTTTGAAAACTTACTTCTGATGATCGCTATTGGCCGATAGCAAGTATTGTTGTTTTTTTCTGTGAGACTTTAGTCTTATGCGCTTCGTTTTGTGTTGACCTTCTGCTTACATAACTTAACACTGGAAAAAAATAATAATTAAAAGGAAGGAAAAGGCGATGGTGTATTTCCAGTTATGTGGTGTGTTTGGGCTTCTCATACTTTTTATCGTTGGCTATGTGCAAGGCTCAGTTCCTGTTTCTTATGTTGGTATTGGCATTTTGTTATGCGCTTTTCTGATTATCCCAAAATGTATTCGAAAAACACCGATAAGTATTTCGCAAGACTCTGATATTAAGGACGATAAAACCTTTTCTGAAGTCAGTGAAACTGTCACACGGGCTACCTCTAAGATGGCAATGGGGGCGGCAGAGGTGTCTCACTTTGTTGATACACTTAGTAAGGACATTCACCTTACTCGAGACGATAGCGAGCAGATATCTCAGGCAGTAGAAACGCTATCTAACACGGGGATGACATTGTCGACCAACTTAGGTCAGCTAGCTCATACGATGAGCGATACGGCTAAATCTAGTCGTACTGCTCAAACGGCCTTGTCACAAAGTGCCGATCAGATTCATGAACTAACGGGAAAAGTACAAGCCGCCAGTGAGCAATTGGCCTTGTTAACCAAAAGTGCTGATGACATTGACACTATCACAGCGGTTATTAAGGGGGTGTCTGAGCAAACTAATCTATTAGCGTTAAATGCTGCCATTGAAGCGGCTCGTGCCGGTGAACAAGGGCGAGGTTTTGCAGTAGTAGCAGATGAAGTGCGTGCATTAGCGGCCAAAAGCGCCGATGCCTCAGAGCAAATTTCTAGCCTTTTGGCCGATGTTCGTCGTAACAGTGAACTCACCAATAATGAAATGTCATCGTTGAAAAGTCTTACTGAGTCTCTTTCTAGTACCTTATTAGGAGAAACTCAGCGTTTTATTTCGTTAACAGAAGAGGTTCAGCATGCCTCAGGGGTTCTGTCAGAAGTAGAGAGTGCCGGAGAAGAGCTTGGTACAGCCAGTACTCAGATTAATGGTTCCATTTCGCGAATTAGTGGTGCTTTGCAAGACATTTCTCAGCGTAGTGATAAATTGTCCAAAGAGGCATCGGGTTTGAGTAATGGAGCTGAAATCGTCTTTAGAGAACTTGATAAGGTTGATCAATCATTATTCTTTTCTGAATTATTGATGGTGGCTAAAACGGCAGCTCAATCCATAGGGCAACTTTTCGAAGAAGCCATTCAAAAAGGCGAGTTAACAGAGCAAGTTGTTTTTTCTAAAGACTACCAACCAATCAATAACACCAATCCACAGAAATACAGTACGTCTTACGATGCCTTTAGTGATCGAGCATTTCCTGCTATTCAAGAAGCCATATTGGAAAAGCATGAGCAGGTGATGTTTGCCGGTGCTGTGGATGTGAATGGCTATTTTCCAACCCATAACAAAAAGTTTAGTCAGCCATTAACGGGAGATTACGAAAAAGATTTGGTAAACAATCGCAGCAAACGTATTTTTAATGATGCTACTGGCAGTCGTTGCGGTGCGCATACAGAAAGCTTTTTATTACAAACCTATAAGCGTGATACGGGAGAAATTCTTCATGATCTTTCCGTGCCTATTTTTGTCAATGGTAAGCATTGGGGCGGTTTCCGTATGGGATTCAAATCGGGCGCCTGATTACAAAGTGTTTAGCAATGAGCCATCTCTACTCGGTATTTACCCAGTTGCGATAGCTCAGATACGCTATAGTGACGGTCATTATTACTTTGTGGTGGTTTTGACAGATGAACAAGTCGGAAAAAGTTGATAGCGGAATAAAAACACTCCTGCCTTTTTTGCGTCCATATCGACGCCAGATGGTAATGGCCTTGATTGCCTTGGTCGTTACCGCTGGTACCATGTTGAGCTTGGGTAAGGGGGTACAATTCCTTATTGATCAAGGCTTGGCTTCTGGATCGGAAGCGGGTTTAACTCATGCCCTGATTATTTTTATCGGTTTGGTGTTTTTATTGGGTATTGGCAGCTTTTGTCGTTTTTATCTGGTGTCATGGATAGGTGAGCGCGTGGTGGCGGATATTCGTCAAGCCGTTTTTGCTCACCTGCTTACCTTGTCTCCTTCCTTTTTTGAAGACAATTCTCCGAGTGAAATTCAATCCCGTATTACCTCCGATACCACACTTTTGCAGAGTGTGATTGGCTCTTCTTTATCGATTGCTTTACGCAGCAGCTTGATGCTGATTGGTGGGATTTTATTCTTATTGGTGATGCATTTTAAACTCACGCTCATTTTGCTGACTTGTGTGCCTTTTGTCATTGTGCCTGTGGTGTATTTTGGAAGACGAGTACGCCGGCTCTCACGTGATAGCCAAGATGAAGTGGCTAATGTCGGGCGCTATTTATCACAAGCGCTGCGTCACATAAAAGTAGTGCAAGCTTTTACTCATGAAAAGCATGATGCACAGCGTTTTTCAGCCACAGTCGATCGAGCCTTTGATGTGAGTGTGAAACGAATTCAACAACGCTCTTGGCTCACTTTAATGGTTATTTTGCTGTCCATGAGTGGTATTGGTGTGATGTTGTGGTTCGGCGGAAAAGATGTCATCTCTGGTGCCATCAGTGCTGGTGATCTGGCGAGCTTCTTATTTTACTCCATTATTGTTGCCGGTGCCGTTGGTGCCATTTCCGAAGTTATGGGCGAGTTGCAACGGGCTGCGGGGGCAGCAGAGCGTATTATGGAATTGCTCAGTGCTAAAAGTGCTGTAGTCAGTGGTTCTAGCGAGTTTTCTTCTCAGAATATGGCTAAGATCCGTCAAGGCGAAGCAATCATTCAGTTTAAAAATGTCGAATTTCGTTACCCAACAAGACCAGATTATGCGGCGTTAAAGAATTTGTCGTTTTCCATTAAACAAGGCGAGATGTTGGCTCTAGTTGGACCATCAGGTGCGGGTAAGTCGACCTTATTTGAATTACTTCTGCGCTTTTATGATCCTCAAGAAGGTGGTATTTACTTGGCTGGCGAGAACATTAAAGCGTATTCCTTAGAGGATTTACGTCAGCGCTTTGCCTTTGTACCACAAGAGACGGTTCTATTCGACCAAACAGTTTACGATAACTTGGGCTACGCCAATCGCAACGCAAGCAAGGAATCGATTCAACATTCCGCAGAACAAGCCAATGCCCATGAATTTATTACTCGTTTGGACAAGGGCTATGAGACGCGTTTAGGGGAAGACGGCGTGCGTTTGTCTGGTGGCCAAAGGCAACGTGTAGCCATTGCTCGGGCGATATTAAAAGACGCACCGATTTTGTTGCTAGACGAAGCAACCAGCGCTCTAGATGCGGAAAGTGAAAACAAGGTTCAAGCGGCTCTAGAACCACTTATGAAGGGAAGAACCACCTTGGTGATTGCTCACCGCTTGGCAACTGTGTTGAATGCAGATCGAATTATTGTGATGGAGCAAGGGGAAATAATCGCCCAAGGCACCCACAGTGAATTGCTGGAAACGTGTGCCTTGTATAAGCGATTGGCGGATTTGCAGTTTAATCAAAATGACGACGTTCGGGCTGATTAAAACTTACCCACAAAAACACCTCGGTAAGCGCAATGGAGAGCACTGTTTTTGATGGATAAACCTGGCGTTTGGTAAAGCGTTTCAACCTCGTCATTGTCTGTTGGTAATGGAACGCTCAGTGGTGCGTCGCTGCTGTAAAAAACAATCCAAAAGCTGTTAGAAAGATCCGCGGGTGTGAGCGTTAACGCAATAAAATGTCGGCTGTCATCCGCCCAGTTTTCGATTGACATTGGTTCGCTATGTTCGTTTAGCCAATGGATTTTATCCGATGTTGTGTGTTGATAGAGTGGGTCGTCTTCTAAGCGAATTTCAGCCAAAACCGGATAGCTTTTACGTAATGCCATCAGTGTTGCTATGGTGTCTTGGATTGCTGTTCTTGCATGGCTTGTTGCCGTATCTATGTCTTGCCAAGTTTGCCAAGTAATGTCGTTGTCTTGGCAGTAGGCGTTGTTGTTGCCTTGTTGGCTATGGGACAGTTCGTCACCACCCAAAATGTGCGGTGTACCTTGGCTTAATAATAACGTCGCGATAAAACATAATTGCTGATTTAAGCGTTTCTGTTGAATCTCTTGGTCGTCTGTTTCGCCTTCGGCACCAAAGTTTTGGCTAATATTATCGCCATGCCCGTCTCGGTTTTCTTCCATGTTGGCAAGGTTATGGCGTTGGTGATAAGACACCAAGTCCTTCATAGTGTAACCATCATGATAGGTGATGTAATTTACCGAATTAAGTGCGCTCTTTTGCCCTTTATGGAAAAAATCTCTTGATCCCATAAGGCGAGTTGCGAATTCAGGTACTTGAGCGCCATCACCGCGCCAGAAACGACGAATGGTATCTCGGTATTGGTCGTTGCATTCGAGAAAGCCTCTGGGAAATTGCCCGACTTGATAGCCGTTTGGACCAATATCCCAAGGTTCCATGACAAGGCAGGTTTCGCTTAAAACAGGATCTTGGAGAATGGCTTGTAATAACGGTGCTTTTGCCGTGAAATCGTGATCAGTTCGACCAAGATCGACACCTAGATCAAAGCGAAAACCATCTACACCCATGACATCGACCCAATAACGCATACTGTCGCAGATAAGACGAATGCTGGTGGGGCTATAGGTATCGATACAGTTACCACAGCCCGTGTAATTCAAATATTGGCCATCTTGGTGGCGATAGTAGCGTGCATTGTCTAAGCCTCGGTAACACACGCTGGATTGGTCTACTTCACTTTCAGCAGTGTGGTTATACACCACGTCTAAAATCACTTCAAAACCTGCTTGGCGTAATCCATCTACCATTTGTTGAAACTCAACAATCGCGTCTTTTATGGCGTAAGAGGGCTCTACTGCAAAAAAGCTAATCGGGTTATAACCCCAATAATTGTTGAGTTCTAATTGCTCTAAATGACGTTCTGTCATGAAACTGAAGCAAGGCATTAACTGGATTGTGGTGATGTTTAGGCTTTTTAAATGTTCAATGCCAGCGGAAGATATAACACCAAGATAAGTACCTTGCAGCTCGCGTTCAATGGGCAGGTTTTTACTGAAGCCTTTAACGTGCAATTCATATAAAGCACGACTTGAAGGGGTGACTTTTATTCTTTCAGGACGACCTGACTTTGCTTCGATAGTGCGAACAATCGATTTAGGCACACAATATGCGGAATCGGTTTGGTGTGCTTGGCCTTCTTTGGTGATCGCGGCTTGATCTTCGTGCCAAACCAGTTTGGCGCTTAGTTCTTTTGCATAAGGGTCAATCAGCAGCTTTTGCTTATTGTAGAGTTGTTTCAGTTCAGGTTTGAATTCGCCTTCTGCCCGTAATCCGTAATGCTGGCCTTCTGTTAAACCGAGCACTTCCATATACCAAATCCCTTTATTTTTATTAATAAAAGGTATTGGTTCCTGTTCATTGCCTTCGTTATCAAACAAACACAAATTTAACTGGATGGCATCTTCAGCAACCACGGCAAAGTTAACACCGTCTTTGGTGACGGTAGCACCTAGAGGAAAAGGAGAGCCATTGGAAACGTGTTGCGTTTGGTTCATGAATACCTCTAGATGCTGTGGTCGAACTGTTGCTTTGCTTGTGCTGATATTTAGGTTTGAACTTAAGGCTAAGACTCGCTTAGCCATTTTAACAAAACACCAGCCAGTGGTGGCACTTGCAGCTCAATGCTTTGGTCGCGGCCATGACTGACAATAGCCTGTGTATCGTATTCTTTGCTTTTAGCGAAGCCACTGCCAGTGTAGCTTGTCTCATCCGTATCCATGACGACTTGGTAGCGGCCTGATTTGGGCACACCAATACGGTAGTTGCCATGGGGGGTTGGGGTGAAGTTAATCACAGCCACAGTGTGTTCATCACTGTTTTTTGCTTTGCGGGCAAAGGCTAAGATGCTGTTGGCGCTGTCGTCGTAGCTGATCCATTCAAAGCCTAGATAAGAATGATCAAACTGCAAACTCGCTTCGTTTTTATATAGATGGTTTAAGTCTTTGGACAGAGATTGCTGGGCCTTATGGTAATCCGTGTCTAACAAGTGCCAATCCAAAGAGCGCTCATGACTCCACTCTTGACCTTGAGCAAACTCGTTGCCCATAAAGTTCAGCTTCTTACCTGGATGGAAATACATGTAAGCCGAAAATGCGCGCAGATTGGCGAATTTCTGCCAAGCATCCCCAGGCATTTTTGTGATCATTGAGCCTTTACCGTGTACCACTTCATCGTGAGAAATTGGTAGTACAAATTGCTCATCAAAAGCATAAACCATGCTAAAACTAAGCTCGCCTTGATGATGTTGGCGATAAATTGGGTCTTTTTTTATGTAATCCAGAGAATCATTCATCCAGCCCATGTTCCATTTGAAACCAAAGCCCAGACCATTCATGTAAGTTGGTTTAGATACGCCTGGAAACGCAGTAGATTCTTCCGCGACAGTAAAGCAGCGCGGATGATTCAGATACACGGTTTCGTTTAAACGGCGTAAGAAATCAATGGCTTCGTAGTTGTGATTGCCGCCGTCTTTGTTGGGAATCCATTCGCCGTCTTCACGGGAATAATCCAGATACAACATAGAGGCCACGGCATCAACGCGCAATCCATCGATATGGAATTCTTCTAGCCAATAAACGGCATTACTGATTAGGTAATTTACAACGTGTTCTTTACCAAAATCGTAGATCAACGAATTCCATTCTGGATGCCAGCCTTTTTTAGGATCTGGGTATTCGTATTGCTTGGAACCATCGAAGTTCGCCAAGCCATGACTGTCTGCAGGGAAATGTGCTGGAACCCAATCCATAATCACGCCGATATTGGCTTGGTGAAGCGCATCCACGAGGGCTTTGAAATCTTCAGGCGTACCGAATCGAGAGGTTACCGCATACAAACCAACAGGCTGATAACCCCAAGATCCATCGAATGGATATTCGGTAATAGGCAATAACTCAACGTGCGTGTAGCCCATTTCTTGGATATATGGAACCAGCTGATCTTTTATTTCCAGATAGGTTAGCGGCTGATTATCACCTTTGCGACGCCATGAGCCGATGTGCAATTCATAAATGCTCATGGGTTTTTCATAAATGTCTTCGATAGGGCGATTAACCCAAGTGTCATCTTGCCAAGCGTGTTTATTATCAAAGCAGGTTACGCTGGCAAAGGACGGATATTGTTCAATACGCTGCGCGTAGGGATCGCTACGATGAGGAAGAATGTCGCCGGATTTCGCGCGAATCTCGAACTTATAACGAGCACCGTGATTAACATCTGGAATAAACAATCGCCAAATGCCATCACCATTACTCGACATAGGATGAATACGACCATCCCAAGCATTGAAGTCGCCAACCACAGAGATGGAACGAGCGGCTGGTGCATAAACGGCAAAGCGTGTGCCTTGAATAGTGAGTTGATCATTTACCTTGGCAGCAGCACGAATCGCTCCTTGGCTTTTGTATTGACTCGCTTGATGGTGCTCAGGGTCGACAAAAGTCGTATTAGGAAATTGATAGGGATCAACCATTGTATACGTGCTTTTGTCTTTATAAGTAATTTCAAGGCGATAATGAAAGCGCGTATTTTCTTTTGGCCATTCAGCGTGAAACAGGCCTTTGTCATTGGTCTCGCTCATTGTGGCGAGTTCTTTATCTGAGTCTATGGCTAATACACGAATAGAAATGGCTTCTGGTTGCCAAACCAGTAACGATAAACCTTTTTTAGAAGGAGATACTTGTAGTCCTAAACAGCCAAATGGGTCTGAACAATGTGCACTCAGCACATCATTAATTAGGGCGTTTTTTATTAAATCCATTCACTTCTCCAGCAAGAGTGAGCGTGTTAACTCGATGAGTGTTGGTGCTGATGACTGTGAAGTTTGCTCACTGCCCAACGCAAATATTGGTTTACTTTGTTTGGTGTTATTTGTGCAAATTCATCCAATGCCGCTTCTGCTCTACTGTCTTCTGGATGTTCTGCTTGATGTTGCTTAGCATGATCCAAAGCGGCTTGAGTAACTAACACTGGCAAGTTAATTTCTTGCTCAAATTTGCAGTTTTTATGTTGCTGGCAAAACTGTATGAAGGCATATAAGCCCTCAAAAATTAGGCTCTTGTACCAGCTAGGATGAATGTCTGATGTTAAGGTCTCGATCAGCAGAGCAAAGGTATCTTCGCCTGGTGTCATTGAGCTAAGAGCGCGTTTACAATCTAACGCGGTATTGCTCTGCGAATCACCAAATACAATGGTATTTGCATGGCTTAAGCTTCCCCATAACTGCAATAACATAGACTCAGGTAGCTTAGTGATCATACCTTGCTCAGAACGCCAGTCAAACCAGTCGACGTCTTTCATCTTGCTTTGTGCATCAGTACTGTTGTGATAGCGCATGTTGTTCGCCACATGGGCGTACTCATCGTGCTTCTGTTGTAACACTTGAGTTAGTGCTTCGTAAAGCTCGCTAGGGGAGACCTTAGATAATGTGTCAAAAACTGGCGCGTCGTCTTCAGGATCAAACTGTCGAGCGCAAAGCATAGCCAAGTTATGAACACGAATAGTACGCACGCCAGAGAAAAACTCCGGATGTACTTTAATTAAAGTGCCTGCAATCGCTATTAACTCGTGGCAAATGACCAAGCCGATTGGCGAAGAGGAAACACTTCTTAGCATGTCCAAAATGGCATCTTGGTGCAGAGGCGAATGAATATCGACTTCTGTTTCGGGTGTTTCACCAATGACTAATAAACGCTGTCGAACCGTAATGTCGGCAATATAGGTTGCTAGATCGGTTGATGGTTTCAAAATAAGAGAATACATCTGTCGAGCTGGGCGCCAGTTCTCTGATATTAGTGCTTGCAGATAGACACTGTTCAATACTTTATAAGCGGTAATAGCGGGCGTTGAATCTGGTATGGTGTTCATCAATGCACGGCGTCCCCCAAGCTCCATCAAGCAATCGACCGCTTCGTCTAAGCTTGGTTGATCTACTAGGCGAGCAAGCAAATCATCAGTATCGGCTGTCTTTATAGCAGCAACATCGTAGGGCTTTGGTTTGTCAGCTAAAGGCCAAAGTGTATCGTGAACAGGGAAATTTGTTTCTAACTGTTTATGGTCAAGCGAGCTAATGATAATGGCGCGTCTATTACCTGACTTGAAGGCATTTTTAGCTGATTGAGGAATGACGCGGAATTCTTCATGTTCCCGTTTTTGCAATAAGCGAATAAATTCAAATAATTCGTCACTGCCTTTCATTTCGCTCATGGCTTCATCAATAAGTATGCTGAAAACAGCATTCGCTTGATAGTACCAATGGTCAGCGATGGTTTTTAATTCGTTACGAATGTGTGCTTGGAATAGGCTAGGGTCAATTTTTCTGTAGTCTTTGTCTTCGTTTTGAATCCAAGATAAACACAAATAACTTTCGTCATTGATGCTAAACGCCTGAGAGGTAGCCAAGCTATTTAAAGCTCGATTTGGACGACCTTTTAGACCCAATGTTTCAGAGGCGCCAAGATGACGGTAGGTTTGAACCAATTGGTCAGCACTAATGGCTTTAAGTGGCGCAATGTCCTCTAGGGTTTGGCAAAGGCAACCAGCATTTATTAGTTTTTGTTTGACCTTGTCATTTTGTGCCAAGATAACCATCGAAGTGGTGACTTTGTTTGGTCTGTGCTGAATACGATGCAAACCAAGTGGATCTAGATCGTCAGTCGTTATGAGTTCCTCATCGAGCATTTTGCCGACTAAAAACAGACTTTGCGCCCAAACCAAAGGTAGATTGTCGTTAGGCACACGTTTTTGAGAGCCCGGTTTTTCTTTCTCCGCGAGAATATTTTCTTGCGGCACATAATAGAGTTCTGGCAACAGCATTTGACCGTCTTTTTCGACCATCAACGATTCGAGTTTATGGCGGTAGAAGTTGGCACTTTCCCAGTCTCGGGCAAATAAGCGGTCGATATAAAGATAAGTGAAAAATAGCGGCCATTCGGACTCTATGTGTTCAAAGTTAATCAGCTCATCGTATTCGTAATAAATTCGACTCTGGTCTTCCAGTTCAGATTGGTGACCATCTAAAAGAAAGCGCTTACAGCCATATTCGCCACCCAGTTTGCTAATGATTTCTTTACGTGTGCGACGTGTTAATTTTTCATCGTTCACTGCAAAGGCAGGGAAGCCAATGATACTAAGAATGGCGCTGTCGACTTCTTTGGAGCGAGATTCTTTAGGTAATAAGGATTGTAATACCGATCCTGCTCGAGCAACCGCATCCGCAAAGGAATGCACGACCGCCCATTCAGGGCCTTCTTCACCAAATAAATTTAATCCATCCATGGCTTCCATGGCGGCTTTTGCCATACCTACAGAGCTGGCGTTTATTTCAGCCTTGCCATTATTTACCTTATTACCACGCTCCCAAATACCGTAATCTGGGGTGCGATAAGTACGAGAAATATAATAAATAAGGTTTTGGATGAAGTTGAATTCATCTCGAGAAAAAATCAGCTTGCTGCCCGCTTTAGTCATTTGAGCCAACATCAGCAAATAAAAGCTGGTGGCATCAATTTGTAAATGGCCCCAGGCATCATCAGCGACGGCTTCTAAACCGGTTTTGGTATCGTATTTGGCGTGCAGTGCGTCTTTTGGGTCTAGGCTGTGCTTGAAGGCTTCCACTTTATGGGATTGGCGCATCATAGCGAACAGTAAGCCGCGCATCATTTTTATGCAGGCGAACTCAAGTTCATTGGCGCGTTTTTGTGGATTGGACGCTCGTTTATAGGCCAGATGTAAGGCCCAAACGGCTTGAATACTGTAGACATTATCTCGCACCCAAGCATCGGTGTAGTTACCGTGGTTATTAATGCTTGTGCTAGCAGGAAAAAGCCCTGTTACTGGGTGCTGGCGGGTCAGTATGACCGCTTGGATATGTTGATAAAGAGAATCTAGCTTATCTTGCGTATCAGACGCCATGTTCGATCCTTTATAAAACTCTGTTGTTTAGGCCTAAAGCTCAGTTCGTACTATAGTACTAATTAAGTCTAAAACCACTATACCCAAACATAATGTGACTCACCAAGAAGTTAAAGCAGTAAAGAAGCTTCTTTTTCACTTAATTTTTTTAAATGTCGAGATTTCAATCAAGTCAGGCATTTATGCACAATGTTTGAGCATAAAATCGGGCTTAAGTGCAGTTTAAGGTGCGTTGTTTAATGTTTTATGACGCAAGGATAAGTTTTAGAAGAAAGAAAAAGAGGTCATGAGTTTTTAAGGTCATCACCTCTTTCTATATAGTAAAAAAATTAAGTACTGTACTGGTGAACCAATTGACGTAATTGGCTGGCGCAATCTTGTAGATTGTTTACCGATGTTTGAATGTCTGTGGAATTGTGATTGGTTTCTTCACAAATGCTCGCAATGCTTTCGAGTGTCTTATTGACGGTTTGTGAAGACTCAAATTGTCGATCAGCGGCTTTGCTAATACTGCTGTTCAACTTAGAAATAGAAAGTACGCCATTAGCTATTTGAGTAAAGGCTTGTCCTGCCTGTGAAGTTTGTTCAGCACCTTGGTTCGCTGTACTTCTGGCGGACTCCATCACTTCAACAGTATTTAGTGTTTGCAGAGTCAATTGATCGATTAAACCGCCAATTTCTGTCGCTGCAAGTTGTGAGCGCTGGGCAAGTTGACGAACTTCGTCAGCAACAACCGCAAAACCTCGGCCTTGTTCGCCAGCGCGAGCGGCTTCAATGGCTGCGTTTAGTGCTAGCAGGTTTGTCTGATCTGCCACTTCGGCAATGATGCCTAATCGATCATTAATATGAGTTACGTCTTCGCGTAATTGCTGAATTTGTTTCGCGGCATCGCCAACTTCAATAGAAAGCTGCTGAATATCTTGATTGGCTTTATCCATGACGCCAAGGCCTTGTTTGGAGTGCTGGCCAAGCTCTTGTGTTGTGTTATTGGCTTGTTCGGCAATGGCAAGGGTATCTTCAACCGAGGTCATTACACTTTGCATCAGCTCTGTTGCTTTGCCTGTGTTGGATAATTGTCTGGCGACACCTTGAGCTGTTTTAGTGGTCGAATTATTCGTTTGGCCAACAATGCTGTCTAAGGTCTCGCTGGAATGGCTAACATTGCGCACGATGGACTGAAAGTCATTCATCATACTGTTAAATGCTCGTGCCATTTCGCCCATTTCGTCTTGACCAGTAAACTCAACACGCTGTGTAAGATCGCCTGAGTGTTGTACGGATGTCATTGTTTTGCATAGAGAGGTCACACGACTTGTTACCAAATGGATAATATACAAAGCGGTCCCGCCGACCAATACGGTCAATAGACCCACAACAATGGCATAATCTATTAGCGCTTTTAAGAAGAAGCTGATCACGGCATCCATAGACGCGGTAGCGATAATGGTCAGGTTCCAAGGGCTGAATGTAGATGCGCTGGCAATCATTCGATGAACTTTGCCATCATTACCTTGATACTCAAATTCGATAGTTTGATAATTCTTTTTAGAAGTCGATGCCTGCGCTTTGTTTAGTTCATCAATGAGCGAAGAGGGCGATGTGCTGCTACGATAAGTCGCTGGAGAATTGAGTAAAGCTCGACTGTTTTTATTGATGATCCATAGGCTCTGTTGATCACCATAACGGAATTCAGACAGTAGTGAAATAGCTTGTTGTTTGGCTTCTTCAGCGGTTATTTCACCATTGGTTTGTTTTCTATAAATAGGAGATAGTGTGGTGTTGACGATATCTAAAATATCTTGCGTTCTATCTTTTCGAGCGTCTACGTGGCTGTTAAATAGCGAAGAAAGGGAGACTAGAATCAGTGCCGCTGTTCCCATGGACATAAGTCCGATAATAGCCCATAACTTGTAGCGAATTTTTATATCGTTAATGCGATCCAGCATGCCAGCTCCGTTAGATTGGGATAGGTTATTAGTCTTTCGACATGAGACTTTTGAGAATTAGTACATGGAGCTATTTAAATAGCTGATGTTTATAGAAAATGGCCATACTCTCTAGAGTAAGTGTTTTTTTATACATTGCCTAGTAGATAAAATTGAGCTGAATCAATGTTTTTGTATTTAACGAGTAACTTAATAAAAGTAGATAGAGAGAAACAGTGTTAGATTATTTGTTCATATTTTTGGTTTCTTTTTTGTCTGCTACTGTCTTGCCTTTGGGGTCGGAAGGCTTGTTGCTTTACTATGCAAATGACGTCAATTTGTCAGTATTCTATCTATGGCTTTGGGCAAGTTTGGGGAATACGCTTGGTGGTTTAACAAATTGGTTTCTGGGCTTATATTTGGTGCGTTTTGAGCACAAAAAATGGTTTCCAGTGACCCCTAAAACGCGACAAAAAGCAGAGCGTTTTTTTAATAAATACGGCGTCTGGAGCTTATTATTTACTTGGTTACCTGTTGTCGGCGACGGGATTGCTTTAGTATCAGGAGTGTTACGCACACCTATTTGGTATTTTTTACCTTTGGTTTTGATTGGCAAAGCAGCTCGTTATGCCTTAATTTTGTGGGGACAGTACTCGCTATTTGCTTCATAGAGAGCCGCCTAAATCGGTGTTTAATAGTGAGCCGTAAGATTTAATGATGTACATGGAGAATAAAAGAATGGGAATGTCCAAAAAACTGATTGTGGTGATGGCTGGATTATCATTAGCTGCTTGTTCATCGGTTGGTGATAAAAATACCTTTATGACCTACGAAGATTTGCAAACTAAAGTTCGTACTCATGATGAGCAATGGCAAGCAGTGCAATCGAAGTTAGATCGTATTGATGAGCTAGAAGCGGAAGTGGCGGCACTAAAACAAGGCAAGGCATCGCCTGTCGCACCTGAATCAATGTCAGATGATAGGGTGGAGAATAACTTGATAGCTGACGAAAGTATGGCTGCAGTGAATGTCGCACCAGCAGTTATGCAAGCGCCTATTGAGGGACAAACTGATAATTCAGACTCTATGGCTGTTAGCGCAGAAGAAAACATAGAGATGGATAAAGCGGCACCTCCGGTTGTTGCTGCCCCAGCTATGTCTTCACCTACCATGTCTGATCCACAAGCAACTGCAAAACAACAAGACTATGGTGTTCAAGTCGCTTCTTATGCTAATCGTGATGAAGCCATTCGTGGTTGGAATGTATTGTTGAAAAGCTACCCAACGTATTTTGATGGTTTAGTGCCCTTGGTTAACCAAAAGGAAGTAAATGGACGCACTATGTATCAGCTTAAAGTGGGTCCATTTTTGAATAAATCCTTCAGTTCTGACTTTTGTAAAATGCTCAAGGAAAAAGGCAAAGACTGTTTAGTGACTCAATATAATGGCGAGACTTTCGCTAGTAACTAAATTGCTTTAATAGACTAAAAAAGGCTCGTCTTATTTCTGTTTGCACAGAATTTAAGACGCGCCTTTTTAGTTTGTAATTTGGCTATTTTTAAATACGTAACTTACATTAAAGGAAATGCCGAATCGTAGATCTTGCCTTGGCCATCTTCGATGGTTATTTCGCTTTTATATTTGTCATCATCAAGCTGAATCAAGCCTTGTTGAACAAAGCTGTTAATAATCATTAATGCTTGTTGTTTTACTTCAGGGGCCGTCACTGGAGCACGCATTTTGCTGGCAATAAATTGCTCTGCGAAGTCACGAATTAAAGGCTCATCCGCTTCGATATTAGCTGTCACAACAGCGTTGTATAGCCAAAACTCAGGAATTAATAACTCATCAATGGTTGGTGTTTCAATATCAGCGAGTTTACTTGTCAGTGTCGCATTAAAGCTACCTTTAGGAAAAGTACCGCTGAAGTCTGTGATGTTGAATTCAGGTTTCGCGGCCAATAACTCACCAATATTGTTTTGCATAAAGGCAAACAGCGCGTCGCTGGAAGTGTCAGAAGTAGGCGATTCTGCTAGCACATCATCAGAGAACTTTTTGTAATCCATAAAGAACTTGTTACTGAGTTTTGTTAGCTCAGTGACAAAAGAAAGATCACTCGCGGTGAAGGTTCCAATCATGGCATTTTTAATTAGATAGGCTACTTGAATATTTCCTAACTGAGTTTCTTGATCCAAACTAGAAGTCGCTTCAATGTTGAGACCTGAAAATTCCGTGTCGCCACCTACATTAAGCTTTTCAAGGCTTAGGTCAGTTGTACTGTCGTAAAAACCACCTTGCATAATGGAAGCGAGATCCGCATTTAGCTCAATAGAAATCGAAAACCCTTCCGCTTTAATTGGTGTGTAGCCGTCTACTACATCCATTTGATTTAAATTGCCTTGGTAGATGAATCCTTGGTCTGACATTTGACCTTGGCCAGCATAACCACTGAATTGAATCGTATCGGCTGGGTTAGTAAACTCAGGAATTGTATCCGCGATTTTGAAATTATCAGTAAAGCCGCCAAGAACAGAAAGCTCATAGAAAGGCTGATCTTCATCCCAATCAACGTAGTCACGCAGATTATCACCAGCGAAACGAATATCAGTTTTATACAAACCAAACAAACCTTGGCTTGAAAACAACAAAGGACCATAGTGCGTATCAATAGTGATCTCAGCTTCAATAGCCCCATCCTGAATGGTAGGATCGAATTGAGTCGCGTCAAAGGTAACAAGTACTTTATTTTCAGAGCCGAACCAGACTGAATTGGTAGACACAATATTTGCAGTGTAGCCTGGTGCTTTATTGATATTTGATATCAGTTCTACAACTTTTTCTTGATGCTTGGGTGCAATAAATTTAGGGGCAACTAAGCATACAGCAACAAGCGTGAAAACGAGCACGGCAAGTATTTTTTTCACTGGAAGTTCCTTTTCATGGGATGGGTTAAAGTGGGCTCATGATACAGATTAAATGATAATGAAACAAAATTAAGATGAAGCATTTGCGTTGGCTTTTATAGCATTGTGGTCATATGTTGTTTAAGTTGGTATATGATCAGGTTTTTATTCATGCTCCAATTATTATTTTTTTAAGGGTTGTCAGGCTATGGTTTTCGAAGAGTATTCTCAGGTAGTAAAAGGATTTAAGTATGAGGCGTCATTATCGTTAACTGACAGTTTCAACGCTGTTTGTTCAGCGCAAGACGCTTTGATCACTGAGCTAGTCGAGAAGGGTGCAACAATTGCTGGTTGGAAAATTGTCGATAAAGATGGTGTGATTATTCTTTCGCCTATTTTTGACTTCCAAGTATTCGCTAATCTTGGCGACACCATATCAAATCAAGCATTTCGCGGTACTGAATTAGAAGTGTGCTTTCAATTAACTGTGCCAAGCACCACAGATCCAGTGGGTGAGTTGGTTGATGAATTGGCCCCTTTTGCGGCTGTAGAATTGATTCGTGCAGAGATTCATTCAAGTAACCATTCCGCATGCGATTTTTACTTTAACTACGGTGTTTTTGTCTCTCAAAAGCCAGTAGCTGGTGAGATACTTTTTGAAGGCGGCAATCAAAGTTATAGCTTCTCAGCTGAATTAAACCAACTTGTAGAGGCAAAGAAAGACGTGGTGAAGAAAGGGATACTTCAGTGTATTCAACGAGGCTATGGCAATAAAGACTACTTTTTTATTACCGGAACCTTAAATGGATTAGTACCTGCCGCTGAGTCTTTAGGCGTGAATCGAGTTATCAATCAAGGTGATGCTATTATTCAATTTGAGATTGTCTAATCGCATCATTCATTGTGTTGCTTCCTAAGAAGTGCTGCTTTATGGCGTAGGTCCTTGGGTTTCTTGGACCTTAACGTCGAGATTGAGCAGTTCTACTGGTGGGCCAAATTGGGTGTAGATGGCAACATCCGCAGCGTCTCGCCCGAAGGCAATAGCAACACGACCACCTTCTAAATCGGCCTGCGTCGGATCGAATGTGTACCAACGATTGCCAACGTAGGCTTCGAACCACGCATGCAAATCCATCGGCTCTAAGCCTTCGAGATAACCGACTACCATGCGTGCAGGAATGGCAAGAGCCCGACAACAAGCAATGCCTAAATGCGCCATATCTCGACAAACACCACGGCCTAATTCATTTAATTCAGAGGCACTCAGGTTTTGTTCACCTTCACCTGGTGTGTACTGAATATTTTGGCGGATATAATCGACGATAGCGCTGCATTGGTCATAACCTGGCGTTAAACCAGTAACGATGGATGAGGCCATATCAGTAAAATGATCTGAGTCGCAATAGCGGCTGGGGTGCAAGAAAGGTAAGGTTTCGTCTGGTAACTGTTGAATGTCGACAAAGGGCGCGCCAGGGGCAGAATCTGATGCATTAGCGGTTTCTATCACCACAGAAATTCGTATTGAAAAATGCCCTGCAGGGGCAACTAATCGCTGACATAAGTTACCAAAGGAATCAGTAAATTCCACCGCCTGCACACTGGGAGACAAGACATATTCTTCTCGTGCGATCCATTGTTGCATACCACTACGGGGGCGCAACATAAGCACAAAAGGAGAAGGTGTTTCAATGTTGAACTCAAGAGTACTGGATGCTTCTAGCCACATAAAACAACTCATGAATAGGGAATGTGGTTACTACATTAGCAGCTATGAGAGGGATCAGCCATAGAGCTTAAGTAACAGAAATTGCTATTTTTGATACTTCTCACGATAAAAGCTCCCGTTCGTTTCTTGCTTAGAATAATATCCTCATAGCCTATGATGGTAGCTCATACTCTAAATACCTTTTGCTTGTGGTGATATAGCGGGACATATTTCTAATGACGACAGAATCACATAAAAACAATACGTTTCTAAATAAGCCTTTATCGTTTGTTTTTCTAAAAACGGCCGCGCCGATTATTTTAATTATGATGGTGAACGGTTCGTTTGCGCTGGTAGATGCATACTTTCTCGGTTTGTTTGTAGGTGCGGATGCTCTGACTGCGGTTACTTCTATGTTTCCTGCTTTTATTCTGATTGTTGCTTTATCAACGCTCGTATCGAATGGTTTTGCCAGTTTGATGGCACGGCAGTTGGGTGCGGGAAATAGCTCCAGTGCCGTAGACGTTTTTTCTCAAGCAATTAGCTTGTCTTTATTGGTTTGTTTGGTGTTGATTGGGTTATTTCTGCTAGGTGGACACGCATTGACAGATGCTGTCAGCAATGGCTCCAATTTGATTGCCGATATGAGTTATCGCTACATATCCATCTTGGTTTTTTGCTCCCCTCTGATCTTTATTTTGGCCATCAATGGCGATAGTTTACGCTGCGAAGGGCGTGTTTCTTTCATGGCATCAGTTTCTCTTTTGTCCGTATTATTAAATGGGATTTTCAATTACCTACTGATTGTTAGACTGAACTGGGGGGTGGAAGGTTCAGCTTATGGGACTGTCTTCGCACAAGCTGTTTCTTTGATTATCATTTTTTTCTACCGTAAATCTCAGAAAAACGAGCTGAACCTTCAGGTGATTCTGTTTTCAAAATCCCGACAGCACTGGCTGACATTTTTGTCTTTAGGTGCGCCATCGAGTTTAAATTATATTGGCTTGGCATTAACGTCTGGGGCTATTTTATACAACTTACAAATATGGGATGCTGCTAATTATGCAACGACAGTGGGCGCTTATGGCATTGTTACGCGTTTAATGACGTTTATTTTCTTGCCTCTACTTGGGCTTAGTATGGCTTTTCAGGCGATTGTGGGTAATAACTTTGGAGCCAATTCGCTAGGTAGAGTAAATACCAGCATCCGAATTGCTTTGACTGTTGCCTTTGTTTATTGCCTGCTGTTACAGCTTATTGCGTTTGTTTTTAGAAGTGATTTGGGAGCCTTGTTTGTTAGTGATCAGGCGGTTATCAGTGAGGTTGTTCGAATCTTACCGCTTTCTACACTAGCGCTTTTCCTAGTCGGCCCGCAAATGATGATTAGCATGTTTTTTCAAGCCATTGGCGATGCGAAAAGAGCAGGTATCCTTGGCATCATGAAAACCTATGTCTTTTCTCTGCCGTTGATTTTCATTTTACCGTATTTCTTTTCCGAATGGGGAATTTGGTATGCCGCTGCGAGCACCGAGTTTCTTGCTTTGTTGCTGACTGTTTTTGTATTAGGTCAGCGTAATCGAACTCAAAACACCAGGCTTGGGTTGTTTTATAAAGAAGCACAATGAGCCTTTGGAATGCTCATTGTGCTTCTTGTTCTGAAAGGTTACCAACATAGCCATCTATGTCTGCAAAAAATTACTGAGCGCTTTTGGCGTTAATGCTCAATGCCATGGCTTCGGCGATTTTGATGCCGTCAATGGCCGCTGACATGATGCCGCCTGCGTAGCCTGCACCTTCACCCGCTGGGAATAAGCCTTTGGTGTTGATGCTTTCAAGGCTGTCGTTTTCGCGTTTGATGTTGATAGGTGCCGAAGTGCGTGTTTCTACACCAGTAAGTAGAGCGTCGTCGAAGGCAAAGCCTCGGATTTTCTTATTAAAAGCCGGAATGGCTTCGCGAATCGCTTCAATACAAAAATCTGGCAAGGCATCGGCTAGGTTAGTAAGTTTAATACCCGGTTTGAAAGAAGGCTCAACTGTACCGAGTTTTTCAGGTGTTTCGTTACGCAAAAAGGCACCGACGGTTTGTGCTGGCGCATCGTAGTTGCTGCCACCCAATTCATAAGCAAGGCTTTCTAGCTTGCGTTGGAATTCGATTCCTGCAAGCGGGCCACCCGGGTAATCGGATGGATCAATCCCCACTACGATAGCGCTGTTGGCGTTACGTTCATTTCGGGAATATTGGCTCATACCATTGGTCACAACACGGTTTTCTTCCGATGTAGCGGCAACCACGGTGCCACCAGGACACATGCAGAAGCTGTAAACAGAACGACCATTTTTACAGTGGTGAACCAGTTTGTAATCCGCCGCGCCAAGAATTTCGTTGCCTGCATTTGGGCCAAAACGGGCTTTATCAATTGACGATTGCTCGTGCTCAATACGAAACCCCACCGAGAAAGGTTTGGCTTCGATGTATACGCCTTTGTTGTGCAGCATCTCGAAGGTGTCACGAGCACTGTGGCCAATAGCAATAGCGATGTGTTTAGAATGCAGTTGTTCGCCATCGGCAAGTGTAACGCCAGTGACTTGGCCGTCTTCAATGTGCAAATCATCTACGCGACAGCTGAAACGAATTTCGCCACCCAGCTCAATAATTTGCGCGCGCATTTTTTCAACCATGGCAACCAGTTTGAAGGTGCCTATGTGAGGCTTGCTGACGAAGAGGATTTCATCTGGCGCGCCAGCAGCCACAAATTCGTTTAGTACTTTACGGCTGTATTGTTTAGGGTCTTTAACCTGACTATAAAGTTTACCGTCAGAGAAGGTCCCTGCGCCGCCTTCACCGAACTGTACGTTAGATTCGGTGTTCAGAATTTTTTTACGCCAGAAACCAAAGGTGTCTTTGGTGCGTTCGCGTACTTCTTTACCGCGTTCCAGAACGATTGGCTTGTAGCCCATTTGCGCTAAAACTAAAGCCGCTAATAAACCACAAGGGCCAAATCCAATGACGATAGGGCGCTCGGTTAGTGTTGCTGGTGCTTGTGCGACTTGATGATAGTCTAGGTCGGGTGTTTCTTTGACTTGTTGGTGATCCGCGAATTGGCTAAGTAAGTCATCGTTGCACGTCGTTTCAACATCCAAGGTGTAGATCAGCATGATGTTGGTTTTTTTGCGCGCATCGTAGCCGCGGCGAAAGACGTTAAAACTAACGAGTTTCTCCGCTGGAATATCAAGCATGGATAAAATCGCGTTTTCTACTGCGCTAGCGTCGTGATCAAGAGGAAGTTGGATATTGGAAAGTCGTATCATAGGAATCAATAATTAGAATGCTGGGTCAAGAGTGATTTAACGGGCATAGTACGATATTTTAGCTGAAAAAGCTGGTAAAACTTGCTTTATTGGCAAGACAGTCGGTGAATTTTTTTAGTATCGCAGAGCGTATTAGTTTTATTCAAATAATAGAGAGAGGACATTTTATTATGATTGTTCACCCTTTGGCTGACGTGCTTGGCGCTCAAGTTGATGGCATAGATTTGTCCGCGTTAACGTCACAAACTGTTGGGGACATTTATCAAGCATTTTTGACCCATAAAGTGTTGTTCTTTCGTGATCAATGTCTGTCTCCAGAACAGCATCTTGCCTTAGGTCGAATGTTTGGTGAACTAGAGCCTGCGCATCCTTTCTTCCCACATTTGGCCGAAAACGATCAAGTCGTCATTATTGAAACCGCGCGTGGTAACCCACCGGGAGAAAGTTTTTGGCACACGGACATGACATGGCAGGAAACGCCACCAAAATGTTCAATATTGCATGCCCAATATGTTCCAAAAGAAGGTGGTGATACGATTTGGTCTAACATGGCGGCGGTGTTTGCGAGTTTATCGAAAGAAGATCGAAATATGCTAGATTCTATGGACGCTATTCATGGATTGCACGCGTTCGAAGGCAGTCGATACGATGAACAAGATGATTCGGGTAAAAGTCGAGTCGCACAAAAATCTCAAGCTTATCCACCTATCGTTCGTCCAATGGTGACTCGTCATCCGGAGACCAATGAAGCGGTTTTGTTTATCAACGAGCAGTTTACGCGCTCGGTTGTTGGTCTTGATGATAAGGAAAGTCGAGCCTTGCTAGATCGACTGTTTGCTATTGCTCGACAACCTCAGTTTCATGTCCGATTTCGATGGCAAGCTGACTCGGTTGCCATTTGGGACAACCGAGTGACTCAGCACTTTGCAGTGACGGATTATGGTGATCAACCGAGAAAACTGCATCGAGTAACGGTTCGGGGATAGTTAAAACATTCCCAGAATATGCCACCAGAGGAAGTTCAGTGGTAGTAATAAAACACTTGTTAGCACAAAGGTCGCCAAACATACTTTTGTGACAGCGCTGATCGATAAATTACCAAGCGCTATTGCGGTAATCAAAGGTGGCGCTTGATAAGGCAATAAGACGTTGGAGAACGCCAGTACTTGAGTCATTAGTACGGCGTTATTAGACAAGCCAGTAATGTTAGCAAGATGCTCTGCCATTGGCGTCATAATGGCGGGTACGCCAGCCAAATTTGTTACCACTGACACGCAAGTAGAAATAAAGGTCAGCAAGCCTAAATTCATCAAAGGTGAATCTTGGGTGAAAGGAATCACCTCGGTTAAATAGTTCACCAAGATAGTACCCAATCCAGAATAAGCAATGATGGCACTTAAACCGATAATCCCAGCAGCGAATAACAAGGTGCCATACTGAATATCTTTGTCGATGCTGCTTTTTGCGGTTAATCCAAGGCTTGGCCATAAGCAAACTAACGCCGCAATAAGTCCAATCCAACCTGCAGAAATATGATGCAGCGAGTCGGTAAACCAGAAAGCAAAGCAAACACAAAGCACAATTAATAAGCGCGTTTCTACTTTCGTCATGGCGGATTTTTCTATGGTTGCTTGTATCGCTTGGTTTGGTGCTTTGTCTGGAAAAAGCCACAAGATAACACCAATGGTCATGATTAACTTACCAAACCCCAAGACAGGAAAATGCAGAAGTAGATATTCGCCATAAGAAAAAGGCGTGTTATACAGGGCTTCCGTCATACCAGAGAGCAGCATGTTAGGCGCATTTGCTGGCAGGATAGCAAAGGCTGGTAAAAAGGTTCCAAATGCCCCAGCTAATAACATACCTTTTCGACCATTGGAGTTTTGGTCATAGCCAAAGTGATCGGCTAAGGAGGCAATGATCGGGATAATGAGTACGATACGACTCACACCAGAAGGGATCAAAAAGGCCAACGCCATCGCAAACAAAGCAATTTTTATTATGGTGCCCTGGTAGCTATTGCCCAAAATAAGCATTAGTAATCGAGTTGCGCGAGAACTGATTCCCGTATGATTAATTGCTGCGCCAAACACCATACCGCTGAACAATAACCAAAATGTTGATGACTGGAATCCGGCGAATATCACTTGTGTGGGCGCTAGCTGTGTTGCTGTCGCAAAAGCAAATAAGCCTAAAGCTGGCCAATAAGCAGGCACCAAAGATGTTGCCCAGAAAGCGATGCAAATGAACAATAGCCCAGCAGTTAACGATTGGGGAAGCGTAAGAAATTGGTATGAAATAGCCCCAATGGCCAATGTCATCGCTAAAATCAAATAAAGCGGCCAGTTAGGTTTGCTTGGGGATGTCAATGAGGGCGTTGGTGTTGTTTCAGCAACATGTGGGGAATTGTTTTTATTATTCATTGGATGCTCTAAAGCACAAATCCCACCTTCTTTTTACAGAGAAGGTGGGATAAGGAGACTAGCGAAGATTCACGGCGGTTGCTTCGTCAAAACCTAACATAATGTTTAGGTTTTGTACGGCAGCGCCAGATGCACCTTTGCCAAGGTTATCCAGTTTTGCAACCAGTATACCTGACTTATTACCAGGTTCACTTAGAACGGACAGCTCGATTTGGTTGGTGTCTTCAAGACCATGAGGTGTCAAGAATGGGGCAGCGTTATCGGCAATCACATTAAAGCCATTAACGGTAACAAACATGTCATTGGCATACACTTCGGCCAACTTAGCTTGCAATTGTTCCATGGTGACGTCGCCTTTTAAGTTGATCGGTAAAAACGTCAACATGCCTTGGCGAAAGTTACCCACGCTTGGGACGAAAATCGGTGCGTTATCCAAGCCTGACCATTTTTTCGTTTCTGCTAAATGTTTGTGATTAAAACTTAAGCCGTAAGCCCCATAAATAGGTGCGTTGTTAGTGCTTTCATAGCGATCAATAAGTGCGTTACCACCACCACTGTAACCCGATACCGCATTGATAGAATAATCATAAGAGGCAGACAGTAATCCAGCTTCAATCAAAGGCTTTAGCAACAATATAGCCCCTGTTGGATAACAACCAGGGTTAGATACAAACTGCGCTTCTTTGATTTTATCGCGTTGAGTGATGTCTAGTTCAGGCAAACCATATACCCAACCATCGGCAACACGGTGAACCGAGCTGGCGTCTAAAATGCGGCAGCCTTCTTCTTTGGCTAAAACAACGCTGTCTTTGGCGGCATCATCTGGCAGGCAAAGCACGGTTACATCTGCTTCTTTCATCAAGCGACGTTTTTCTTCTACATCACGTTTTTTATCGGGATCGATACTGATGATTTCAATGTCGGGGTGCTTGATCAGACGATCTTTTACTTGAAGGCCAGTAGTGCCTGTTTCGCCATCAATAAATACTTTTTTCACAGCGTGATTCCTTACTAGGTGTCTTGCATCAAAGTAAAAGCAGGCGCTTTTATGAGTTTCTGCTTTTATCAGATGTTTGAAAGATGTTTTAGATAATGCCAAATAGTGTAATGCATCGGGGTTCGGCTGAATAGTTGATAGAAACGCTTAATGCCCAAAAAAGCATTTTTATCCCATATGATTGAACAACTGGAGACGGTTGGTTGTAATTCTGCAACAGGTTACACTTTCTGCCTCTTTAACCAGCTATGTGTTTTTATGAAGAAGTCCGATAAGAAAATTGATAATGCTCTTCGGGAAGCGTTAACTAACGTGTGCGAAACCGCTTTGGGTTCTGTGGAAGGTTTTGTTTGGTTAACGCATGTTGTTAATTACAATGCGTTTCCTAATTCACTCAAAATCGTTTGTGTGTTCGAAACGGACTTGTCTTTGTCTAAAGCCATTGAAGCCAAGCAAGACGAGTACTTTTATACGCTTATTCATCAAGAGTTAAGCGCTGCAAAAATCACATTAAACAAGCTTCGTCAGCAGGTGAGCTTTGATAGCGAAGAAGCTTGCGAGCGCTCCCATGCTGGTAAATGGAATGAACGACTCGCTAAGTTGCAAAGTAGCGTGACGTTGCACTAATCGGCCTGATCTTGAATGTCTTTCATGGCTTTTTGAAGCTGTGGGTTTTTCTCTTCAAGGTACGCTTTGAGGCGATCGATAAAGACGCTGTTTTCATGGAAAGGCACGCCTATCTGATGAGCGTCTGCTACTTCGACCATAGACACTTTATCGTGCTGGTTAAACACGTCGATCATCTGTTCCGCTTTATGGTGAGAAATGCCTAGTGCTTCAAAGGCAGAGCGTCCCATACGTAGACTACTGTCGTAGTTTTCTCGAATAATATCTCGGCATCCAGAGGCCCATAAATCGTATACGTGGTTATTGTCGAATGCTCGCGCGATAACATGCAGTTCAGGGTGATGTTCTTTGACATATTTGACAAGTTTGGTGGTTTGCTCTGGATTATCAATGGCGATAATCAGCAGCGAAGCTTCATCTATACCCGCCGCTTTAAGTAAATCCGGACGAGTAGCATCACCAAAGTAGTTTTTTACGCCAAAGCGTTCTAGCGCTCTAAGACGTTTTACACTGAAATCAATAACTGTTGAATGGTATCCAGCTAGACGTAAAAGGTTATCTATCGTGCTTCCCATTCGTCCTGAACCGGCAATGATGATTTTGTTGTCTTCAGGCAGATCGTCGTGTGCACTTCCAGATTGGTCGGTGGCATAACGGGGGGCGATCACGCGGTCATAGATAATAAATAACACTGGGGTTAGCAGCATAGATAACGCCACCACCAGTAGCAGAAGGTCGGCAATCTCTTGCGATATCACCGCATTACTGACGGTAAATGACAGCAGTACAAAGCCAAATTCCCCAGCTTGCGCAAGACTTAGTGCAAATAGCCATTTGTTTGACCCACGAATATTGAAAATCCGTCCTAATATGAGAAGCGTCGTGGCTTTTAGGAGGATTAATCCGATGGTTAAGCCAAGGATAGAGAGAAAGTTGTTAAACAATAGGGCGAAGTTGATGCCTGCACCGACAGTCATAAAGAAGAGTCCGAGCAATAATCCTTTAAATGGCGCGATATCGCTTTCTAACTCATGGCGATAGGGCGAATTGGCCAGAACGACACCAGCTAAGAACGCCCCCAAAGCAGGAGACAAACCAACCAAAGACATCAGTAGCGTGGTGCCGATGACAAACATGAGTGCGGTCGCGGTAAATAACTCTCTCAATTCTGCGACTGAAATAAAGCGAAAGATGGGCGTTACTAAGAAGCTGCCACCTAAAACCACGGTGGCGATTGCGCCTATGGTCACTAAGGCGGTTTGCCATGCATCTAATTCGTCAACGAGTGTTGCTGAGTGACTCCCAGCCTGAGCCATATCCGCAGCATGATTGAGCGATTCAATTAACTCAGGCGTGGCAAGTAGAGGGATAAACGCCAACATTGGAATAACCACAATGTCTTGAGCGAGCAGCACGGCAAAAGACGATTGACCACCGTCGGATGTCATCAAACCTTTTTCCGTTAAGGTTTGAATCACGATGGCGGTTGAAGAAAGTGCTAGCACCAAACCAATGGCCAAGCTAGTGCGCCATTCTTGGTTTAGCAACATTCCTATAGCCATAATTAAAAGGGCGGTTAACACAACCTGTCCGCCCCCTAAGCCGATTAATTTGGACTTTAGTGCCCAGAGCTTTTTCGGGTTTAGTTCTAATCCAACAAGAAACAGCATCATCACCACACCTAGCTCGGCAAAGTGTTGGATGGAAATAATGTCGACTTTTAATAATGTTAGTATTGGGCTGATAATAATCCCAGCGAGCAGATAACCCAATACAGAACCCAGTCCAAGCCGTGATGCAATAGGAACAGAAATGACCCCAGCAACCAAAAAAATAAAGGTTAGCAACAGCGTATCAGTCATTTCATTTTTCCTTTTCTAATCGCTAAATAGAATAAGTTGGCAATTTAGTGTGGTTCAGTGTTGTCGCTTTACTATAGATGGTTCCCCATCGGTGTATTACATATCGCTTACGGATTGGGCAAACAGGTTCACGCTATTCCAGTTGGTAAATTCCATATTGGTTTTTGGATCGGTCGGTCCTTTGGTCATCCACATAATAAAGCGGATCATATTACGATCGATAAAGCCGTATTGCGGATAATTTAATTTCCCTGCAAAAACACCTTGTACACTAGGCTTCCAATCAAGTTGCGCCAACAGTTTAATAATGTACGGATTGGTATCTGGTTGGCACTTCTCAGGTTTACGAGCCACAAGGTTCACGGTGTAAAAAGCATTTGGCTTACTTTCAAGTTGAGTTTTATTTTGTTCGATAAAGTCGATCACAACTTTCTGGTGTTTGCCGTAGCGAATGCTGGCACCAATGACTACCTTGTCATGTTTGGCTAGGCTTTCAGCCGTTGCCTCTTCTACTGGTAAAAGAGTCACGATATGGCCTTGGCTCTCGATAACGTCTTGTATTGTCAGGCTTATCTTTTTCGTGTGACCGTCTGTAGTTGAATAAATCATTAAAATATTAGACATGGAGATTCAGAAAAGCTGCCTCTGTTAGAGTGGAGTAAAAACGAATAGAGCGGTTGTTATAAACACTCAGTGGCTTGCTGTAAAGGGCGGAGGGCATGGTTATTGTTTTTGGAAGTTTTTTTACAATAAAAAAGCGGACTATCAAACATAGTCCGCTTTCTGTTTTGCTAGTGTTAGCTTGCTCTAAATTTTACTCAGCAGAACTGTGTTTTCGAGCGCGTATATCGGATTGTGCGCTGCGATAGAACTTTTCTTGCGGTTTAGATTTAGTCACTTGATCATCATCGCTATCTTCATTACGAAGCAGCATAAAGTCAGCCACACGTTGCTCATCTAAACGATTCGCCTCAACGGCGCCTTTGATGGCGCACCCAGGCTCGCCTTGGTGATGGCAGTCGCTGAAACGACATTCTTTTTCCAATGCAATGATGTCGGCAAAGTTTGCTATCGCACTGCTATCAAATTCAGCAAGCTGTAATTCACGCATGCCCTCGGTATCAAGCAAAATAGCACCGGAAGGCATAATCTTTAATGCGCCAGAGTCGCCAATGTTTCTTTGTGCTTTGCCTTCGGCTGTGGTTTGCATCAACGTATTGATCAATGCTGATTTACCTGAACCAACTGCGCCAAGTAAGGCAATGGTTTTACCTTTCTTAAGCAAGGGTGATAAACATTGTAGGCTGTCAGCGTCTAAAGCATTAACCGTCTCTACAATAAGTAACGGATCAAGCTTTTCTACTTGGGCACGTTTTTCTGCCGCATCACTACAGGTATCGGCTTTTGTCAAAATAACAACAGCGTCAGCTTGAGCGTCGTGAGTCAGTTCTAAATAACGTTTAATCAACGCCAAATTGAAATCTTGGTTTAATGCACACATTAAAAACACAGTGTCTATATTTGAAGCGATGTTTTCAAATACAGAGCTTGGTTCTAAAAGGCGTAAAAAATTATATTCAGTATCGGTAACAACCCAGTCGCCGACAGCCATGCTTGGCATATCTGAATCACTTTCTAAGTTAAAGAAACCAGACTCACTGACAAGCTCGTAATAGCTATCTTTTTGAGAGCAGATACGAGCAATACGGTTAGATTCTAAATCATCCAATGATAACTGTTGTTGAAAGTAAGCCTGCCAGCCTAAGTCCAATAAAGTAAACGTGGAATCCATTAATATTACCCCAAGCGAAATACGCCATCGTAAATAAGAAGCAAAACGCTTCAATTAGTACAACCAAACATAAGCAACATCTTTTGTTTATGTTCTAGCCAGAAAATACATAAAACACCAATGCGTTACAGACCGTTTTTACAAGGCGTTAATGCACGAGGTTAGCACAGTGTGAGTGCACTACAAACAGAAATATCACTGTCATAAAAAAGGTTTATATTTGATGCTTTTATACGGAAATAGCAACAAAATATTTGTTATCAAATGGTAACTCTATTCAATATTTGAACGATATTAAAACGCTTTATACAGCACACTTTATCGGCACTTGCTGAGTAATGCAGTGAATGTTTCCTCCACCCAATAATATATTTCTGGCGTAAACACCTGTTACTGTAAACTCGGGAAAGGCTTTTTGTAGAATCTCTCTCGCTTGCTCATCGGTTTTTACACCGAATGTTGGAAATATAATACTTTTGTTGGTAATTAAGAAGTTGGCGTAGGAGGCGGCAAGGCGTTCTCCTGCTTGTCGATTCATTGAATCGCTTTCGAGTAGATTTTGAGCCTCGTCTTCAGATACAAAAAGCGGCCCTGGCAATGGCAGTTTAATGATCTCTAGTGTTCGACCTTTGGCATCAATCGTTTCGCTTAGGACTTTCAGCGCCGCTTTACTGATGGCGTATTGTGGATCATCTGAGTCATCACAATCGGTTAATGCGACAACGCCCGGGCGAATAACATGCATGATGTTATCGACGTGACCATTGGTTTCATCGTTATAAAGCCCATCTTTTAACCAAACAATTTTTTCGACATTCAAGTAAGCCTTTAAGAGGTCTTCAATGTCGCTTTTGCCTAGATGCGGATTACGGCTTGGATGAAGCAAACATTCTTCCGTTGTAAATAAGGTGCCTTCACCGTCTACATGAATAGAGCCGCCTTCGAGAATTAAGGGGACTTGGTAAACTGGGTCACCAGTAACCGCCGCCATTTTTTCGGCAACCGCATTATCTTGTTCCCAAGAATCATATAAGCCATCCAGCTCTCCACCCCAAGCATTAAATTCCCAGCTGTTCGCTCGACGTTCACCCTTGTCGTTAACAACGTAAGTTGCGCCTATGTCACGCATCCAGCAATCATCAGAGGGGATTTCAATGACTCGGATTTGATCAGGTAAGGCGGTTCGAGCTTGTTCATAATGCTTAGCATCGACAATAAAAGTGACATTGGTTGATTGCGCAATCGCTGTTGCCACCGCAACAAACTCTGCTTGAGCGTGCTTGCCTTTTTCTCGCCAGTTGTCTTCGCGGGTTGGCCAAGCCATCCAGACTTGATCTTGCGGTTCGTGCTCTGCAGGCATACGAAAACCATCTAATTTTGGTGAGGTGTTTAGCGTGGTGCTCATTAACATGTCCTTAATAGTCGCTTATAAGTAAAGCAAAGGTTTTGGCCAATTTTATGGCAGACATACAAACATTCAAGAGACTTTTTGTGTATTTCACCAAATGAGTGGTTTATTTAATCGACAAAAATGGTCGCTAGATCATATTTTTTGCGTCTTTACAATTACTCGACGGAAACAGTTACCGAGTAATTTTGTAAAAACTACTTGTTAGCAGCTTAGTAGAGATTGTCTCTGATTAAATGTTTTCCGATAAAGTCTATATTTATCAGTATCTTATGGATTTTTTGAAAAGTTGGCACGCGCTTCGCAATACTCTAAGTGAAATCAACAACACGAACATAAGTTCTCTTTTTTAGGTTGTTGAGTTGATTATTTGGGCTGCAGGCATAGACCGCAATTATTGCTCCCAAACTTTTAAAAACTAAATGGAGGTTACCATTATGAATATTAAACGCACTCTACTAAATACTGCTTTGGTTCTTGTTACTGCTGGTACATTGGCTGCATGTGATCAGAGCTCTGATGACAACAAAGTAGAAGACGCAATGTCCAATGCTGGTGATGCTGTTGAGCAAACTATGGATGATGCTGGTGATGCACTGAACAACGCTGGCAACTCAATTGAAGACACTATGACCGATACAGGTAACGCCATTGAAGATAAGTGTGAAGAAGCAAAAGAAGGCATGAACGCCAAAGACACTGATTGCTAAAATGAACAGAAAAAAGGCCGAGTGATCGGCCTTTTTTCTAACATTTTTTAAATATGACTTTTATTGCTTTATAAAAAAT
Source organism: Marinomonas sp. ATLA20 (assembly GCF_057180105.1). Classification (NCBI taxonomy): domain Bacteria; kingdom Pseudomonadati; phylum Pseudomonadota; class Gammaproteobacteria; order Oceanospirillales; family Oceanospirillaceae; genus Marinomonas; species Marinomonas sp. ATLA20. The sequence goes on from NZ_JBXUKU010000003.1 coordinate 167,036, forward strand.
CAGTTTGGTCGTATTTATCCAATTTGTTATAGAGAGTTTTGATACTGATGCCAAGTTGATTGGCTGTATCGGTTTTATTGCCGTCATTGTTTTTGAGTGTTTTTAAGATGGCAATTTTTTCGATGTCATCTAAACGCATGCCAGTAGGAATACCTGCTGTGGTGCTGGTTTCGGTTTGATCGCTAAGATCATTGGTAACAAGGTGTTCTGGGTGAATAATAGAGTCTGACAGAATGTAAGCTCGCTCTACAGCGTGTTTTAATTCACGCACATTGCCTGGCCAAGTGTAATGGTTGATCTTTTCTAGGCTTTGTTCTGAAAAGTGTTTTTGCTGACCATCTTGAGCGTTTCGGTAAGCCAAAAAGTGCTGAGCAAGGCCACAGGCATCACCTTCACGGGCACGTAACGTAGGAACCATGATAGGAAATTGAGCTAAACGAAAATAGAGGTCTTCGCGGAAAACTTCGTCTCGAATGGCGTCACTTAATGTGCGGTTTGTGGCTGCAACAATGCGTACGTTAGCGATTTTTACTTGTTGAGAGCCAACAGGCTTGTATTCACCGCTTTCAAGCACTCTTAATAGTTTTACTTGTTGCTCATACGGCATCTCGGTGATTTCATCTAAAAACAGAGTACCGCCTTCTGCTTGCTCGAAAACGCCTTGGTGATCTTTATGTGCTCCGGTAAATGCACCTTTAACATGACCGAATAGTTCACTGTCAATCAATTCGGGGCTAAGTGCTCCACAGTTGATAGCGACAAAAGGGCCTTCGGCGCGTTGACTGAAAACATGTAATGTATTGGCGATAAGCTCTTTACCAGTGCCACTTTCGCCCATAATAAAAGCGTTAGCTTTAGTTGCAGCTACTTTTCGAATGGTACGATAAAGAGAGTGCATCGCCGTTGAAGAGCCGACCAATAATCCAAATTGATCCAAATAGCTGGTTTGGGTGTGAGTGTTTTCGTGAGATCGGTTTAGGTCATAAAAGACTTCTTCTAACGAAGATTCAATCAGTTTTAGATTGTAAGGGGCGCGATAGTGAAATCCGGCGCCTTTCTGCATTAGCGAATCCAGTATTGGGTCAGGTTCGCCTTTGCTGAAAAATAAGAATTCAGTCTGATACAAGACAGGGCTATTAATAAGCGCTTTTAAGGCAACATCCTGTAATGAACTGACTTCAATAAGAGCAACATCAGATTTTGTGGTGGACAGTTGATCCAGCCAGTTTTCATCTTGATGGCTGATGTTTAACTCGTATTGTCGAACGCCATTTAAAGATAGCAAATTTGAAGCTAATAATGGATCTTGAACATGCATAAATAGCTTTGGTGAAGACATCATTATTTTCCCTAGATAGAACAGAAGATTGATCCTAAAATTTATATGGGTCATGGAATCATAGGAAGATAAGTCGCTCCTAGTCTTTTAAAGTAACTTTGCATTAAACACGGGGTTAATTATCCTTATTTGCACAAAGTTCACCCTTTTTTGAAAGGAGACAAGCATGCTTAACCACAATAGTTCAGAGGGTATGCCTTATCCAGATAGGGACTCATGCGTCCTATGTGACATGCTTTCTATGTGTTTTGATGGCTTTGTTGCTAACTCGGCACTATATGGGCGAGTTGGGAATACAATGGATAAACATGTGTTTAAAAAGGTATCGTCCTTATACAGACGTTTGGCTGAACGCTTGTTGCATGGGATGGGAAGGCTACCAGAAGACACTGGCACAATGAATCCAGAGCCAGGCTATATCGCCACCGCGTATTTATCGGCTCTAAATGCAGCAGACAAACATGTCGCAAGTCGTGTTATGTCGGTTAACTGGCAGGTAGTAAAACGTATTGGTAAGTTAGTTAAGAAATTAGATAACCTGTTGTTGGTAAATATGGTTGTTGATTATTTAGCTTGCATACAGATGGTATTAGATAACGCACATAAACGTAGAAAAGCGGCAGAGTTGAGCTAAATAAAAAAAGAGCATGCGCTCTTTTTTTACTTATAAAACATAGTGGTTAAATGATAATTAGATTATCACTTATCTACCATTCTGTAGTCCAATTTGCCGACAATAGTGCCATGATTGTCTGATGTAATCACATTAAAGCTTGCGTTATTTTTTTCTCTTTTTGGATTAACGGTAGAGATGACCTGACCATTAACAACAAGCTGGTAAGTTTCCGAGAAAGTAATATGCAAGTCTTCTGATTTTGGGTTTTCAAACAAAATATTGTCTTTTAAGCGAATCACTCGACTCTCGCCACGGACCCATTGGCCAACAAGAGGTTGAGCTTTAAATGTCGCCTTATCATTAGTGATGGTGGCTTCTGATAGGAAAATTCGAATCAAATCGCCATTCATCGCCACTTTTTCTCTGTCACTTACACGTGAATTCAACATAGCAAGCGCTGTATTGGTCTTACTAACATATGAACGAAGTAGTTGAATGCCCGTGTTTAATTCCTTTTCGCTCATTTTGTTATTAGTGACTATTTTAGGTAAGTCAGGGGCGTTTCCCGCTCTGTTTTTTAATTCTAAAAAGTTAGCATTAGCTAGTTTTTTTTGAGCATTAAGTTGTTCAACTAAGTCTGCGTTGCTTTTAGTACTGTTTGTTTTTGCAGCGTTGTTATTGTTAGTTTCAGTAATAACGCTGGTTTCTACCGTTTCGACTTCCCCAGCAGATGTTTTGCTAGGGGCGAGTTCTTGCTCTGTGTTTACGGTATTTTGAGCTGGTGTTGTCTCAGTTTTACTGTTTTGTAAGTCTTTAAAAATTGGCATCGAGCAGGCACTTAAAAAAAGTGTCGCAAGTAAAAGGCCGGTACGAAATGTAGACATTGATTAATCCTGAGATTATAAGCGAATAATTAAGTCACCAAGTATGCGGTATGGCGGATTGTATGTCGAGCTGAAGTACCCGTTACTCATGCGAGTATTCTATTTAAAAGTGCAAATAGAAGCTCTAAAAGACTTGGGTGAACATCATATACAGCGAAGGCGAGAGACAAGCCACGGCAAGCCTCTCTTTACATTATTTTTGTGACTGGTTCCACAAAATGCATTCATCTAACGTGACGCCTTTGCCGCCAAAAATATCCAGCGCACTACCTATAGTTAAATCCACTAAGCCATTAGACAATTCATGAACGCGTTTTAAGTCCGACAAAGAACGAGCGCCGCCAGCGTAAGTAACGGCAACTGGGCAACCTTGGCCAAGCAGTTGAACCAATTCTTCATCAATACCAGCTTGCAAGCCTTCAACATCAGCTGCATGAATCAGAAATTCATCGCAGTGGTTTGCTAGTTCAATTAGATTTTCTTGGTTAACTTGAGTCGATGTAATGGTTTGCCAGCGATCAGTTGCAATATACCAACCATCATGTGTACGACGGCAACTTAAATCCAGCACCAAACGATCAGTACCTGTTTCTCGTTTTATTTTATCTAAGCGATCCCAAGAGAATTCACCATTTTCGAATAAATAAGACGTTACAATAACGTGAGAAGCACCTGCTTTTAAGTAACCTTCAGCATTGCTACTGTTAACACCGCCGCCAAATTGTAAACCATCAGGGTAAGCGCGAAGGGCGCTAAGTGCTTCTTCTTGGTTGCCCTTACCTAAAGCAATAACATGACCACCAACTAGGCCATGTTCACGATACATATTTGCGTAATGTTCAGCATTGTATTCGCTGATAAAGTTCTCTGTGGCACCTGTGTCATTTAGACTTCCACCAACAATTTGCTTAACCTTGCCTTGGTGTAGATCGATACAAGGACGGAATTGGGTCACAAAAAAACTCCTATCTAGTCTGAAAATGAAACGGCGATTGTAACCGATAATGTACTGATAAACGATGTACCAAAGCAAACACTTCTTAAGCCTGTTATAATCGTCGGCCATTTCAATAGAAAGAAACATAAAGCCGCCATCATGCTACAAATTACCCTCGCCGTGGCGATCCCAGACCACGAAATTGAATTAACCGCTATCCGAGCGCAAGGCGCAGGCGGTCAAAACGTCAATAAAGTCTCTTCTGCTATCCATCTTAGATTCAATGTCGCCAGCTCTTCTTTGCCTGAATTTTATAAAGAGCGTTTGTTAGCATTAAGCGATTCTCGTCTTACCAAAGACGGCGACATTGTGCTTAAGGCTCAGCAACATCGAACCCAAGAGTTAAACCGAGAAGATGCACTGGCAAGACTGAAAGAGCTGATTCTTGAAGCGGTACGTGTGCAAAAAGCGCGTAGACCGACCAAACCATCACGCTCTTCGCAGAAAAAACGGATTGATAAGAAAAAGCAAAAAGGCCAAATCAAAAGTTTGCGCCGTAGTAATTGGGATTAGCCATCCATTAACCCCAGCCGTATTATTTTAGGGAGAGAGAAACATGATTATGTTACGAAAAATGCTTCCAGAAGAATTCTCCGCTTATAGTGCTTATTTTATCGAAGACTACAGTCAAGAAATTGCTCTAAACTATGAGCGTTCTATTGAAGATGCCGTTCTATTAGCGCAGCAAGACCTGTCAAAAAGCTTCCCTACGGGTGTCGACAGTGATAGCCAAGTATTGCTCTGTATTGAGACAAGCATTAACCAGCAAAACACATTGATTGGTTATCTTTGGTACTCAATCAATGCTGAAGACCAAACGGCGTTTATTTGCGATTTTTATATTAATGAGCCTCATCGCAGTAAACAATTTGGTAGACATGCCATGAGTGAACTTGAAGAACGACTTAAAAATGACGGCATTCATCAGATTAAGCTCAGAGTGGCTTACCACAATAAACGCGCCTTTGCCTTGTACGAAAAAATAGGTTTTGTGGTGACCGGCTATAATATGTCTAAGAACATTGTCTAAAAGTAGTGGTCTGCAAATTATGTCAGAAACACATAAAACCGATCCCAATATAAAAAGCCCTTGTATTCGTCAGTGCTGCCTTGATGGTGACGACGTTTGTGTGGGCTGTTATCGAACCATGAAGGAAATCATGGGGTGGCAGCAATCTAATCAAAGTGAAAAATTAGCTATTTTGGCTAATTGCTCAATACGAAAAAAGAAGCACGACTCCCTTTATCCTTAATATTCTCTCAGCAATTTTCAATATTTACTTCCTCGCCTTTACCTTATTTGGCGCATTCAGTTCTGCTTTAAATTAATTTTTCAAATTTCTTTGTAAGAAAGTGATATCTGCCTACGTCTAATCTCCAGAAACAAAATATGGGCGCTTGGAGCTTTCCAAGTCTTTAGATGATATAGGTAGGTAACTTACCTTGATTGCAGAATTACAAGTATGGCTAACATCGGGAACAGCGTCGCTGACCTTGTTGTGTGTTGGCATTGTGCTCTTGTCTTATTTACTCGAAGACCTTGCCATCGCAACAGCGGCGACCTTGTCTGCCCATGGGGACTTGCCTTCTTCACTTGCATTAATGTCGATTTTTATTGGCATCGCGACGGGGGATTTTGGCTTGTATGTCTTGGGGCGTTACGCCCGAAAAGTCAGATGGTTACGCTATCGAGCCTTAACCAATTCTTCGTTTAAAGTCGTGAGACAAAAGCTGACCCAGCGTGCTTTTTTGAACCTTTTCTTAATTCGTTTTATTCCCGGCTTAAGAACCATTGGTTTTACCTTAAGTGGTTTTCTCGTCATTCCGTTACCTGTCTTTTTTAGTGCTGTTCTGCTTGCTACTTCTATTTGGACGCTGGTGGTGTTCACACTAATTTACCAAATAGGTAGCAGTGTTTTTATGCAAGTTTCAGAGCTGAAATGGCTGCTTATTCCTGTGGCATTTGGTCTGTTGTTTTTAATGAATCGTTTTCTTAATAAATCGTTTACGCGAGGTATGTCATGAGTGCCATGGTTGAGGGGCAGTTCATTGCGCCAAATAGAATTAATGCTGGAATGCCGCTGCTCCAAGTTGAAGAGGAAGCGAGTATTTCACCTTATGAATTCATGCCAAGCTGGTTTTTTTACGCGCCAGTGGTCGTGCAGAGTCTGTTACTTGGTGTGCGTCACGGCGATGTTTGTTTGCCTTTAATTGCCAATCCTAGCATCAAGTTGAGCGGCATGGTGGGCGAGTCCAAAACAGACATATTGAATTTGGCTGGCCCAGTAGCCAAGCAATGGATTGAGCCTTTTATTACCCTGACGAAAAACCAAGAGAGCGTTGCTGTTCAATTAGAAGACGCACAGCAAGCAATGGACGTCGCGCAGTTGTCATTTCCCATTGTGGCTAAGCCAGATTTAGGGTGTCGTGGTGTTGGTGTCAAGCTACTGAAATCCACAGCGCAACTTCATGACTATATTCAAACGTTTCCTATCTCCGCTCAGTTTCTACTGCAACGTAAAGCGCCATATCAAGCGGAAGCAGGTGTCTTCTATGTGCGTTATCCAGGGCAGGAACAGGGCGAGATTATTTCCATCACCTTGAAATACACCCCCAGTGTGGTTGGTGACGGCACGCATAGTTTAAGACAGCTGATTGAGCGTTGCCCGCGAGCCGGTCAGTTAGCGCATTTGTATTTCCCACGTCATACACAAAAGCTGGATTGGATTCCCGCAGACGGTGAGGAATATCCTCTCGCGTTTGCAGGCAGTCACAGCCGTGGCTCGATTTTTCGCAATGGCAATCAATACATCACGCAAGCATTAACGCGCAAATTGGATGAGATCTTAAAAGACGTTGATGGCTACTACTACGGCCGTTTAGACATCAAGTTTGCCGATATTGAGTCTTTCATGGCAGGTGAAAGCTTTTCTATTTTAGAAATGAATGGTGCAAGCAGCGAAGCCACACATATTTGGGACCGCAATACCAGGTTATCCGAAATTTTCAGCACCTTGCTAAAGCAGTATCGAATTTTGTTCGAGATAGGCGCCTTGCAGAAAAAGCGTGGTTTTAAATCGCCGACGATTCGAGCTTTGTTAAAAGCGTGGCGAGAAGAAAAAGCACTTATTCAGCATTATCCGGCTACTGATTAAATTAAGAGATGTTCTTGTAAGGAAAACCTATGCAATCGGTATTGAAAAAAAAACAAGTCAGTGACTTCCCCGCAGCGACCTATGTGCCAACGGTGCAAGGTTGTCTTGAGGTGTTTGCTCAGGCTTCTCGTTGTTTGCAGATGTTAGATGACGAGTCTTATCAAACGTCGACGAAACCGTATGTCAGCAGCTCTATCGGTGAACACTTTCGTCATTGGCTGGATGTTTTTCATGCCATTCATCGGGCGGGCATTGTGATTGATTACAACCAGCGACGTCGTGGTCATAGGGTGGAAACATCGCGCTCTGTTGCCTTAGTTGAAATCGACGAGCTGACAAACTGGCTTACTGGCTTATCGGAAAAAGAGCTTAAGAAAAGCGTGAATGTTTTGACCGAAGTCTCTGTTTCGCATACGCAAGCCTGTCTCATGTCTTCGACCTTGGAACGCGAAATTACCTTTGCGGCGCTGCACGCCAATCACCATTTTGCCATGGTAAAAGTCGCAGCCAGTTTAATGCATAAAACCATCGATGATGATTTTGGTATTGCACCCGCCACCGCCACTTTTTTGCGAGGCCAATAATTATGTGTTCGGTTTCATGGTGGATTGATGAATCAGGCTATCAATTATTTTTCAATCGTGATGAACAAAAAGAACGTGCACCAGCGTTGCCACCTCAGTTCTTTTTACAACAGGGTGTTCAGGTGTTGATGCCAGTGGATCCTGTCGGTAAAGGCAGTTGGATCAGTTTGAACGAGCAAGGGCTGTCGCTTTGTTTGTTGAATAACTATCAAGGCCACAAGCCAGCCGGTGAGCTGGTTAGTCGTGGGCAGTTATTAAAGCATTTATCCAGTGCGACAAGTATCAGCCAAGTCGAGCTGCAGTTTGACCTGTTGGATCTTCAACGGTTTGCTCCTTTTACTTTATTGGCCTTTGAATTGGGCTGTGACAAGGTGCGGGAATTCCAATGGGATGGTGAAAGCGTCGCTATTGATTACGCCATATCACCGCATTTTTCTTCTGCGGTAGCGTTAGAAAGCGCGGTTGCCTATCGACAATCTATTTATAACGAACTTGCAACAAAAACAGCGAATGACTTGTTGATGTTTCACTCTCAGCATCATCCTGAACATTCTCACTTGTCGGTTTGTATGCACAGAGAAGACGCTCAAACCGTTAGTTTTACTCGCATTCAGGTCGCAAAAGACAATTTTCAAATGAGCTATGTGGCCGGATCGCCTTGCTCTAATTTAACGCCAGAAGCGCTGGCGGCACAGCGTTATTGTTTTCAAGACCCTTGCTTTCAAGACTCTCATTTTCAAGAGAAGGTTCCCCTTGTTGATGCTCTCTTTTAACTCGTTCTCACTTTTAATAACCCTTTAGGAGTTTATATGACACGTTTAATGATGTTTTTAGCCTTGTTTATGAGCAGTCTGGCGTTTGCGCAAGATGAAATTTACACCGGCTATTTTAGTAATAAAGCACTTAGCGGCTATGACACGGTTGCTTACTTTACGGACCAAAAACCGGTCGAAGGCAGTGCCAAGTTCGTCACTGAATATAAAGGCGCTGATTGGTATTTTGCCTCGCAACAGCATCTCGATATGTTCAAAGCTGAACCGGAAAAATACGCTCCGCAATATGGTGGCTATTGCGCTTGGGCTGTGTCTGCCAAGAACGACTTCGCCTCTTCTGATCCAAAAAATTGGGCCGTGGTCGATGGCAAGCTGTATCTGAATTATGACGACAACATCAAACGCAAGTGGGATCAAGATCCTGCGTTGCACATCAAACAAGCGGATGCCAATTGGCCAAGCCTGATCGGTAAAAAATAATACTTATAAATAAGGTCAATAAAATGAATAAGCAAATTGTGAAATATGTACCAACGGTGTTTATCGCCTTTGTGTTTGTGCAGTCGCTGTTTTTTAAATTCACTGGTTCCTACGAAACCGACCATATCTTCGGCGTGTTGGGTGCTTGGTCAGGCTTAGAATTCTTCGGTCATTACGGTGGTTACATTATTGGGGTGGCCGAACTGATTGCTGCGGTTTTGCTCTTTACCCGTTGGCATGGTTTGGGGGCTTTGATGGCGGTGGGGATAATGACTGGTGCGATTATTTTTCACCTGTTTACTCCGCTTGGCGTGGTGATGCCTGAGTTTAACGCAGTCGGTGAAGTAGTCGGCAATGACGGTGGTTTGCTGTTTATCATGGCGTGTTTGGTTTGGTTATGTGCGGTGTTTTTATCGCTTCGGGATCTTAAAAATTCACAAGGCATCCTAAACAAAATTATCAAGAGCGGAGTTTGATTATGTTGGCCAGTCCTTTTCGTTTAAAAAGAATCACGCCATTTGGCGTTGGAGAATCCGTTCTTGAATGGGCGACAGGACTCGCTAAATTAGATCGCTTGTATCAACAAAGGCCCAGCAGCCAGACCAGCTTTGAATTTATGCGTTACACCCTTGAAGCGTTGAACATTGATTATTCCATTGCTAAAGGTGCTGTTGAGAATATTCCCCAAAATGGGCCTGTGGTCATTGTTGCCAACCATCCTCTTGGCGCGATTGAAGGTGTGGTCTTGGCGGACCTAGTTGGACGCGTTCGCAGTGATGTAAAAGTACTGGCCAATGAGTTACTTAAGCGTTTGCCAGAAATCAGTGACTTATTTATTGGCGTGGATGTGTTTGGCGGTAAATCGGCGCAACGTACCAATGGCAAGGCGATTCGAGATGCTCATCGCCATTTGGCTGAGGGCGGCGTGTTAATTGTTTTTCCTGCAGGGGAAGTGTCCACTTATCCGAAAAAATCTAATGATCAGTCAGCAGAAAAGTCGATAGAAAAGCAGGCGTTAGCCGACATCGAATGGAGTCAGTCGGTCGCTAATTTCTTAAAGCGCAGCGAAGCGACGACGGTGCCGATTTTTATTAATGGCAAAAATAGCGAGTTGTTTTATCAAGCTGGTCGTATCCATCCTTTGCTACGAACCGCTATGTTGGGCCGAGAACTGCTTAATAAAAAATCCTCAGTCATTGAGATTTCTATCGGCAGTGCTATACCGTTTGCGGAAGTGAGCCAGTTTGAAAGCAATCAAGACCTTGTCAGCTACTTACGTTTGAATACCTATTTAATGAGCCCTCAACATGCTCAGGAATCGATTGTCCAAGATGACAACAAAGATTTGCCCATCATCGAGCCGATTGATCCGAGTCTTTTAGAGAGTGAAATTGCTAATCTGCCAGGCGATATGCTGTTGGTGGAGCAAGGCGAGTTCAGTGTTTATTGCGCTCCGACGCAATCTATCCCCTTGCTGATGCAAGACATTGGCCGTATCCGCGAAGAAAACTTCCGCGCGGTGGGCGAGGGAAGTGGTTTGGCCTGTGACGTGGATGAATACGACCTTTACTACCATCAATTGTTTGTTTGGCATCATGGTAATAAAGAAGTCGTTGGGGCCTATCGAATGGGGCTGGTGGATAAACTTATTGAAGCGCATGGCTTAAAAGGTTTGTATTCGCGCAGCTTGTTTAACTATGACCAAGCATTTATTGATAGCCTGGATCACAGCATTGAAATGGGTCGATCGGTTGTCGCGGCTAAGTATCAAAAGAATTTAAATTCGCTGCTCTTGCTATGGAAGGGGATTGCTACCTTTGCTTCTCGCAACCCAAAATATACGCATTTATTTGGCCCTGTCAGCATCAGTAATGAATACAGCCATACGGCACGTCAATTGATCGCCGCAACCTTGTCGATTCATTATTACGATAAGGAGAAAGCCAGCTTGGTGATGCCATCGACGCCACTGCGCAACAGTGGGTCGGTATTTTGGCAGCCTAATTTGTTGTCTTCCTTGGCGAGTGTCACCTTGCTTTCTAAAGTTTTATCGCGAATGGAACAGGGCAAAGGTTTGCCCGTATTGATTCGTCAGTACTTAAAAATGAACGGTAAGCTGGTGTGCTTTAATGTAGATCCAGCTTTTCATAATTCATTGGATGGCCTGATCGTGGTAAATTTAAAAGAAGTGCCTCTGTCTATTTTGGCAAAATACATGGGGCAAGACGACGCTAAGGTATATTTAGAAACAGTCTTGAAAAAATAGCTAAAGAGATAGCCCAATAAATAGCAATCATGGAGGCTGAACGAAATGCGTCACAGCCTCCATGATCATGTTTGGTTTTTTATCCTCATGTTTTAGAACCCTTTCATTACCTCTTTAAAACAACCTTTTTTACTACTTATTCCTTTCACTCTCTTTATCTTGATCTAACGCAATGTTTTGGATCGCTTCTGCACTCATAATCTGGACTTATAGTAAGCCTTGAAATGTTTTGAGGCTTCGGTGGGCGTTGGATAACAAGAACACTCAATCAAATAAGTGTCTACGATCGTCTTTTTTCTCAATCAAATGAATGGGTTGAAGTTATATGATTAACGAAGCTGTAGTGGAATTATCGCGATTTCAGTTTGCTTTCACTGCTCTGTACCACTATTTGTTTGTCCCTTTAACACTGGGGATGGCTTTCTTACTGGCAATCATGGAGTCTGTCTATGTCATTACGGGTAAGCAAGTCTACAAAGACATGGTTAAGTTCTGGGGTAAACTTTTTGGTATTAACTTTGCGCTAGGTGTAACAACGGGTTTGACAATGGAGTTCCAGTTCGGGACTAACTGGTCTTACTACTCTCATTACGTCGGCGATATTTTTGGTGCCCCTTTGGCCATTGAAGGCTTGATGGCTTTCTTCCTTGAGTCGACATTGGTTGGTTTATTTTTCTTTGGCTGGGATCGCCTCAGTAAAGTGAAACATTTAATGGTGACTTGGGGCGTAGCGCTAGGTTCTAACTTGTCAGCTTTGTGGATCTTGATCGCCAATGGCTGGATGCAAAACCCAGTAGGATCAGAGTTCAACTACGAAACCATGCGTATGGAGCTCGTCGACTTTGGTGCTTTGATATTAAACCCAGTGGCGCAGGTGAAATTTGTTCACACTGTATCGGCTGGCTATACAACAGGGGCGATGTTTGTTCTGGTTATTTCAAGCTACTACTTATTGAAAGGCCGTGACCTTGCGTTTGCTCGCCGTTCTTTCGCTATCGCTTCAGCGTTTGGTTTAGCGTCTATCTTGAGCGTTATCCTTCTAGGTGACGAATCAGGTTACGAGCTAGGCGAAGTGCAAAAAGTGAAATTAGCAGCGGTTGAAGCGGAATGGGAAACACAAGAAGCACCAGCAGACTTCACCTTAATCGGCTTCCCGAACCAAGAGCTTGAAGAAACCGAATTTGCTATCAAAATTCCTGGGCTAATGGGCTTGATCGCAACACGCTCTCTCGACAAAGAAGTAACGGGCATCAAAGAGCTGAAAGAGCATAACCGCCAACGTATTATCAATGGTATTTATGCCAACCAGTTGCTTGAGAAGTTACGCAGCGGTTCAACGGATCCGCTAGTAAAAGAAAACTTCGAGAAAGTAAAAGACGATCTTGGTTACGGATTGTTGGTAACAGCATTCAACGAAGACATGAACAAAGTGACATCTGAAGAGATCGATCAAGCGGTTGAATACTCTATTCCGCAAGTTGCGCCATTGTTCTTTGCCTTCCGCATCATGGTCGGCTGTGGTTTCCTAATGCTGTTTGTCTTCGCTGCTGCTTTTTACCAAAACGCGCGTCGTCGCATTGGTCAAAGTCCTTTGTTCCTGAAATTTATCGTGATTTGTTTGCCACTTCCTTGGATTGCCAATGAAGCAGGTTGGTTTGTTGCGGAATACGGTCGTCAGCCTTGGGCTATTGGTGAAATATTACCGGTTCATGTTGCGGTCTCTAGCCTAACAGCAACAGAGATCTGGATCAGCCTTGCAGGCTTCGGACTTCTTTACACAGCGTTCCTAATTGCTGAGATGTACTTGATGATTCGCTTTGCGAAACAAGGCCCTTCTAGTTTGCATACTGGGCGTTACGCACTTGAACAAGAAACGGCTCAGCTAAAGCAGGAGGTATAAGATGGATTACGAATTATTAAAAGTGATTTGGTGGGTATTGATCGGTGTCTTACTGATTGGTTTCGCTGTGACTGATGGCTTTGATATGGGCGTAGGCAGTCTGCTTAAAGTGATCGGTGGTACGGATTCTGAACGCCGTATCATGATCAACTCGATTGCCCCTCATTGGGACGGCAACCAAGTTTGGTTTATTACAGCAGGCGGTGCGTTATTTGCCGCTTGGCCTGTGGTGTACGCGACAGCGTTCTCTGGCTTTTACTTTGCAATGTTGTTGGTATTGGCCGCGTTGTTCTTCCGTCCAATCGGCTTTGACTACCGTTCTAAACTCGAAAATACTAAATGGCGTACAAGCTGGGACTGGGGAATCACTTTTGGGTCAGCTGTTCCGCCAATCATTTTCGGTGTGGCGTTTGGTAACTTGTTGCAAGGCGTGCCGTTCGAATTTGATCAATACATGCGTGCAACTTACACTGGCTCTTTCTTTGCTCTGCTAAACCCATTTGCGATTCTTTGTGGTTTGGTCAGCTTGTTAATGCTAATGACGCAAGGCGGTGCTTGGTTACAAATGAAGACAGATGATGCGCTACTTGTAAAAGCCAGTCGTATCACGGCAATTACCGGTGCATTAGCTGCTGTGTTGTTCATCTTAGCGGGTGTGTGGTTGGCTTACGGTATTGATGGTTATGTCTTAACCAGCGCTATCGATGGCAATGCAGTGGTAACACCTTTGATGAAAACAGCCGAAGTTCAAGCTGGTGCTTGGTTGGTGAACTATGAAAAAGTGCCAGCACTTATGTTAGCTCCAATCATTGGTGTTGCTGGAATGCTGGTGGCGGCACTGACTGCTGTGATGAGAAAAGGCGCTTTGTCTTTCTTGAGTTCATCACTGGGCATTGCTGGCATTATCGTGACAGCTGGTGGGTCAATGTTCCCATTCTTGATGCCGTCTTCAAGTTTTCCAAACATGAGTTTGACTATGTGGGATGCGACGTCTAGTGAAAACACCATGATGATTATGTTTGTGGTGGCTTGTATCTTCGTACCGATTGTTCTGGCTTACACGTTATGGAACTACTTTGTGATGTATGGTCGTCTGACTAAGAAACACATCGAAGAAAACAATCATTCACTTTACTAGTCATTGATATAGAAGATAGAGCGCTTTGGGCTCTGTCTTCTAGCAATAAGAGGAATAAGTTATGTGGTATTTTGCTTGGGTTCTAGGCGTATTGTTAGCCTGTTCGTTCGGTATTGTTAATGCCGTATGGTTAGAATTTAGCGGCTACGAAGGTGAAGAGGAGCAGAAGTAAGCCTTATGACGCGAGAAAAGGGAAAACAAAAGGCCCGTCGAACTGGTCGAATTAAAACACCGGAAACCGTGTTTTTAGATCAGTTAGCGAATCAGCAATCATCAAAGTACCGTCTTGCTCAAGGCTTTGGTGTGTTGTTTGCCGTGTCTTTAGTGCTACAGGCTTGGGCGTTAGCGAATGTGTTTTCAGACATGGCGCTACACCAGTCTTTTTCCTTGTCTCTTTTAGTCTTGGGGTTATTTGCTCTATTACTACGTGCCTTGGCGAACTTTGGCCGAGAACGTATTTGCACCAGCGCAAGCCGCGATATTCGTTACGGCTTGCGACGTAAATTGGTGTCGCATCTGACAAATCTTGGGCCAGCGCGCCTAAGAATAGAAGAAGATGCGGCGCTTTCTACTCGTGTTTATGAACAAGTAGATGCGTTAGACGATTTTTTTAGTCGCTATAAACCACAAGTGTTTATGGTGACCCTAATTCCTTGTGTGATCCTACTGTCTGTTGTTTCTATTTCTTGGATCGCCTTCTTTGTTTTCATGATGACCGCGCCTTTGGTCATTATCTTCATGATCTTTGTGGGTCATAAAGCGGCGCAAGCCAACCGTCGTCAATTCAATGTCTTGGCCATGTTGTCCAATCAGTTCATGGACTTAAGCCAAGGCTTATCAGAACTCAAACGCCTTAACAGAACTGGCGAAGCACGCGAGCGTTTGTCCGACAGTGCTACTTCATACCAAAAGACAACCATGGGGGTTTTGGTATTAGCGTTTTTATCAACGGCTACGTTAGAACTTTTCGCGTCATTGTCTATCGCCATGATTGCCTTGTATTTAGGGCTTGGCTTATTAGAAATCTTACCATGGCAAGTGGGCAGCTCCCCCGTTACCTTGACGCAAGCTATGTTCCTTCTGTTGCTTGCACCGGAATTTTATTTGCCGCTACGTCAGCTTGGTAATGACTACCATGCGAAACAAAAAGCCGAAGCCGCCGCGACGGATTTGTTAGATATCCTACAAACACCAGTGCATGCATCCACTTCACACCAAGAGAACACTGGATTAGCTGTTTTAAATACGTTGAAATCTATTCAATTCAAAGACTTGAGCTGGCAGGAAGAGGGGCGTTATCGACTCGCGCCAATTACGGCCAATATTGCCCAGGGCGAACGGGTTTGGCTGAGTGGTGAATCGGGAGTGGGTAAATCCAGTCTATTGCATTTGTTACTAGGTTTTGAAGAAGGCTTTGATGGGCAGTGCTTGATCAATGGTCAGCCATTCCCAGAATTAAACTTGGCTTCTTGGCGAGCCAAACTGGCTTGGTTGCCACAAACACCGGAATGGGTAAACGGCAGCATTCGTCGTAATTTACTCTTAGGGCTGGGTGGCAAAGAGGGCGCAGGGCTACCAAATGAAGAAGAGATACAAACAGCGCTCATAAAAAGCCAGTGCGACGAATTTATACAGCTGCTTCCCGACGGGTTAGATACCAAACTAACCGAATTAGGAGCAGGGCTTTCTGGCGGGCAAATGCAGCGTCTTTCTATTGCCAGAGCCTTATTATCAAAAGCCGATTTGTGGTTACTTGATGAGCCTTGTTCTGGCTTAGACAAAGAAACCGCTCAAGCGGTACTCGACACACTTAAAAGCGCATCTCAAGGTAAAACTTTATTGATCGTCAGTCATGATACACATCCGATTGCATGGGCAGACAAACATTGGGCACTAACCAAAGGAGGCTTGCATGAGCAGTCACGCAAAGAAAACCGCCAAGCTCTCGCTTAAGCGACTTTTATTGGCAAACCCTTGGGGTTTTGTGATTCCTTTGTTAACCGGCGTGGCTGCGACTTTAGCGGGCGTTGGCTTGTTGGGGCTTTCTGGTTGGTTCATCTCCGCGGCAGGCTTGGCAACGGCCATGGGGGTGGGTATCGTATTTAACTATCTAACACCAGGCGCCATTGTTCGAGGGCTTGCGATCCTAAGAACCGCAGGCCGCTATGGCGAACAAGTGACTGCCCATAATCATTTATTAGGCTTGCTGCGAACTTTGCGCCTTTGGGTGTGGGATCAGCGCGTTGCCAAAGATGCTGCGAACCTTCATCAACAAAGCCGTGGCGACTTGCTACAGCGCCTAGTCAGCGACTTGGATCAAATTATTCGCTGGCCCTTGGTGGTGTTTTTGCCTTGGATATACGCCTTATTAGCTTATGCTGGCGTGGCGATTTTGGCCTATTTCATTCTGCCTGCCTTGTTGTGGCCATTATCTATTGCTGCGCTATTTCATGTTTTCGTGGTGCCTTATGTATGTGGGCATTTTGCTAGCCATGCGGTGCACGTTGGGCAAATACTTGGCGTACATCGCCGTAGCCGCTTTGTTAGTTTTTTTTCGGCACTGATTACCTTAACCATTCGAGGCCACTGGGAAGACTACGCACAGCGTCTTGATCAACTGGATGAACGCCAAAGAAAAACAGAAATTCGCATCCAGCAGGCTGTGAGCCTTGGGCGTTTGTTATCATATGGTGTGACCATCTTGCTCATCGCCAGCAGCTTCTATCTACTCAGTGCCTTTACCCCAGAAACCCAACGCTGGACCTTAATAGACGGCGTGCAGGGAACTTGGGTCGTGGGTTTTGTTTTATCTTTATTGGCAGTGAATGAACTGGTATTGCCCTTAGTACAATCCTTCGTTGCGCAAGGCCAGTCGCAAGTTGGCTTACGCAGACTTAACCAACTTCACCACGATACTGAGCCAATGTCAGAGCAGTCGATCCCACAGATCGAACAACTCTTGTTTAAACAATGGCGCGGCTATCATGCTCCTAGTGGTTTGGGCAGCCAAGTTACTGATATTAAAGTAAACCATGGTGAATTTGTTTGGATCCGAGGTGCAAGTGGCTCAGGAAAATCCACTTTACTTGCTTCCATCGCCGGTGACTGTTTATCCTCTGGAGAAGCCTTTATTAATGGCGAAAAATACCCTGTATACAACAACCCAACCTATCAGGCAAAGCTAAGCTACTTGCCACAATCGCCTTATATCTTCCAACAAAGCATCGCCGCCAACTTGCTGCTTGGTAAACCCAATGCCAGCGATGACGAACTCTGGGCGGTATTAGAAGCCGTCGCTCTAGGCGAGTGGGCACGCAACTTACCCAATGGCCTAGACACCTTACTCAGCTCCCAAGGCCGTAATCTTTCCGGCGGACAGCGCAAACGCCTCGCGTTAGCGCGGCTGCTGCTAAGACATTCTCCCGTCTTACTACTAGACGAACCATTCGACGGACTCGACAAAGCCACCATAGAAACGATTTGTCACTCGCTACAGAATGACTACAAACCAGATATCCTAATCCTTGTCAGTCACGTTGGGAGTCGCCTCGGCGACAACTCAAGAGTCATCGAGCTTTAAACCCAGTCATTCCCGCGAAGGCGGGAATCAATCTCTTTTCGTACTTTTGGCTCCATTCAAACGCTTTGTATTCCCAACCTTTTTTCCGCTCTGCTGAGCGGGTAACTTTTATCCAGATCCATAAAAGTAACCAAAAGGTCTCTTCATCGGGCTATCGCCCAAACGTCTCATTCACTTTGTTTAAGGTAGCGTTTAGCAACACGACTTTTATCGTAAGGCATAGATTGTTCTTTTAGTAAGAGATACATCTTCAAACAATGACCCTGAAACTCCATAAAGTCGCGCAACTTCGTCGCGTCGAACTGACTGCATCGTTAATGCTGGTTTTCGTAGGGCGGATGAGGAAGGTACGACCGTGATCCGCCGCTTTCATCAAGGCTGGCATAGTCTGAGGAAAAATTATTTTCTTCCGGTGAAACTGTTATCAAATTGTTTTAGAGGTGCCATGGTCAGTCAACTAAGAGCCGCTTTTAGCGAAGGGTTACTGCCAGCGTTATCCCAAACGGAAGTGAGTCAGCTACTGAATGTTTTGATGCAAAAGCCTTGGGTTGTTTATTGCAAATCGGTGCTTGAATACCGCTCGACATTAGTTAGTTACTTGGAGCGGTACAGTCACCGAATAGCCTTATCCAACAATCGTTTCCAAGTGTGGAATAACAATAAAATCAGCCTTCAATATCGAGACTATCGTTCCGGCAAGCAGTCGCTTTTAACACTCACGCCACAAGAACTGGTAAGGCGCTTTTTACTCCATGTGTTACCAAGGCGCTTTTTACTCCATGTGTTACCAAGGGGCTTTATGCGCATCCGGCATTATGGCTGTTTGTCTAATGCCATAAGAGCCAAAGTGAAGAAGCGGGTGGATAAGCAATTAGACATGTACGAGCGACAAACCAAGGAAGACAGTGAAAAGACGGCTGAATCAAGTTGTTCATGTCCTGCTTGTGGAGAACGTACTGTAACTTATCTTGGCGACGTCTCTAATAGCAAAGTGACAGAACGGCTTCGCATCATGCTGCCATGGGACAATGGCAGTTAGCGTTAGCACACGGAGAGATCAGAGTATAAAAACAGATCAGGTCATAAGGCCTGAGGGAATCGCTTGCCTCGCGGATCAAATCGCGCTACAAAAGAGCAAATGAAGAACCAATATAGCGGCGATCAAAGACCATCTGAAGCGGCGTAGTCCAGACAAACGTTGGTATTTAGCGAGTTATATAACAGGGAAGTCCTACCATGAAAAAAGCAAATCCCCTATATAGACAACGCAGCCGTTCAACAGTGGGTTATAACCGCAGCTACGCTGCCGTATAACCCTTAATTGTTATGTTACTAAATGGAGATTGTCGTTGATTTCAGATTCTGTACCTTGGAAACAAGAATGTTTGAAAATCGCAGCAAAATTGGCGAAAAGGTATAATCAAAAAAAGTGGTCTGAAAGATCCCTGTTTACTTTAGAGAAAGAAGTCTTCTTGGGCTTGTTTGCCTTGAGAAAATTGATGGAGTCAAATAAAGTTACGGATGCTATAAAAAATACTAAAGTTGAGTTAGCTATATATCCTGCCAACGACAAACCTATTACATTATTAAATCAGCATAAATTCCCTGAGCTTTATGATCTATATGCTGGTCAAAAAGAATCTCTTAGCTATTGGGATATTTGTAATCAATTTATTCATAGTTCTATATTTGCACCATTTGTTCCTGTAGGTAAATCACTTGTTGGCTTTTACATAGCATCAGATAGGACTAAAAAGAAAAAACTGTATTATATTCAGCTAAAAGTTTTAGTAGAAATGTTAGAGAGCGTTGGAAATAATTATCCTAAACATATTGAGCTTACATTTAATGAAAAAGCTAAAGAGTATAAAGTTAGTTCAGCGTAATAAGTAACATAACAAGCCATTAAAGCAGGACAAAAAAACAGTTGGTTTTTGCTCCTTCGTCGCTTATTTTAACCAACTATCTTTTGCCTCTTAATGGGGCGTTAGGGCAATAATAGTTCAGTTCAAGGAAGGTTAATGAAAGCATTTGAACATCAGGACGTACAGCTATGCGCATCCATTTTATCGAAGGCCAAAACACCAGATGATGCATTAATTGCATGGTCAACTATGCAAGCACAGCATCCAGATTTAGTGGGTATTGTTTGCTTGGATTCCTATAAGCGCAGTGCGCTCCCACCGTCAGTCAAGAAGTACACTAAAACTCCTCTGAATTATCTTGTCCCTTATTTTGAGTCTGAACATATCTACTTCCTTGAGGATGACCTATTAAGAGATATGTTTAGCTTAAATGAGGTGAAGTTTGGTATTGACTACACCTTGATGCTTGATACCAATATTGCCTCTTATATAAATAAGTTGGTTCGAGGCGAGCCGCTCGGAGAAATGCAAAATAAAGTCATTCCTTTGATTGATGGTATTCTGCATGATGATCTTAACTTCGACTCTTTGTTTTATATGGTTGAGAATGTAAAGAGCGTCATCAATCTTATTGGCAATGAAGAAGGTTCAAAAATATCGTTTTGGAAGTCACTTGATAAAGATTTTAGGTCGAATTTAGTAAGTCTACAGATATTTAGAAGCATTGATTGTAAGGAATATAAGAAAACGTCAAACCCTAGGCCTATATTTACGTACTGTAATGCCGCTCGTAGAGCTATAAATTTCGCTCACGATTTTTACGCATCTGAAATGGGCAAGGAACATATCCTGGATTTCGTTTTAGTCCAAAGACTGATTTTGTTGCAGTTAATCGGAATGGTGAAAATTCAGCTTTCATCAAATAGAAATGCAAAAAATAAAATGGCCGACTACTTTGATTATATTCACGAAGTAGTCGGAGCTTACTTTGATAGGGAATCAATCATTGCACATAAGTACTTCTTGAATAGGAATAGTGTTGGAATCCTGAATAAAATACAGAAAGGTATGCCTATGTCGGGTCTCCTCAAGAAGCTTGATAATATTGCTTGGGACATGGCCGCACCTAGATTTATGGAGAAACTAATTACTTCTATGACCGAGACTAGCGATGGCCGATACTTTATACCGATGTTTGTATCTTTTGATAACAAGCTGCGTGATCTTCTATCTTTGTTTCCAGTTAAGGGAGCTATCTACAGCAAATCGGAAGGCTGTCTGATCCCTCTGCCTAAAATAAATACAATGGATTATTTTCAATCCTATGGGTGTGGAGACTACCTAGAGCACTTATACAGTGATCCAGTGAGAACAGAAAGAATGTCCAGACCAAAACCAACAAGGCTAAGTGTTCATAGGTGCATTAAACGTGAATACAGGGAGCTACGGGGGCTAATCAGCCCTAACAAGAAAATGCAGCCGACGCAAAAAACGCGCGGCTGATTTGAGCGTTAAGTGTCAAAGTCAAACTGGAGAAGTTAGTGTTTAAGAAGGCTATAGTTATATTAATCTCTTTCTTTTCTACATTCATGTACGGAAATGATATGGATACACCTAGAACCCTAGTACAGTCATTTATAAGTGACTACCAGAAATGGAATGATAAGGCGCATAGCCTTTCAGAAGCTGAAGTTGAGTATACTGGCGAAGCCATGAACATGGCCAAAAGCCTCTATCATAAAAATATAATTTTTAAATACTGCAAGCCCAATTTTAAGGCTCAGCCTATAGCATTTGGGTCTGATTCTTCACACGACTCAGAGCATGAAGTTATTCTGAAAGAAGAGATCGATGGTGATAAAGCAAAAATCATAACGCAGCATACTGATAGCAATGACTTTGTTGCGGATTATGAGTACAGATTAATTAAGGAAAGCGGTAGGTGGTTCTTAGAAGCTGTAGACTATGTTGATTCTGATGGTAAATACTCTGGACTATAAAACACTTAATAAGCAAAGGCAGCATCGCCCTTCGGGCTGGATGCGCTAACGCGCGCCGCTGCTTGGCGCTGAGCTTTGACCCTGATTTCGACTCCATTCACGCGTGTTGTATTCCTAAGTTTCCTCCCTCTAATCCCACTCCATTTCCCACAATTTCATTGACTTTCTTCTGTTCTTTATATAGAACGTTCTATATAAAGAACAATTTGAGATGCACTATGAATAAACCTATTCTCGGTTCGTTAGGTCGAACTATACAAACGTTGCGTATGGCAAAGGGGCTGTCTTTGTCTCAGTTGGCGCTGGATGCTGGGCTGGCGAAGTCTAATTTGTCTCGTATTGAGCAGGGTGAGGGCAATCCAACGATAGAAACCATTTGGCGTTTGGCGGTTCAACTGGATGCTCCTTTTGGTGATCTTATTGCCAGTGTGGAGTCGCCACTGGGTGAAAACGGTGTGCAGGTTAGGTTGATCGATCAAGGTGAGGGGAATCCACGGGTCGATGTGTATTGGATGTCTTGTGCACCAAATACGGTTAAGCAGTCAGAGCCGCATATTGCTGGCACGACGGAAACCGTTACCTTGATCAGCGGAAAATTGTTGGCGGGTGAAAGTAATGATCTGCACGAATTAGAGATTGGCAAGGCGCATACGTTTGCGGCCGATGTTCCGCACTGTTATCAAACTGATGACTCATGGGCGACGTTAATGATGGTCATTACCTATGCGAAACAGTCTGATACTAAACAGGACGATGCCATACAGGAGGTACAGTCATGAATACAGCAACTCAAACTCTTGCAGGAACGCCTTGGAAACAAGGTGTAAAAGACGCGATTCCTCTGCTAGGTGGTTACATTCCTGTGGCGATTTCGTTTGGTCTGATTTCCGTTCAGTCGGGTTTTAGTGTGTTAGAGACTATCCTGATTTCAGCCTTTATTTATGCAGGCGCGTCACAGTTTCTCTTTGTCGCTATGGCGGCTTCTGGCGCGCCGTTATGGTTTGTGGTCATCATGACACTGCTAATCAACGCTCGACATGTTGTTTATGGTCCAAATCTCTCACCTTACTTAAACCAAGATAAGAAGTGGCTGCCATTAATGCATGGTTTGACGGATCAGATTTTTGCGCTGGCTCACGCACGTTTGCCGCAGCTCCCAGATCAGGCACGGATAGGTTGGTACACAGGAGCGGCGGTATTAGCTTGGTTGAGCTGGATTGCTGGAACCGCATTGGGTGCTATTGCGGGTGGAGAATTGACGCAACGTTGGCCATTAATCAATGAGGTCTTGCCATTTGCTCTGCCGGCTCTGTTTTTCGTTTTAATTGTGCCGCGCTGTAATAATCGCTTGTGGACATTAACGATCGCTTTATCTGCTGTTAGCGCTGTTATTTTGAAAGTGTCAGGTTACCCAAATGTCGCTATTCCGTTAGCGGCTTTGTGTGGCGCAGCCTTGTTCTACGCTCTGAAAAATCAGCGCGATATGGGAGGACAATAAGTATGGAAATGTCTATGTGGCTGGCGCTTGCTAGCATTGCCATTGGTACCTATTTAATTCGTCTATTGCCATATCTTTGGATGAAACGAAGTTTGGCGAAAAGGCAAACAGAGGACGGCGTTGGCTCAATGCCGACTTGGTTAACTATACTAGGCCCAACCATGATCGCCGCGATGTTTGGCACTTCTTTAGTACCGACTCATTCTGATACCTTGTCTTGGTTGGCGACTGGCGTCGGGATACTGGTTACTTACGGTGTGTGGACGCGAACGCGATCCATGGGCTTGCCTATTTTATTTGGGGTCGTGGCGTTCGGAATGATGACGCTTGCGTTTTAGTGATTCGGTGAATGAGTGAAAGTCATACCAAGTTAGCTGAAAGCATAACAAAACTCAGCATATACTTTATTACGTCTTGTTTAGTTTGCTTCTTGGTAAATTTTAAATGGATAAGCTGGGTGCTTTTAGATATTTAGTGTCGCTGATAGAGGGATTTTAGATTGGACATTTTGCTTGTGGTGCTTTTAGTCATTTTTATGTTGGTTTTGGCGATTTCTCCTACCTGGTTGATGTGGCTTTTGGCCGCTAGGTATCTTCCGAAGATATATGTTATGCCAGCCAATCCCATGACATTTTTGTGTTTTTTACTTTCTCTGTTAACTGCTTTTTTGCTTAATGTAGAGCTTGAGGGCGGAATATTAACTGTGCCTTTCTTTGTGTTGGTTTTGTCTGTCCTGTGGTCTATGTTGTTAATACCATCCTGCGCTTTTATGAGGCACTTTCTTAGGAGGGAGCGAGCTTAATTGCTCGACAGTTTCGTGATGGTGCTTACGTTGCACCACAAGAGTGGAAGAGAGCTAAGTATATGGGTGAAAAAGCATCTTTTGTTAGGATGCTTGCCTCCGATGCAGGCGTTATTAGTCATTCGTTTATATCTTGTTTTTTTGTGTGCCGCTGTAATGTCTTGTGAGAACACGACTTAAAACATTTTCTCCTATGCATAGCATCTTGCTTCTACACCCTGTACATTGGTTGTTCGACCTGTTCATTTTTTAAGGTCTTTTATTGGCTAATTACAACGCCTATATCTGTGTTATTCCCTGCAATATGGCGTTCAAATAGGAGTGCTAGATGCAAGTTACGTTTTCCGTTCAAATCGATTCCTTTAAGAAAATTAGCAAGATTCCAAACGCGTGGTCTGACGAAGATTATCGTGCTCTTTTGAGCATTATGGATTTCGAGGATGACGTAGAGAAGATGGATGCGGCAGAGCTGCGCGAGATGTGCATGATGTCGTTAAATGATCTTGGACCTGCGGACGCCGCCAAGGCCGTAATGACGCATTTATTTCCAGAATTGGCAGAAGGTAAAATAGACCAAGTCAGCCACGATATGGTGGATGATCGTTCATGGGAAGAGTATGCCGACTGCTTGCTACACGAGCGTTTCTTTAATGCGTATGGTTTATTACGCGAAGCCTTCAATGGTATTTTTGCGAATCCTACCGGCGTTGAGCTTGCGCTGACAGTAACCGCGGGTCATGCAGAAGACATGGCGATATTTGATGAGTCGTTGCATTCATCCATTGTGCGTTTATTGGCGAATGGGCAAGGCGATGATGCGCTGATTAATCGTTTATACGAAGACCAAATTAAAGGCACGCACTTCCCTGAAGCGCCTGGGCTTGTTTGGCAGCTTAAGCAAGTGGCAGACGAAGGTACAACCCGTCAGTTTAGCTTGGTGAGTTCCTATTTTTGGATGGAGAACTTCGAGCAGGTGGAAAGCTTTGAAGCTGAAGCTCATGCGGATGTAGAAGAATAGCTTAGTGGTGTGAGTTTAATTAGGCTACTAAGGCAAAGAAAAGCGGATCAAATGATTCGCTTTTTTTATTTTCAAGGTTGGCAAGCACGCAGTATTTCGATTTAATCTCGTTCTGTTTATGAATGAAAGCACTTAATCACGAGGCTCAAAATGACCAATTCACCGATCCAAATCGTTTGTCAAAGCTGCAGAACAAAGAACCGTGTACCGAAAGACAAGCTGGGTAATAAGCCTCTTTGTGGCAAGTGTAAAAAGCCCGTACTCTCAACTAGCCCTATTATGGGTGGTGATAATAATTTTAGACGCTACATCAACGACAATGACTTACCTGTGGTTGTCGATTTTTGGGCGTCTTGGTGTGGGCCTTGTCAGCAGTTCGCGCCTATTTTCGAGCAAGTCGCGGGTGACATGTCGACAAAAGCCTGTTTCTTGAAGTTAGACACCGAAGAGAATCAAACTACAGCGGGCAGCTTTAATATTCGTTCTATTCCTACTTTGATGATCTTTCATCATGGCAAAGAAGTGGCTCGCTTGTCGGGTGCATTACCGAAAGCACAATTCCAGCAATGGTTAGCGCAGAACTTGCCTGCTATCTAAGGTGTGTTTGATATTGGTAGGGCGTTAAACGCTGGTATCAAAATGCATTTCCACAAACTTCTCGTATAGCGCTTCTTCTGTTTCGCGTCTGTCAGGGTCGGGTTTAACACAGTCGATAGGGCAGACGGCGACACAGGTGGGTTGGTCGTAGTGACCAACACATTCTGTGCATTTATCTGGATCGATGACATAAATCTTCGCGCCCATAGTGATGGCGTCGTTCGGACATTCTGGTTCGCACATGTCGCAGTTTATGCATCGATCGTTGATTAATAGTGCCATTGCTTTGTCTCTATGCCGTCGCGCTAGCATGAGGTTGGCGAGTGGTTTGTCCTTCCGGTAGGTTTCTTAGCAAGATGCCCATTGAAGCATTGATACCCTGGGGACAAGGAATAGAAACCACATGGCCACTGCCTTTTGCCACGTCGATAGGGCGACCTTGTTTGTCATTTAACTCGCTTAATTGAAAAGTGACATTGCCTTGCGGTGTCATCAATTCCAAAGAATCTCCCACACTGAAGCGGTTTTTTACTTCGATTGTGAGCGAATTCTCGTTGCTTGCTATGACTTCACCAACAAACTGTTGCTGTTCGCTAATGGAGTTGCCAGTTTCATAATTCTGTAGCTCCACATGACGATGGCGTTGTAAGAAACCATCGGTGTAGCCTCGGTTTGCTAGGTTGTCTAAGCTGCTCATGAGACTGGCATCAAATGGGCGACCCGCGACGGCGTCATCAATGGCTTTGCGATAGATTTGTGCGGTTCTGGCACAGTAATAAAAAGACTTTGTTCGACCTTCTACTTTTAGAGAATGTACGCCCATTTTTACGAGTCGCTCAACGTGTTGAATGGCACGTAAATCTTTTGAGTTCATGATGTAAGTACCATGTTCGTCTTCAAATGCAGGCATGTATTCGTCTGGACGACCTCGTTCTTGCAGTAAAAAGAGCTGATCTGTTGGTTGTTGGATTTGCACTGAAGGTTCTTGATATTGTACCGATGAGCCGTTGCTGGCGATGATCTGTCCTACGTCATCTTGTGTCGCTTCGTGGGCATTGTATTCCCAACGACAAGCATTGGTGCAAGCGCCTTGGTTTGGGTCACGCTTGTTCATGTAACCAGACAATAAACAGCGACCAGAATACGCCATGCATAACGCACCATGCACAAAGACTTCCAGTTCCATATCGGGCACTTTTAGGCGAATTTCTTCGATCTCATCCAGTGACAGCTCACGAGATAAAATGACACGGGAAATGCCTTGTTGCTGCCAGAATTTCACGGTTGCCCAGTTGACCGCATTGGCTTGCACTGAAAGGTGAATGGCTTGATCTGGAAAGGCTTCACGAACCATCATGATTAAGCCCGGATCGGACATGATGAGCGCGTCTGGTTTTAGATCAATCACCGGTGCTAAGTCTTGCAGATAGGTTTTCAGCTTTGCATTGTGAGGTGCAATATTGCTGACAACATAAAGCTTTTTACCCAGCTCATGGGCTTCATTAATGCCAATGTCCAGCTTTTCCAAGTCAAACTCGTTATTGCGTACTCTTAAAGAGTAGCGCGGTTGCCCAGCGTAAACGGCATCTGCGCCATAGGCGAAGGCATAACGCAGGTTTTTTAACGAACCTGCTGGAGAGAGTAATTCTGGCATGAAGGCTTTTTCTTGAGACATGAGGTTCACCGATCGATCAAAACGGGCGGAGTTTACCTGCGTGTTGATCGAACTCAAGCTCTAAGGGCGGGATTAAACGTCTAATTAAGACCCGTTTGATCTAGGTCAAAATACCTATCTGGAATGAGGTGTTTTACGGGTAGTCAAACGAGCAAAACCCCCTCCCAACCTCCCCCTTGGCAGGGGGAGGAGCTAAGGGCATGTTCCAGTCCCTTCCCCTTATTAAGGGGAAGGTTAGGATGGGGTTGTTACTTTGTCGCAAATTCACTACCTCCCAGCCTTTTAGTGGGGGAGGGTTTGGCGGGTTTTATTCCCTCACTTTTGTTGATTAAAAATCGTACGCGGCCGAGAGGTAAACGCGACGACGTTCGCCGACGAATGAACCAATTTTTTCGGTAAAGCCGCTGACAGCGTATTCTTTATCAAGCAAGTTTTTGATGTTTAGCTGGAATCGCCAATCTTGCCATTGTGTCTGCCATGACATGTCGTAGACGGTGTAAGGTTTTACGGTTTGGCCCTGTCGGTTTATCTGGTCGCTAACGAAGTCGGCTCCAAAGGCAATAGAGGAAGTGATACTTGGGAAATCGTATCGTGTCCACAAACCGAGCTGGTGATAAGGCGTATTAGCAAAACGATCACCGTTGGCGTATTGAATGCCGTCAGTCGCTTCTTCTACGATGGTGTCATTGTAAGCGTAACTTAGGTTGGCTACCCAACGAGGGGTTATGTCTGCCATGACATCTAGCTCAACCCCTTGACTGCGAACTTTACCAAAGGAAACCAGCAAGTCGCTGTCATTTGGGTCTTCTTGTAGGATGTTTTCACGGGTGATGTGGTAAGCCGCTAGGTTTACGTTTAAGCGGTTGTTAAACCAATAACTGCGAACACCGACTTCAATTTGTTTGCTGTCTTCTGGGTCAAATAAGCGGCCATCGGCTGATTTTTGTTGGTCTGCGGCGTCTTGTGGGACGAACCCAGTAGAGAACGAGGTATAAGGTTTCCAGTTGTCATTGATTTTATAAGTAGCACCAATTCGGCTGGAGTAGCCGGTGTCGTTGTAGTCTGCTTTTGTGGTCCCTGTTTTTACCTTGTAACCGTCGTACTTCTCTTCAATCCGATCAATACGAGCGCCAGCGAGCAAGTCTAGTTGATTGGTTACTTTCCATTGATCTTGAACATACAAACCAATTTGATCCGTTGTTGTGGTTTCATCGGTTTTTAAGTTCATGGTGTAGGTATTAACATCATCTTGGCCGTAGATAGGGTTAGTTAGGCTAAGATTAGAAACGCCATCGGCTTTGTTTGCATAGCTGTATAGAAAGCTATTTTTCTGGTGGAAATAGTCGCTTCCGACTAGCAGAGTATGATCGCCTAATTCGGCGATTAAATTACCTGCAAGCGTAATGCCTTTGCGAGTACGGACTTGGTCACGATATTGTCGTTGCGTGGTATCTGCAGTGCCATCGCTATTGCTATCTATCAGTTTGTTTATTTCATGATATTTCTGGGCTTCGGTGTTTTCGAAGTAACGAACTGAGAGGTTGCTGTCCAGCCATGAGTTGATGCTGTGGTCTAGGCGAGTCTGAAAGACTTGTGCATCGAGCTCTTGGTAATCACTTTTTTCGTTATTGTTCCAAGAAGTATCCGCTAAGAAGTTGCCATCGTCATCGGTTGGAATGCCTCGTAAACGGGCACCAGAAATGTATTGATGAATGTCTGTGTATTGAACGGTAAGAGTGTTGTTTTCATCGATGTCCCAAGCATAACCAAGGTCAATAATCTGGTTTTCTTCTTCCACATTGTTTCGGTAGGAATCTTGACCGTCGGAGTAGATTCCAACACGGTAGCGTTGCGAGGCGTCTTCATTGGCTGGGCCTGAGGATTCGATGCTACCACTTAGGAAGTCTTTGTTACCTGCGCTGACTTTGAGGGTGTTTTTCTGTTCATAAGTCGGTTTTTTCGTTACATAGTTAATGACACCGCCAGGTTCCCCCGCGCCGTAGATTGCGCCAGATGGGCCTTTGAGGACTTGTATTTGCTCAATGGTAAACAGTTGAGGAATAGAGAAGTCACCAAATGGGTCGCCTTTAAGGCCGTCGTACAAGACTTCGTCTTGGCTAAAGCCGCGTAAGGTTACAGTGGATACGTTGTTTTGCGACATGCCAGATATTGAGCGATACAAATCTGTGATTTGTCGTGCGGCTTGGTCTTCAATCAAGGCTTCTGTCACCACTTGAATAGACTGAGGCGTTTCATCAATCGGCGTGGCGGTGCGAGTTGCAAGTGCTGCTTCATCTTCCTTGTAGTAAGACAGTGCGCGGCCTTGTACCTGAAGAGTCTGAAGTTCTATGTTGGATCCATCCTTAACGTTGTTATCTCCATCATTGAGATAACTGTCTTGTGTGATGTCATTGGCGGTATTTTCGGCAAAAATCACAGTAGAAAAAACAAGCGCTCCACAGGCTTGCATCATCATTAAGGTGGTTCTTAAGGTCATAGGTAAACCAAGTGTCAGTGAATAAGCTGCGTATGGTAATGTTTATGATATTCGTTTTCAAATGAGAATGAATTTATAAAAGCTTCAAAATACAAAATTGGCCGTTTTAACGTTAATGCAGTATTAGAAATGACGTGCAGAGAAGTGAGTTTCTGGAAGATCTGAGCTAGTTTATTGGGAAGTAAGTAGAGCGGTCTCTAAAGTAAGAGCCGCTCTTTGATAAGGAGTTTATGGTGCAGGTTGTTACGCTTTTTCAGCAGCGAGTTTCGATGCTTTAATGTAGCCTTGTATGGTGTCTTTCAGCTGTAGACGTTGCTTCTTTAATTTTTCTTCTTCCATGGTTGGAGCTGGGGTAAGTTCTTGCTCCATTTTTTCCACTTCTTTTGTTAAGTGATTATATTCATCATAAAGTCTTTTAAAGTGCGCATCGTCCATTTTTAGCTGGTGGATGTCATCTTTATATTCAGGAAATTCGTTTATTAAATTGTGGTCTTCAATCGGCATAATTGCCTCCTATACTTGCTAGCTTTTGTTAAAGACTAACCTAGTTAGGGTAGCCTTCTCTTGATGTTGATCATGTTTTAGTGAGTCTTTAAAACATCGACCAATTGCTTTGCTACAAAGGGATGTCGGCTGTTTAGCAAATGTCCCAGATAGGGATTTCAAACGCTCTAATATAGTTATGGTCTGTTTATTTTGCTTTTCAATGGAGGGTGTTTAAGTCTAGATTAGGTTGCACTGATTCGCAGGTTTCTTTGCGTATTTTTGACATTAAAAAGCCGTGATAGAGTGGTTTTCTATCACGGCTTTTGGGGTAAGTCTGATGTACTTTAAAAGCGGTTAATAAGAGGTCTTAGAAGTTTAATTCTACTCTTGGTTTACTGCTTTTAGATAGGTCCACTTCAGGAGTGCAAAGGAAAACTCGTGATGACGAGATGCCTTCTTTTACCAAATAGTCTTTTAAGTGATCGGCGCGCTTCTGTGCTAGGTTGCTGGCGGCTTCCCGTGTATCACTATCAATCGATACTGGTGGTTTCTCAAGCCCTAGATCGAGATAGCTTGCTACACCACAGGCTTTTAGCTGACTGTCTTTTTTGTCTTTCATTAGGGCGACAAGTTGTTTTAAAAAGGCGTCTTGCGAGTCGTTTAATTCGTCGTCTTTTGCGTCAAATATCAAAGGCTCTACGCGGATTTTGAGTAGTTGATCACCGGCAAATTGCGCAATGCTAATGACATTGGCATAAGGAATAAACGTCTGCATTAAGTATGTGCTTGATGCGCTGTACAATGCTTTCCGAACTGGTAGAAGCAAGAAGTCCTGCCAGCCAAATTCTGGTTTTTCAATATCACCAGACAAGGGGATATCGAGATCAATGTTGTTGTCTCTGTCTTTAAGAATGCCGACGGCGATGTTAAGTGGAACAGCGCCCGCTTTGATAGCGGAACTGCTTTCTTTGCGTCCACCCAGATCAAACTCCCTTAATACGATATGCGAGTTGCCATTTAACACGCCATTATCTGCATTAAGCTTTAAGTCTAGATCCAGTTGTCCTGAGTCAATTTGGTAGCCTAAAACGCTGGCAATATAAGAGGAGTAGGGTGGCAATTCCGCTTCACGAATAACGACGTCGCTTTTTAAGGTGAGTTTGTCTGCCAAAGGCCAAATGGTGATATCGCTTGTTAACGTAGCGTATTTGCCATTGCGTGCTTTTAAAGCCAACACGGTGGCTTGATCTTTTTTCTGCGTGTTTAGGTTACGCAATGACAATGTATCTATGTCTAAAGAACGTTGCAGTGCTGGTGAAATGCTATTGTCTTTTATATAGATACTGGATTTCCCCGTAGTATCGTAAGCGTCTAAAACAACGTAGTAAGGTGCTTTAAATGCCGGATTCTGTTCTCCGTCCTGAGTGCTGCTAATGGCATTGTTGGCGTCTTTTTCCCTTGGAACGTTTGGATTTTTGAGCACTGGCTCAGGTGCTTTTTGCTGTTCTACATCGACAAAAACGAGATTTTCTATACGTTTCTGTGTATCCAAAATGAGACTGGCCTTGGCTGAGTCTGTCGTAATCTGCTTGATTTTCGCGCCATCTTGATTTGCGCTCAATTGCTCTACTTGAATGCTGCCAACATGAGCCAGTGGTGGAAGTGTTTGTTTGCTACCTTCTTTTGCTAGCTGTTCGGAAACGGTTAAATCCTTGATGCTTACTTGCTCTAATGAAGCATCAAAGTCTTTATCTTGCTGAGTGAATGAAAGACCGCTAATGTCGGCATTTTTCCAAGAAGCAATGCGCTTCTGATTCGTCAACATGCTGTCCAGCGATTCACTGGTGAAGTTTAGGTTAGTACCCTTTACTGCAGGAGGCTGCTGATTCGCTTGTTCTACATTCAATTGGTCCGCTGTCAGTTTTGCGGCACCTAATGAAAATTGTTTTTCGTCACTTTGTGTCCCTTTCAACTCTTTAATGTCGATGGACAGTTTGCTGTTTTTAGCCGAAAGCGTATCGCTGTTTTTTTGTAGGGAAAGCGTGTTAGATAAATTGAATTCTTCGTAGTTTGCAGTGTTACCAGCTTGCTGTACTGATAGGTTTTTGCTTTGAATATCGGCGAGCAATGAAGCAGTAAGAGATTCATTGTTATCCATAGTAAAAGCGACATCGTTTAATGCAATGTGTAGCTGCTTGTTTTGCACGGCAAGGCTTTCTGATGATAGAGAAAGTGCATTCATGTCCAGTGTTGTAGAGGCCACGTTGGCGGTCAGCCCCGACTGCTTATCTTGTTTGACATCGAAAGGTGTGTTCAACGTCAAATTATCGAACTGTACGCGTTGTTCCGCTTGTGCAAATAGGGATTTTCCTAACTGTAAGTCAAGGTCACCGCTGGCGGCTAATCCAAGCTCATTCTGCTTGATATCGAAGGGTGTTTTAAGCGTAAGTGTATCGAGCTGTGCTTTTTGTTCAGCTTGAGTAAATAGAGGCTGCTCTAGCTGTAAATCAAGATTGCCGTTTGCTGCTAATCCCTGTTTATCACGTTTAACATCGAACGGCGTGTTTAGAGTTAGCTGATCAAATTGTGCGGCTATATCGGCCTGCGCAAAGAATGATTGTGTAGATTGTAAGTTAAGCGTTCCCGCCGCCGCTAGCTGATCGGCTGAAACAAAGTTTATATTGGCTTTTGAAAGTGCCAGTGTTGTAGATTTAGTAGAGGCTTTGTCTTGCTCTCCTAACGGTAAATCTAGGTTTTCAATTTGCGTGTTTAGGGTTAGGTTTTTGATGTCAAAAGTAGGTGCACCATTAACTTGCTGCTGAGTAAATTGAAAATTTGCTGCGAGATCCAGTTGGCCTTTGCCTTCGTTATATGGAGAAGGTAAGAAGTGACGAAAGCTTTCTATTAGCAATCGTGTGTTTTTAATATCGACGTCAGCATTGGCTTGTTCTGGTGAGTAGTCAAATTGGCTATTTAAATACAGTGTTGTTTCGTTGACGAGGGCTGATAGCGCTATTTCACCTTGCCAAGTGAGTTCTTGGCCGGATAGGTCTTCAATAGACAAATTTGTTAAGACGAATTTATCGGATTCAGCTGGGACGTTTAGGTCTGGCTGGCGAGATAAATCAACTTGGCTGTTTGTAAAGGAAAACGAAGGCAGTTTGATGGTCCAAGGTGCGCTCGTATTTTCTTCCGATTCAGCTTCTGGCTCAGGTTCTTGTTGGTCTTCCGGTGTAATGAATTGGGACGTATTAATACCGGCAACAATCCAATCTTTCTCTTTTTGAGAGACGACTAAGTTTAAACCTTCAATTTTGGCTTCTGAGATATGAACTGTTTTAGTCAAGAGCGGCCAAATTTCAACTTCGAAAACAGCGCGTTCAAGCGTCAAGGTGTCTTGCGATTTGTCATTAATAACAATGTTTTTCAAATCAACTTTAGGTGGGAAGAAATCAATAGACAGCTTGCCAACAGTTACATCTTCGCCTTGTTCTTGAAAATAAGTGGTTAGATAGTGCTCAGCGACAAATGGCGCAGCCAGCCAAGTAGCCGTCGTTACACCAGTCAGAGCTGCAAATGGGTAAAAGACAAAGAGTCGAAAATGTCGGCGTGTCATCATAAAGTGCCTTTCTGCTGTGTATGTAAAAATAAGTGGCTATTGGTTAGTTGGTTCCGTCTTTTTCTTCTGGCTTTTTTAATGTGTCTGACGATTCATTGTCAGGCTCATTGATGTTCGTACTGTCTGCGGTTGATACGCCCTCAGAACGAATCGGCATGCGTAATAAATAAGTGCTGACACAGAGGCCTATGGTAATTAATCCTATCGTTGCCCAAAAGCGAGAAACAATAAAGATCGAAATGGCCATACCGGCCCACATAAAAATAATGGCACGGTTTCTTGCTTTGCGAGGGATGCCATCTGAAGATTGCCAATCACGCACAATAGGGCCAAAGAATTTATGTTCAATCAACCATGTGTGGAATCGTACAGAGGAACGAGAGAAACACCAAGCAGCGAGTAACACCAGCGGTGTTGTGGGAAGTAAGGGAAGGAAAATGCCAATGATGCCTGTGATCAGAGAGAACCAGCCCAGCATCAAATATAAGATTCGCTTTCCTTGCATATGAATGCACTCTCTAAAGGGTAAATAAAAAAACGCGTTATCCACGTAAAAACGCGTTTTTCCAATTGAGCTATTTTCCTGAATTAAAAATAGCGGCCATGCTATCTTCTGCTTCGTTTTCAACCAGTGGCCAGCCACCAAGTCGTTTTAAGCGATTCACCATTTCACAAAATAGTTCTGCGGTTTTTTCCGTATCGTACTTTGCCGAATGTGCTTCGGAGTTACTGAATGGAATAGACGCCGCTTCACAGGCTTTTGCTAATACTGTTTGTCCAAATACCAAACCTGCTAGACTTGCGGTATCGAAGCTAGAGAAAGGGTGAAATGGGTTGCGCTTAATATCCACTCGCTCAATAGCTGCGTTTAAAAATCCGTGGTCAAATGCAGCATTGTGGCCAACAAGAATGGCACGTTTACAGCCAACAGACTTTAGTTCTTTTCGAACTTTGCTAAACATTTGGCCAAGTGCTTCGCTTTCTGGCATGTCTTGTCTATCGGGAGCAAAAGGGTCTATGCCTGTAAAGTCCAGCGCTGCTTTTTCAAGGTTTGCGCCTTCAAATGGCTTAATCAAAAACTCTAATGTTTCATGGATATATAAGTCGCCATTTTCATCCATTCGAAGGATGCTGGCTGCCATTTCTAATAAAGCATCGGTTTTTTGATTAAAGCCTGCGGTTTCTACGTCGATAACAACAGGTAGGAAGCCGCGGAATCTATCTTTGATTTCATGGTTTGACAAAAGAAGGTCCTTAATTCTGCCGCTTGATCAACAGTAACGGTATACAATAGGATCGGATCATAACACATTTGATAATGCTTGAACGAGATGTCTAAATGGGAATTCCCCAACTACTTCTAATTCGCACAACATTTTTATTGGCTGCTGCTATGCCATTTATGCAAGCCCAGGCCATAACTCACTATCAATCCGGTATTTCGGATTCTGAGTGGCTACTTTCGGGCGACATTTTTTCGTGCAGTTTAACGCACCCCGTGCCGAACTATGGCGAAGGCCACTTTATAAAAGAAGCGGGCGAACCAATGAAGTTTATTTTGCAGCCGCAGAATGAAAAGCTTGGTCCCGGTCAGGTGTATATTATTTCCCAAGCACCAGATTGGTCGCCAGGATTAAGGCCAGAAACCTTAGATATTCTGCCTTATCCTGGTTACGGGTTAACGGTGGAAGTGGGCGGCAAAGTCGCGGAAAGAATGCTCACGAGTTTGGATCGTGGGCGTCATCCTGTTGTCGCAGGAACGGCCTGGGAAAACAATCGCGAGACTGTGGAAGTTGGCTTGTCGAATATTAATTTTGCCCCAGCGTACAATGAATTTAGACGCTGTTTGGCTAGTTTGTTACCGGTGAACTACGATCAAATCGCCAGAACGGCGGCTCTGTTTCCAACCAATGGTGTGAACCTTACTGATCGAATTAAGGCGCGTTTGGATTTGGTTGCCTTATACGTGTCGTCTGACCCAAGTGTCGAGTACATTTATATTGATGGTCACACGGATATTATTGGCTCTCGCCGAGATAACCGTGAACTGTCAAAAGTACGAGCGGAAAAAGTTACCTCGTATTTGCTTGAGAAAGGCGTGCCCGCAGGGAAAATTATTTCTCGTTATCACGGTGAGCGCTATCCTGCTATGACGAATAATACGAGCCAAGGCCGAGAACGTAACCGACGCGTGACGATTCGCTTGGAAAAAAATGACGCAAGTTGATTTATATATTATTTGATTCTCTATAATTTACTAAAAGGGCCCTGTTTTACTGAATTATCTTAGTAGAGCAGGGCTTTTTGCTTGCTAAGCAAGAATCGAGATCTTACACTTACAGCCCCTTTTTTTAAATTATTTGCGCCGCCATGTACTGGTTTTAAAGCATTGGCGTGGGAGCGCGAGCTCGTTGAGGAGAATAGAGATAATGTCTGACGTGAAGAAGGTAGTGCTTGCCTATTCTGGCGGCCTGGATACTTCCGTAATCGTGAAGTGGCTTCAAGAAGAGTATAACTGTGAAGTGGTTACCTTTACCGCTGATTTGGGTCAGGGTGAGGAAGTTGAACCAGCTCGTGCTAAAGCTCAAGCGTTGGGTATTAAGGAAATCTACATTGAAGATTTGCGCGAAGAGTTTGTTCGCGACTTCGTTTTCCCAATGTTCCGTGCTAACACTATTTACGAAGGCGAATACCTATTAGGTACGTCCATTGCGCGTCCTTTGATCGCTAAACGCTTGATCGAGATTGCCAATGAAACTGGCGCAGATGCCATTTCTCACGGCGCAACAGGTAAAGGTAACGACCAAGTACGTTTTGAGCTTGGCGCTTACGCGTTGAAACCTGGCGTTAAAGTTATTGCCCCTTGGCGTGAGTGGGACCTAACGTCTCGTGAAACCCTAATGGCGTACTGCGAAAAGCACAATATCCCAGTGGATTTTTCTACTAAGAAGAAAAAATCACCTTACTCTATGGACGCTAACCTACTGCACATCTCTTTTGAAGGTGACCAGTTGGAAGATCCATGGACAGAGCCAGAAGACGATATGTGGCGTTGGTCTGTATCTCCTGAAGATGCGCCAAATGAAGCAACTTACATCGAAATCGGTTACGAAAAAGGCGACCCAGTTTCTATCAATGGTGAAGCTATGTCTCCTGCAACCATCTTGGAAACATTAAACAAGGTTGGTGGCGCGAACGGTATTGGCCGTGTAGACATAGTTGAAAACCGTTTTGTTGGTATGAAAGCACGTGGTTGTTATGAAACACCTGGTGGCACCATCATGATGCGTGCGCACCGTGCGATTGAGTCTATTACGCTAGACCGCGAAGCGATGCACTTGAAAGACGAAATGATGCCTCGTTACGCGAAAATTATTTACAACGGTTTCTGGTGGTCTGAAGAGCGTCGCATGATGCAAGCGATGATCGACACGTCTCAGAAATATGTTAACGGTACGGTTCGTCTTAAATTGTACAAAGGCAACGTAACGGTTGTTGGTCGTCAATCTGAAAACAGCTTGTTTGATAGCTCTATCGCAACATTCGAAGACGATGCTGGTGCTTACGATCAGAAAGATGCTGCAGGCTTTATCAAGTTGAATGCGCTTCGTATGCGTATTGCCGCTCAAAAAGGTCGTGGTTTTCTAGATAACGATAAGTAATTACTTGTTGATATAGAAAATAAGCTTTCAAAAAACGCTCCATTCTTGCAGAATTGGAGCGTTTTTTATTTTTGTACACTTGGTCAGTATTCGCTGGTAAATTGACATAGCATGCATGCTTTGAAAAATGAGCAGTGGAATAAAATGTGCCGATAAAATAAGCACGCTGATCTTGAAGGAAGAGAATTATGACAATTTATAACTTTGGTTCGATTAACCTCGACCACCTTTATCAGCTAGATCATTTTGTTCGACCAGGCGAGACCATGGCATCTAATAACTATCAGTGTTTATTGGGTGGTAAAGGGGCAAACCAATCCGTAGCTCTTGCTAAAGCGGGCGCTGATGTAAAACACGTTGGTGCGATTCATCACAGTGATCAAGCTGTGATTGATCAGCTAGAATCCCTTGGTGTTGATACCGGCTTGATAAACCGAATTGATGTACCAACCGGTCATGCGATTATTCAGCTAACCAAAGAAGCGGAAAACTCGATTATTTTGTACCAAGGTGCGAATCATGCGCTAACGGAAGAACAGGTTGACCAAGTATTGTCGCAAGCAAACGCTGGTGATTGGGTGTTACTACAAAACGAAACTAACCTGATTGAATATATCATGCGCAAAGCGCAAGAGAACAAAGTTAAGGTCGCATTTAATCCAGCGCCTATGGATGCGGAGCTCACTAAGAAAGTGCTTGGTTTTGTTGATTTGTTAATAGTTAACGAAGTCGAAGCCATGGATTTGATTGGCACGGCAGACATAGATAGCACGATTGAAGCGTTTCCAAAGGCTTATCCTGAGCTTGCTGTATTGATGACGCTTGGCAAAGCGGGGGTGTGTTATTTTAACGGTAATGAGAAGTTATCGGTAAAAGCATTTTCTGTAGAAGCGGTTGATACCACAGCAGCTGGCGATACCTTTATTGGTTTTTGCTTGTCTTCTCTAATGAATGATGAAGATATGACGCAGGTTATTACTCGTGCCTGTGCCGCATCGGCAATTTGCGTTACTCGCTTAGGTGCCGCATCAGCAATTCCAACGCAAGATGAAGTGACGGCCTTTCTTGCTAAGCACAACCGTTAGCCAAAATACATAGCCAACAACGAATAGTGAAAAGAGGAATTGAAACATGGCTCGTAAAATTATAATTGATACAGATCCAGGTATAGACGATGCAATGGCGATCTTCTTCGCCTTTCAGGCACCACAGCTTGATGTACTAGGTTTAACGACAACCTTTGGTAATGTGTCTGTAGATTTGGCAACACAAAACGCCATCACCTTGACTGAGATTGCGAAAGTAAACGTGCCTGTTGCAAAAGGCGTTGCCGTACCAAGTAAGATTGCCCCACGCCCACATCCAGATTTTGTTCACGGTGCAGATGGCTTCGGTAATATTGATTGGCCAGCACCAAAAGGTAAAGCCATCGATAAAAGTGCCGCGCAATTTATTGTTGATACTGTCCGTGAGTTTCCAGGTGAAGTGACTATTATCGCTCTTGGTCCGCTAGGTAACTTGGCAAAAGCGTTGGAGATTGATCCAGAAGTGGCCAACTTGGTTGATGAAGTGGTTCTAATGGGCGGTACAGCAATTGAATACGGTAACGTATCGCCAGTAGCAGAAGCCAACATCATGAACGACCCTCATGCTGCTGATTTGGTTTTCACCGCGCCTTGGCAAGTGACCATGATTGGTTTGGACGTCACTCATCAAGTGTTGCTGGATAACCCGATTCTAGAACGTATTAGAGAAGCGAATCCTACTGAAGGTGGTTTCTTGTATGATTGCGCTCAGCATTACATTAATTTTTACAGCAGCCGCTTTGATATGGATGGTTGTTACTTCCATGATGCATCGACGATTGCCTATGTAATGGACCCGAGTATTTTTGGTGTCGAGCTTGGCGCGGTGCGTGTGGCTTGCGAAGGCATTGGTATTGGGCAAACGATTTTTGCACCACAAGGCATGACTTTCCCTGAACCACATTGGAAAGATGTTCCAATGACACAGGTTTGCATGGAAGTGGACAGTGAAAAATTGTTGGCCTTGTTTGAGACAACCTTGTCTTAAACCGTTAGAATGGCGCAATCAAACTTGAAGGCATGGAGCATAACGTCCATGCCTTTTTTATTTATGAAGAGAAAAATATGAAATTATTAGTAAGAAATCTAGCCCGCAACACCACCGAAGAAGAGTTGAGAAGTTTGTTTGCCGTTCATGGTACTTTACAGTCTTGCACGATTGTGATGGACAAAGAAACGGGCGAATCTAAAGGCTTTGCCTTTGTTGAAATGCCAAAAGTGGGCGAAGCAAAAGTGGCAATCAAAACCCTAAACGGTATGGATGTTGATGGTTCTAAAATCCGCGTGAAGAAAGCGGAAGAGACAGCGAAAAAAGCGGACGGCGACGACGCAGAGTAAAATTCACACCTAGTGATCCGCTACGCTATCCTAGCTTATCTTTGTTATGGGCTAGGAATGAGCGTCGGCGAATTCTTTGATAAAGTTCACGTCTTTATCTGAAATGGTGTGATAGCTAAGTTTTATATAGTGTTTATTATGCTCGTTAAAAACATCCAGTTGCGGATCGCATAATACTTTCAGAGTGGCTATTTTTCCCTCATGAATTGCCTTCAACTCTAGCTTCACCATTTTAGACCCTTGTAAACCTTCAGGTGCTTCCACTTCTATCATTTGTGTTGATATGTGTGTGCAATGAATAGGCATGGTTTTGCCATTGGTTAAATACAATGTGCCTGTCCAAAAGCAGCGAACGTAAGGCGAATGTGAAATAGACATTGGTTTATCCTTTACTGGGTGAAGATCCAAGGTCGTTGATGACTCTTCTAGGACAGCCATTATAGTGCAAGATGCTAGACAAGTGATAGCTAGATAAAACTGATATGAATCAAGGTGTTGCTGGGAACTTATCGGCAACACCTTGATTAGAGTGTATTACTAAGGCTGGTAGCGTCTGTTAGTTTTGTTGCTTAATTGTCTCGCCCAGAGCATTGATCAGGCTGTCGATTTCGGATTGCTCTGTTGTAAATGGCGGGGCTAATTGAATAGTATCAGCGCCATAACGTACATAATACCCTTTGTCCCACATGGCCATAGCGATTTGGAACGGACGTTTCGCTGGCTCGCCATCGATTGGCGCAATAGTAATACCTGCGGCAAATCCATAGTTACGAATGTCTGTGATCATAGGGCTGGCATCTTTCAGCTGGTGGACGCTGTTTTCCCAGCTTGAACTCATGCTGTTAACACGTTCAATCAAGCCTTGCTTCTTGATTTCATCAAGTGATGCTAGCGCCGCGGCACAAGCAATAGGGTGAGCCGAATAGGTGTAACCATGAGGGATTTCCAGCATGTAGTCAGGGCCGCCGTTATCCATGAAGGTATCGTAGATCTCTTGTTTGAAGGCCACAGCGCCCATTGGGATAACGCCATTGGTTACTTGTTTTGCCATGGTAATCACGTCAGGCGTCACGCCAAAGGCTTCTGCGCCAGTTTTTGCGCCCATACGACCAAAAGCCGTAATGACCTCATCAAAAATTAACAAGATATTGTGCTGATCACAGATTTCGCGCAAACGTTGTAAATAGCCTTTCGGTGGCACAATCACACCCGCGGAGCCTGACATAGGCTCAACAATCACCGCGGCAATGTTAGACGCATCATGCATCATGATTAGATTTAGCAGGTCATCCGCGCGCTCTTTGCCTTGCTCGGCCATGCCTTTGGAAAACTCGCTGCCTGGAACTTGCGTATGAGGAAGGTGGTAGGATTCTAAACCTTGGCCGTAAAGCGTACGGTTTGCAGGAATACCACCGACGCTGAAACCTGAAATCCCCGCACCATGATAACCTTTGGCACGACCGATGAATTTGGTCTTGGTGCCCATGCCTTTCTTACGCCAATAGGCGCGAGCCACTTTCAATGCCGTATCGACAGATTCAGAACCAGAGCCGGTAAAGAAAATACGGTTTAAGCTAGCAGGCATAAATTCAGTAATTTGCTCTGCTAACAAGAAAGACTTCTCGTGGCCGAATTGAAAAGCAGGGGAGTAATCAAGGGTTTTAACTTGCTGAGCTACCGCTTCGTTAATGGCTGGGTTGCTATGTCCCAAACCACACGTCCATAAGCCAGACAAACCATCAAAAATCTTTCTGCCATCACTGTCGGTGTAATAGTTACCGGCGGCCGAGGTGATAATACGAGGATCTTTTTTGAATTGACGATTGCCTGTGTAGGCCATCCAATGGGCATCAAGCTGGGCTTGGGTTAAACGATGACTCATGGCATTCTCCCTCTAAAAAAGTGAAATCTAATAGAGTAAGAATGCCGAGCTGGAAAGGTTTAATAAATGCGATGTTATTTAAATTTAGGTTAGTCTTTAGTTAACTAAAGAGTCTTAACTAAAGGTCTATAACTTAATTAGGTAGATGTCTTGTCTTTGTACTCACAGAGGTCTTCAATAATACAGGCATCGCATTTAGGTTTACGAGCTACACAGATGTAGCGGCCATGCAAAATCATCCAGTGGTGAGCGTCCAAGAGAAATTCCTTTGGCACAAACTTAAGTAGCTTCATCTCGACTTCTAATACGTTTTTACCTGGGGCGACTTTGGTACGATTACCAAAACGAAATATATGTGTATCCACCGCCATGGCCACTTGTCGAAACGCCGTGTTTAAAACCACGTTAGCCGTTTTGCGGCCAACGCCGGGTAGGGCTTCCAGTTCTTCGCGCGTTTCAGGTACAACACTGTTGTGTTTTTCGATCAGAATTTGGCAAGTTTTAATGGCATTTTCGGCTTTGGCGTTAAACAGGCCAATGGTTTTAATGTAGCTTTTTAGACCATCAACACCAAGGGCCAGCATGGTTTCTGGTGTATTGGCCACAGGGAAAAGCTTGCGCGTGGCTTTGTTGACGCTAACATCAGTGGCTTGTGCGGAAAATAAAACCGCAATCAAAAGCTCAAAAGGCGAGTTGTACTCCAGCTCAGTTACGGGATTTGGGTTTTCAGCTCGTAAGCGAGAAAAAATCTCGTAGCGCTTGTCTTTGTTCACAGTAAATAGCCTTTATTTATTTTTTGACCCCCTCCCAACCTCCCCCTTGGCAGGGGGAGGGGCTTAGAGCTTTTTTATTCCTTCCCCTTATCTTCAAGGGGAAGGCTAGGAAGGGGTTGTTAATTTTTTGACCCCCTCCCAACCTCCCCCTTGGCAGGGGGAGGAGCTTAGAGCTTTTTATTCCTTCCCCTTATCTTCAAGGG
This sequence comes from Marinomonas sp. ATLA20, assembly GCF_057180105.1. Classification (NCBI taxonomy): domain Bacteria; kingdom Pseudomonadati; phylum Pseudomonadota; class Gammaproteobacteria; order Oceanospirillales; family Oceanospirillaceae; genus Marinomonas; species Marinomonas sp. ATLA20. The sequence continues at coordinate 209,748 of NZ_JBXUKU010000003.1, forward strand.
GAAGGCTAGGATGGGGTTATTAATTTTTTGACCCCCTCCCAACCTCCCCCTTGGCAGGGGGAGGGGCTTAGAGCTTTTTTATTCCTTCCCCTTATCTTCAAGGGGAAGGCTAGGATGGGGTTGTCTTGATCTTGGTGTAAAGTGTTAACTAACTTGCCCAGTCACACGAACGCGTTTTGATGCACTTGGGCCGTCTTTGGCTTTTTGCGCTGCAACGCGTTTCTTCTCGCGTTCGTCTAGGTAGTTTTTACCGGCAATCAACAAACCTAAGCCAATGAAGGCACCTGGTGGCAATACAGCAAACAAGACATTTGGGTAGTTTTCAAAAACGACGATTTTCCAATGAATTGCCATGTCACCGAATAGAAGCTGCATATCGGAAAACAGTGTACCTTGTCCGATTAGCTCACGCATTGCGCCCAAGGTGACAAGGATAAACATGAAGCCCAAGCCCATCATAAAACCGTCAAGCGCAGAAGGTAGCACAGGGTTGCGGCTGGCAAAGGCGTCAGCACGTCCAAGAATCGCACAGTTAGTCACGATAAGTGGAATGAAAATCCCTAGAATTTGATAAAGCTCGTAAGTATAAGCCTGCATGATTAATTCGATACAGGTGGTAAACGACGCGATAATCATCACAAAAGCCGGTAGGCGCACGGCATCCGCAACGTAATTACGAATGATGGAAACCGCAATGTTGGAACCGATCAATACAACCATAGTCGCCAACCCAAGTCCTAAAGCGTTGACCACTGTGCTGGTCACTGCCAACATAGGGCACAAGCCAAGCAATTGAACTAAGGCTGGGTTGTTTTTCCAAATGCCGTTGTAAATGATTTCAGCGTAATTGGCGCTTGGCTTACTCTCTTCTGGAGTAGCATCACTTGCGGCTGCTTCTGAGTTCGTTGTCATGGGGCTATCCTAATACGCTAACAGCGTATCTTTGTGTTGATCAAAATAAATTAGCGTATTTTTTACGGCACGAACCACGGCACGAGGGGTAATGGTCGCACCGGTAAATTGGTCAAAATCACCACCGTCTTTTTTTACTGCCCAACCTTTTAGGGTTGGATTTTCTAACGACTTGTTGGCAAAGCTTAAAATCCATTTGGATTTTTTAAGATCTACCTTGTCGCCAAGCCCTGGTGTTTCTTTATGACTGATGACTCGGCTGCCAGTGACGACGCCGTTTTTATCAATGGCAACCAGCATGTCTAAGTTGCCATTATAGCCGCGTGGTGCAATGGTTTCGAAGATGATGCCAGAGACTTCGCCATTTTTACGAGCGATGTGAATCTTGATTCCTTCCTCGCTGCCAAGTAATGGGTCAGCAGGCAGAATTGCCGTGTCTTTGGTTAAATCGTTGTCGTATAAGTCAGCCGGCAAAATCTCATTGAAGGCTGAAATTTGCGCATCCAAAATATTGTTCTTGATGGTGTGATCTGTCAGCTGATGAGTAATGGCAATAAGGCCAGCTGTCAGTACCGCGAATATACCCAAACCAAGACTATTGCGACGAATAGAGGCGAACAATTCCATTAGTTATCCTCCCCAATTTTTAAACCGGTTTTGGCTTTTTTATGTCCATAGGTTCTTGGTTGTGTGTAGTAATCGATTAACGGTGCTGCGAAGTTCATTAACAAGACGCCAAATGCCACGCCATCAGGGTAACCACCCCAAGAGCGAATAATGTAGATCAAGATGCCAATGCCTGCGCCATAAATCAGCTTGCCGCGATTACTGGTACAAGACGACACAGGATCAGTGGCAATAAAGAAGGCGCCAAACATGGCTGCGCCAGTGGTTAGGTGAAAGAAAGGCGTTGCTGTATTGCTTGGGTCAAATAGGTGAAAAACACCCGCCATGACCAGTAATGCACCCAACATTGCCGCTGGCGTGTGCCAGGTGATAATACGTAGCCAGATCAATCCAAGACCACCGACAAGATATGCTGCGTTTACCCAAAGCCAGCTGTTTAAGCTGGGACCTTGAAGTGCAGCAATGCTGCTAAAGGCGGCTTGCGAATCTAATAGGTCTTTGTGTTTGAAGCCATCTAAAGGCGTTGCCATGGTGTAACTATCAATCACGGGTAAGTGATGGAAAATAGCCTGCAAGCTCTGCATGAAGGACAACGTCTCGCCTGCAGGAATCATGCTTTGTACGCCAAGCCATTGGCTCATAGGCACAGGAAAAGACACCAAGACAATGGCATAACCGACCATAGCAGGGTTAAACGGGTTGTTGCCCAAGCCACCATAAAGTTGCTTGGCAAAGATAATCGCAAACGCCACCGCTGTCACCGTTACCCACCAAGGCACAACGGGAGGCAAGGCAACGCCTAACAGCACCGCGGTTAATAGAGCGCTGTAATCTTTCAAGAAGAAACCGACAGCACGACGACGAATGGCTAAAATAGCCGCTTCACTTAATAATGCAGTGATGCAGGCGATCATTAGGTTGATTAGCGTGCCCCAGCCAAATAGCCAAGTCTGTACGACTATGCCAGGAATGGTCGCTAAAATGACCATCTGCATCACCCAAGAGGTGCGACGTCCTGCACGTTGTGTGTGGGGGGAGGTGATCCTCAATAATGCCATTTAACGATTCTCTTGCATGTTGGTTTGCGAATGAATAAGTTTTTCTAACAAGATTTCGGCGCTCTGCAGACGTTGCTTAGTAGCGGCAATTTCTTGATTGATGCTGTCGGCGTCTTCAGGCGAGTTTTCTAAACGCTTGTTGAGCTTGTTAATTTGCGCTTTGGCGAGCGCGACAGCGATTTTTTCTTTCTTGATCTGCGTCGCTAGATCCATTTCAGGCTCGACTTTGGCTTCACTGTTAGCTGCTGTTTTCTCTACAGGCGTAGAAACGGAAGTAGCTGATGTGCTTTCTTCTGCTTCAAGCGCGGCGAGCTTTTGTTGTGCCTCAATGAGCTTTTTAGGCCACTCCGATGCTTCTATCTCGCTTTCGTCTTTGCCTTGGTCTTTTAAAAGCTGAATGTTTTTCTCGGCTTTCTTAATGCCGGCCTTAGCAATAGCTAGGTCGATCTTGCGTTTTTTAGCGGCATCCGCATCGATGTTAGCGGTGGCAATTGTTGCACTTGTGTCTGTTGCGACAGAGGGTGCTGTTGCCTCAGATGCCTGTTCCTTCTCAAGTCCGGCGAGTTTATCCTGTGCCTCTTTTAATTTGCTCGGCCATTCCGACGCATTGATTTCAGCCTCGTCCTTGCCTTGCTCTTTCAGGAGCTGAATGTTTTTCTCGGCCTTTTTAATGCCAGCCTTGGCAATGGCTAGATCTATTTTGCGCTTCTTAGCTGCGTCGGCATCGACGTTGGTTTCAGGTTCTGCTTTTACTGGAGCCGCTTTGGGTGCTGCAGCTTCTGGATTAGCTAAGGCTTGTTCCAGTTCATTAGCTCGCTGCTGGGCTTCTTGTAATTGCTGGCGAATCGCTTCGATTTCTGGCGCGTTTATTTCTTCTGCCTTCTTCAAGGCTTTTTCGACTTTCTTCACCGCCGCTTTGGCAATGGCGGCATCGATTTTTAGCTTTTTCAATTCATCGCTAACCGCGGCTTTTGGTTCGGTTGCTGCCGCGTTTGCGCTTGCCTGAGCACTTTCATTTAGCTTACTGACTGTGTCTTGCGCGGCTTTTAGATCGGTTTCAAAAGCGCTGATCTTGTCTTTCAACTCTTGATCATCTGGTGTCTCTATAAGCTGCTTTTGCAGTTTCTTCAGCTTCACGCCAATCAAGGCTACATCAACTTTGGCTTTTTTCAGCTCGTCGCTAACAGGCGCTGGACTTGCTTTGGCGGTATTTGCCACTGGAGTGGCAGGCGCTGCGCTTGGAATTTGCGCAAGCTGTTCTTCCAGTGTTGCGATGGCTTTTTCTTGATCGGTAACTTGCAGTTGCAAGCTGTTGATCTCTTCCACGTGTTCGTTTTCTTGCGCTTCAAGCAACTGCTTTTGCAACTTCTTCAATTTGGATTTGCCAATGGCGATATCGACTTTGAGTTTTTTCGATTCGTCGTTGGTTGCAGGTGCAGCGGCGGCCGTTGGAGCTGCTTTTGCTGGTGCTGCTTTCTTCTTATCCGTCGCTTTGTCTGATGTTGCTTTTTGACGAGCAAGGCGTTTGGCTTCTTTCTCCGCGGCTTCAGCGTCTTGGCGTGCTTTACGGGCTTCAAAGCGTTGCTTCGCCAAGTCTGATTTGACGTTGGCTTCGCGAGCTTCACGGATGCTGCTCTTGGAATGACGGTAATATTGCACCAGTGGAATGCTGCTTGGGCAAACATAAGAGCAAGCGCCACATTCGATGCAATCGAATAGGTTATGGTGTTCGGCTTTTTCGAATTCTTGGCTTTTACTGAACCACAATAACTGTTGGGGTAACAAGCTGGCAGGACAGGCTTGTTCGCACATGCCGCAACGGATACAGGCTTGCTCTGGTGCCGGCGCAGGCAGTTCTTTTTTGCTGGCGGCTAAAATGCAGTTACTGGTTTTTACAATCGGTACCGTGGCTGAATCTAAGGTGTAGCCCATCATTGGGCCGCCCATGATCAAGCGGCTGAGTTTTTTCGGTTCAGAATCGGCGTATTCTAATAGGTGCGCTACTGGCGTACCGAACAGTACTTCGACGTTTTGCGGGTTTTTTAATGCATCGCCCGTTAAGGTGGTAAAACGTGAAATGAGTGGTTTACCAAGTGTAATCGCATCGTGAACTGCCACACAGGTGCCGACGTTTTGACATAAAACGCCAATGTCTGCTGGGTATTGTCCACTTGGGACTTCTTTGCCCGTTAATAGCTGGATTAATTGTTTTTCGCCGCCTGAAGGGTATTTAGTTGGCACAACCGCAATTTGAATCTTGCTGTTGCGTTCTGTTAATACGGCTTTTAATGCGGCAATGGCGGTCGGTTTATTGTCTTCAATACCAATGACAATGTTATCTGCTTCAACAAGGTGTTGAAGTATCTCGATGCCTAACACTAACTCTAAGGTTTTCTCACGAATCAACATATCATCAGCGGTAATGTAAGGTTCACATTCTGCCGCGTTAATAATGAAATGTGTGAGCGGATTCTTGTGGGCACCTTGAAGTTTCACTTGAGTTGGAAAGCCAGCGCCACCCATACCTATGATGCCCATTTCAGACAAATAGGCCAGAACGTCTGTTTTACTGATCTCTTGCCATTTGCTTAGTGGCTCAAGGTTCGCCCATGTATCATTGCCATCAGGTGTGAGGATAATACAAAGGTCGCTTAAACCAGATGGATGGGCAATTAGGCGTTCTTCAATAGCTGCAATAGTGCCAGAAGTTGGCGCATGTAAAAAACTGCTTAAAAAACCATTATTAATTGCGATGGTTTCGCCTTTTAATACCTTGTCGCCGACTTTTACTAACGGGCGAGAGCTCTGACCAATATGTTGTCCAAGAGGCAAAATAAGCTCGCTCGGTAAACTTGGTTTCCCCAACGGTAATTGCAGAGATTGCGCTTTGTTTTCCGGTGGGTGAATGCCGCCGTGAAAAGAAAAAACCTGTGCTGTTTGTTGTTTATCTGCTTGCATCAGTGCGTCACCTCCGCTTGGCGGTCGGTGGCAATAACGTTTAACGACGTTGCCGCGATACCTTGCGGTTTATCCCAAGACCAAGTTTTCGCTGTCACGCCTACTTCTACCATATCAATACAATCTACAGGGCAAGGCTCGACACAAAGGTCACAGCCTGTGCATTCATCCGCTATGACGGTGTGCATTTGTTTCGCCGCACCTAAAATCGCGTCTACAGGGCACGCTTGAATGCACTTAGTGCAGCCGATGCATTCGTCTTCACGAATTACCGCGACACGTTTCGCGCTTTCTGCGCCGTGATCGCCATCTAAAGGAACCGCCTCTACATCCAGCAAATCGGCTAAGGCTTGGATAGTGGCTTGACCACCAGGAGGGCAATGATTAATGGCTTCACCGTTAGCAATGGCTTCGGCATATGGACGGCAGCCTGGATGACCACATTGGCCACACTGTGTTTGCGGCAAAAGGGCATCGATTTGGTCGACAATTGGGTCGCCTTCAACGTGGAAACGCACGTTGGCATAACCCAAAATAGCGCCGAAAATAAGCGATAAAAGAACTAAAATGCCGATGGCGAGTAAAACAGTAAACATCGTCTGACTCCTAAATCTGCACAAGGGCGGTAAAGCCCATGAAAGCAAGGGCCATAAGACCAGCGGTAATCATGCCGATAGCGGAACCTTTGAAAACAGTCGGTACATCCGCCACGTTGATGCGTTCGCGCATGGCAGAGAACAAAATCAATACGAAGGAAAAGCCCACCGCCGCACCAAAACCATAAAGAATGGATTCAACAAAACCGTTTTGCTTGCTGATGTTTTGCAGAGCCACACCCAATACGGCGCAGTTTGTGGTGATAAGAGGTAGGAAAATACCTAATACGCGATACAGTAGCGGACTGGTTTTATGGACCACCATTTCAGTGAATTGCACAACAACGGCGATCACCAAGATAAAAGAAATGGTTTGTAGGTATTCAAGGCCAAATGGCTGAAGTATGTAGGTATAAGTTAGATAACTGCACAGGCTGGACAAGGTTAAAACAAAGGTCGTCGCCATTGCCATGCCAATAGAGGTTTCTAGTTTCCCAGACACGCCCATGAAAGGGCATAGGCCCAGAAACTGTACCAATACAAAGTTATTAACCAGAATGGTACTGACCAGTATCAGGAGATATTCAGTCATCTCAAATCCAAAGTATGCGGTGAATAGTATGTGGTTTTAGATACCTTTAAGAGAAAAGTATCTTTGAGCGTAACTATACCAATCTGCTTATAACTAACAAGACTAAAGCTTTTGTATTTCTAGTCCGATTTAGTATATAGATAATAAGTTATGCTTATATAAGTTCAATTTATGTTTCTTTATTAATGCCAATGCCCACCTTATTAAGAATCTTTCTTATTTACTAAGGTGAGCACTGGAATGTATTGCTTTTCTTGTCTGTATAGGACTATGTCGTGTGGCTTACCTTACATGACGCGTTGGCCAGGTTTTGCACCAGCGTGAGGTTCTAGAAGATAAATTTCTTCACCACCAGGGCCTGCAGCCAATACCATGCCTTCTGACATACCAAACTTCATTTTGCGAGGTGCAAGGTTGGCAACCATCACGGTGTGTTTGCCTTCTAAGTCTTCTGGCTTATAAGCTGACTTAATACCAGAGAACACAGTGCGTGTTTCGCCACCAATGTCTAAGGTCAATTTTAGCAGCTTATTGGCTTTTTCAACGTGCTCGGCTTTCACGATTAAAGCGATGCGCAAGTCCACTTTCGCAAAGTCATCGAAATTGATTTCTGCTTCGATGGGTTCTTTGCTGAGTTCGGTTTCCGCTTGAGTCGGTTGCGCCGCTTCTTTTGCTGCTGCCTCTGCCGCCGCTTCTACCTTGCCTTCTTCGATGATGGCATCGATTTGTGCTTGCTCAATACGACCCATCAGCGGCTTGAATTTGTTCACCGTGTTGCCAAACAACAATTCGCTGCGGTTATCCCAAGTTAGCTCTTTGCCAAGGAAGGCTTCCGCGTCGGCCACCAAGTTTGGCATGACTGGTTTCAAGTAAGTTGCTAATATGCTGAACAAGTTCAAGGCAACGGTACAAACGTCCTGAACCTTCGGTAAAGTTGCTTCGTCTTTTGCCAACACCCAAGGCGCTTGAACGGCAATGTATTCGTTCGCTACGTCAGCAAGGCGCATGATTTCACGAATGGCTTTACCGTATTCGCGGCTTTCAAAGTGCTCGGCAATCACATCGCCAGCGTCAACGAAAGATTGAATCATCTCCGCTTCGCTCACGTCGCTAGCCAATTGACCATCGAACTTCTTGTTGATGAAGCTCGCTGTACGGCTCGCTATGTTAACGACTTTACCCACGACGTCTGAATTCACGCGCTGCAAGAAATCGCTTAGGCTAAGATCGATATCGTCAACCCGAGAGTTTAGTTTGGCTGCATAGTAGTAACGCAAGTATTGCGGATCTAAATGCTTCAAGTAAGTGCGGGCTTTAATAAAGGTACCGCGCGACTTAGACATTTTTTCGCCGTCAACGGTTACATAACCGTGTGCGTTAACCGCTGTCGGCGTGCGGTAGCCAGCACAGTCCAGCATGGCAGGCCAGAACAAAGCGTGGAAATTGATAATGTCTTTACCGATGAAGTGGTAAAGTTCGGCGTCAGAATCTTTCGCCCAGTAATCATCAAACTCCAAACCTTCGGTGCGATCACACAGATTTTTGAAGCTCGCCATGTAACCAATTGGTGCGTCTAGCCAAACGTAGAAATACTTACCCGGTGCGTCTGGGATTTCAAAACCAAAGTAAGGCGCATCGCGGCTGATGTCCCATTCTTTCAAACCAGAATCTAACCACTCAGATAGCTTGTTAGCCACTTGGTCTTGCAAAGTGCCGCTACGTGTCCATTTCGCTAGGAAATCTTGGAAGTCTGGCAATTTAAAGAAATAATGTTCTGAGTCTTTTTCAATTGGCGTCGCGCCAGAATAAACAGAGCGCGGATTGATCATTTCCATTGGTGTGTAGGTGGCAGAACAGACTTCACAGTTGTCGCCGTATTGATCTTCTGCTTTACACTTAGGGCAAGTCCCCTTAATGAAACGATCCGCAAGGAACATTTCTTTCTCTGGGTCGTACGCTTGCACGATAGAGCGTACCGCGATTTTGCCATTGTCACGAAGAGCTGTGTAAATGCTGTTTGAGAATTCGCGGTTTTCGTCAGAATGTGTTGAGTGGTAATTATCGTAACCAATCAAGAAGTCATTAAAGTCTGCCATGTGTTCTTGGCGAACCCCTTCGATCAACTCTTCTGATGTAATGCCATTTTGCGCGGCTTTGATCATAATCGCCGTGCCGTGAGCGTCATCCGCACACACTGCTGTACAAAGATGGCCGCGCATTTTTTGAAAACGCACCCAGATATCGGTTTGGATGTGTTCCAGCATATGCCCCAAATGGATAGAACCATTGGCATAAGGAAGGGCGCTGGTGACTAAAATTTTGCGTTGCGTTTGTGCCATTTTTGATAAGCCTGCTGGATTAAAAAAGGTCGGGTATTCTATCAATAATTAGACGTAGATGACGAATGAATAAAGCGCCTAAAAGATAGATTCTCTAAGAAAAGCGACATTATAAGTCCCAATCCCGCGTGTGCAAGCGCTAGTCTTGTATCCCAGTCTTGCTTTTCTGCAATTTGCCCCCACACTTGGCTCAACGTTATAAAATAAACACTCTTTAAAATACGCCTAACTAGGAGCCCCCATGCTAACTGATGCCCAACTACAGGCGACTTTAGAAACCCTAATCGACGACAACAGCGGCCAACCTTATGGTGCTGCTTGGAATGTTGTTGCAGACGACAGCCGAGTTCATGTCACTTTAACGCTCGGCTATCCTGCGCAAAAACAACAAGCTCAACTAGAAGCCAAGATCAAAGAACTCTTGGGCGATTCTCGTAACTTGGTGTTAGACATCGACTTTCAAGTTAAAAGCCAAGCCACACAAGGCAGCATTCCAGGCATGAAAGGCGTGAAAAATATCATCGCCGTAGCGTCTGGCAAAGGTGGCGTGGGCAAATCTACCACGACCGTTAACCTTGCTCTTGCTATGGCAAAAGAGGGCGCTCGCGTTGGTATTCTGGATGCAGACATCTATGGCCCAAGCCAAGGCATGTTGCTAGGGTTTGAAGAGGGTACTCGCCCACAAGTCCGTGACGAGAAATTCTTCATCCCACCAACGGCCTTTGGTGTACAAGTGATGTCCATGGCGTTTCTGACCACCAAAGACACGCCAGTTGCATGGCGTGGCCCTATGGTGACAGGTGCTCTGATGCAGATTTTAACGCAAACCGATTGGGATAATCTTGATTACCTATTTATCGACATGCCACCGGGTACAGGCGACATTCAATTAACGCTTGCACAAAAAGTCCCCGTTGCCGGTTCAGTTGTTGTCACCACACCACAAGACATCGCTTTATTGGATGCTCGCCGCGGCATTGAAATGTTCAACAAGGTAAACATTCCAGTATTGGGCGTGGTGGAAAACATGTCGACGCACATCTGCTCCAACTGCGGTCATCACGAAGCCATCTTTGGCGACGAAGGCGGTGCGAGCCTAGCCAAAGAATACGATGTCAATGTATTGGGTAAACTACCACTAAGCCTAGCGATCCGCGAACAAAGCGACGCAGGCCGACCAATCGTGGTAAATGCCCCAGAAAGTGATACCGCAGGCATTTATCAGTCGATTGCACGCAAGCTTGGTGCTACCCTTGCATCCCAACAAAATGAACAAACAGCGATGCCTATTATTGGCATGAGCGACGATTGAGGAAAAGTAATGCGTTTGTGTGACCGAGATATTATAAAAGCCCTAGACGAAGGTTCCATTGTCATCGAGCCTCGCCCAGATAACAGCGTTATCAGCGGCGTATCTGTTGACCTACGATTGGGCAACTCGTTTCGTGTCTTTCAAGGTCACCCAGCGCCTTATCTTGATCTAAGCAGCTCAAAAGCTGACTTAAGCAAAGTTATCGAATCCGTCATGAGCGAAGAAATCCTTGTCGAAGATGGCAAACCTTTCTTCATCCATCCGGGCGAACTCGTACTTGGCGTCACCAAAGAATCTGTCACTGTACCTGACAACCTAGTTGGTTGGCTCGACGGACGTTCTTCCTTGGCACGCCTTGGCTTAATGGTTCACGTCACCGCACACCGCATCGACCCAGGTTGGAGCGGCGGCATCGTTCTAGAATTCCTCAACGGCGGCAAACTACCCATCGCCCTAAGTCCGGGCATGACTATTGGTGCCATCAACTTCGAAACCATGTCGGGTTCGGCTGATCGTCCTTATAACAAAAGGGATAACGCCAAGTATAAAGATCAAACCTCAGCGGTAGGTAGCCGGATTTCCGGTGATAAATCTTAGACCTTTTTTAAGATCGACTAGAAAGAGGCCTCGGCCTCTTTTTTTGTTTTTATAAGGTCAAATAGTTACTTCTCAGCGATTCCTAGTTTGCAAGCTTGGTTCCGCTCTGCTGAGCGGGCTAGTTCCTTCCCCTTTCTTCAAGGGGAAGGTTAGGATGGGGTTATTTCTTTGGGTTTTAAAGGATATTTGTTACTTCTCAATAGCTCCGAGCTGCAGGTTTATTCCGCTTTTTAATTCAGGAAAAAGCTGAGCGGGTAACTTTTGCCCAGATCCGCAAAAGTAACCAAAAGGTCTCTTTATCGGGCTATCGCCCAAACGTCTCATTCATATTGTTTAATACAGGTTTAGCAAGACGATTTTTACCGTAAGGCTTAGATGGTTTATTTAGTGAGAGATGGTTCGTTAAACAATGACCCTGAAACTCCATAAAGTCGCGCAACTTCGTCGCGTCGAACTGACTTCATAGTGAATTCAATAATAGGTACCAAAGAACGTAGGTCTGATGAGACGAGGCACGAGGCGTGATCTGACGCTGAAAGCGAAGCTTTCATTGTATTGTCGTTGTTTTTTTGTGACTTAATTTGATATGTTCTTAGGTTGATAAATGTACAGTTTGTTGACATTAACGTCTGAGATAACGATACTAAGCATGTAGATGACGTGGCGGTAGAGGCATCCCCACATGAAAAACACCAACCTCATTTGAAGTCGCGGCGGTAGAGGCATCCCCGCAATAAATAGCATCAACCTCAATGGAAGTTCTACTCGAAAAGCCCTTATTTTATAAGGGCTTTTTGTTTTTTATAACAAGGATGGTTATGAAAATCAGGCTGTTAACATAAGACTGATGTGCCGCCATTCAAACGCTTTTTATTCCCAACCTTTTTTATTTTCTAAGGCAGTCGCTCTTTAGAACTACAAAAAACTAAAGAGCATGTGCATTATTAATTACCGAGCTAGGCCGCTTCACTGAGCGACAGAGAAGAGTAAGTTCTAAAAAACGCATCAGGTCATAAGGACTGAGGGAATCGCTTGCCTCGCGGGTGAAATCGCGCTACAAAAGAGCTAATAAAGAACCAACATAGTGGTGATCAAAGACGATCTGAAGCACCATAGTCCAGACAGGCTTTGGTATTTAGCGAGTTATATAACAGGGAGGTCCTACCATGAAAAAAGCAAATCCCCTATATAGACAACGCAGCCGTTCAACAGTGGGTTATAGCCACAGCTACGCTGTTGTATAACCCTTAATTGTTAGGCAAAGGAACATTCATGGGCAGACCAGACGATTACGTAAAAAACGAAGTAGATGATTCCTTGAAAGAAAGAATCAAACTCCATCTCGATCTTATGGATAAGCACGCTCTGAATATAATAAGAGCAGCAGCTAAAATTGAAGTAATCCTTGGTGAGGCTGTGAAGTCGAAGTTCGTAAATGATATCGGTGTTCAAAAGGTAGTAGGAGATAGTTTGGCAAGGCTAATCCAATTATCTTTTGCGCTTGGTATAATAAAGCAGAAAACATATGAGTCCCTGCTAAATTTCAAGGGAATCCGCAATCGAATGGCTCACGAGCCTGAGCCGGATCTGAAAATTAAGGATCTCCTTTCGATGCTGCTGTTTCTAGGTAAGGATGCTGAAAGAGTTGTACAAGAAAAGGGCTCTTATCTAGCCGAGTGGCACAAGGTATCTCTTGAGTTGCTCGTTGAGTACGTTGAGCGAGAAGTAAATGCCTAACAAGCGCATGTTTGCGGACTGGTTTTCCGCTACGCTCCAAGCCAGCCGCAAATACGGGCGTTACCCCCTTCGACGCAATCCCGATTGCGCGACTCTAAGGAATCTCAAAGTCATTAACAGAAAGGCTTTCTTGAGCAGCAAGTCCAATCTATGCCTTACGATAAAAGTCGTGTTGCTAGACGTGACGTTAAGCAATGTGAATGAGACGTTTGGGCGATAGCCCGAAGAAGAAATTACCCCCATCTTAATTTTCCCCTTGGAAGACAAAAGAGAAAGGCACTAAGCCCTCGCCCAGCAGGGCGGAATGAAGGTTGTGAATCCAAAGCGTTTGAATGGAGCATGAATTCCGCGTCGGGTTAAAGCTGCGATCTACCATACAATGAAAGCTTCGCTTTCAGCGGCACATTACGCTGCGCTTATGATGCCCTACGTTTTAGTTTTACACGAATAGCTACGAAGAAGCCCCTTCGACGCAATCCCGATTGCGCGACTCTATGGAGTTTCTGGGTCATTGTTTGATGATCTATCTCTTACTAAATAACCAATCTATGACTTACGATAAAAGTCGTGTTGCTAGATGTGATGTTAAACAATGTGAATGAGACGTTTGGGCGATAGCCCGATAAAAGAACAACCCCATCCTCCGCCTTCCCCTTGGAAGACAAAAGGGGAAGGGACTAAGCCCTCGCCCAGTAGAGCGGAATAAAGGTCAGGAACCCAAGGCGTTTGAATGGAATCTAAATTCCGCGTCGGGCTAAAGCTGCGATCTACCATACGATGAAAGCTTCGCTTTCAGCGGCACATTACGCTGCGCTTATGATGCCCTACGTTTTAGTTTTATACGAATAGCTACGAAGAAGTCAGTTCGACGCGTTTTCTATTAGATAGTCGATTGCGCGACTCTATGGAGTTTCCGAGTCATTAACGGAAAGGCTCTCTCCAGCAGCAAGATCAATCTATGCCTTACGATAAAAGTCGTGTTGCTAATCAGGATGTTAAGCAAAGTGAATGAGACGTTTGGGCGATAGCCCGATAAAGAGACCTTTTGGTTACTTTTGTACTTTTCTGAATTAAACAGAGGACAAAAGTTACCCGCCCAGCAGGGCGGAATAAACTTGCAGCTCAAAGTCATTGAGAAGTAACAAATATCCTTGAAGGCCCAAAGAACAACCCCATCCTCCGCCTTCCCCTTGGAAATAAAAAGGAGAAGGTTAGGGGGATTAAGGGAAAACCGTTATGGCTGTTAGGCGTTGAAGTAGGGAGAGCTCATGCCTTTACTTGCTTCGGCCACGACGTCACCATCAAATAATTTAATGCTGAGGCTGGCGTTTATTGATTTGGCTATATCGGACAACATGCCTTCTGCGTAGGCGCGGGCGTTTTGTACTGAGTCGAACTCGTAGAAGCCGCCTACGGAGTGATTGTTGATGCCGCTTAGCCAAGTTTTATTTCGAAGCCCGGTGACTGTTTGCATTGCTGGGTTAGCTTCTTGCCATACTTCTTCAGTAAATGGTGCTGATACTTGAAGTTCAGCGTACAGAAAAACACGGTTTGGTTGGGTCATTGTAGACTCCTTAGTTTTAATATTTAGTGGGATCTTAATTAAGGGATTAGTTTCGGCCTGCGATTACGCCACCATCCACATCCCAAATAGCGCCAGTTACCCAGCTTGAATCACTGCTTAGTAGAAAGTTAATTGTCTTGGCGACATCTTCGGCTGTGCCAATTCTTCCAATTGGATGGAAGCCATCAAATGTAGCGAGTGTTTCATCGATTGCACTTGGGTCAATGAAGGATTCGTAAATAGGGGTTTTTACCACTGCAGGTGAAACCGCATTGACGCGAATGTTCTGGTCAGCTAATTCCATTGCCATATGTTGTGTGAGTGCATGCAGGCCAGCTTTAGCCATTGAGTAAGCCGACGATGGTGTGGCTTTGATGGCTTGTTTTGCCCACATTGAGCCAATATGTACAATTGAACCGCCGCCATTAGATGCCATGTTTTTGGCGACGGCTTGAGATATAAAGAATGCCGCACGGTTCAGTTCCTGATACGCATCGTAATCCTTATGATCGTGTTCTAAAAATGCCGTTGGTTTGAATTTCCCCGCTGCATTTACGAAATATTTTATATGGCTGTCATGATTAGCGACAAAATCCAGTATGCGTTGAACGTCATCGGTTTTGTATAAGTTTGCTTGCAGCGTTTCAATATGCCCCAATTCGGCAAGTTCCTGTTTAGCAGCCGCAAGTTTTGTCGTGGAGCTGCCTACAATGATGGTTGGAATGCCACGTTTGAGTAGTTGCTTTGCTGTCGCAAATCCCATTCCGCTAGAGCCGCCTAGAATTAAAGCGTAAGAACTATTTATGTTTTTCATTTGATTATCTCTACAGGTAAATATTAAAGTGTGGAAGTAGATTACAATCCCCGTAGACTATTGAAAATTAGGCACAATTTGGTGCGGTAGGTACTTATTGGTATATCTTTATGAAAGAACAGGAAAAAATATTTCCAAAGAAGTCTGCACCTGAGAAAAGTGCGCGTATGGTTGAGACTATTTATGGTTGTAAATGGTCATTAACCATCTACCAGCTTTTGGCAAATGACATTAATCGACCTGGGGCCATGGTCCGAAGTGTTGAGGGATTGACGACTAAGGTGCTGAATGAATGTCTGAGAAAAAATACAAAATTTGGTATTTTGGAACGCGTTGACTTTAATGAAGTACCACCTAGAGTGGAATATCGTGTGACTCGCTTTGGCACAAAATTTCTTCGAATTCTTGATGAGCTGGAAAAGTTACAGAACGAGATTGAATGTGAAATTGCGTAGTGGCGTTGTTCGGGTAACGGAGTCTGATGCGCTTAATTCACTAAGTAAAAAATTATCTTAATTACACGAAGTACCCCAATCTATGCGTTTACTAAAATCTTCTATCCACCCCAGTATCGAGCCTGTCGATCAATCCTCTTTTTTACGTCTTGCTGCCCGTGGGATTATTTTAAACGGCGAGGATATTTTGATGTTGTATACCCAGCGTTACGATGATTATACCTTGCCGGGTGGAGGGATTGATGAAGGTGAGAATCAGGTGGAAGGTTTGATCCGTGAGTTAACGGAGGAGACGGGAGCGCGGAATATTCGTAATGTCGAGGCGTTTGGTCTGTATGAGGAGTTTCGTCCTTGGAATAGGGATGGTTTTGAGATCATGCAGATGAAGTCTTATTGCTATACCTGTGAGATTGATGAGCAGTTAGGCGAGACGAGTTTGGAAGATTACGAAGTCAAAAACGGTATGAAGCCAGTGTGGATTAATGTTCACGATGCTATTAATCATAATCTCGATACGATTAAAAACAGTGATAAAAAAGGTATGTCGATTGAGCGTGAAACCTTTTTGTTATGCTTGATTAGGGATGAGTTGTTGGCGGTTGTAAACTGAGGCGGTTTCTGTTTTTTCTGGGTTTCATGCACTAGGGTTGGGTATGTTTACGAGAAAGCTTTTATACTTATTGGTGTTTATATTATTGCAGGGGTGCTCGAGTATTATGCCGAATCTAGGTGTTACGAATGGGAAGTTAGCGGTTTGTCCTAGATCGCCAAATTGTGTGAGTAGTCAGGCTCAAGCTAATGATAAGCATTTTATTGAAGCTATAGTGGTTAAAGGCTCTGCTCTTGATGCTCATGACAAAGTGCTCGCCGTGCTGGAGTCTTCGAAGCGAGCTAAGGTTGTGGTGAATAAAGCGGATTACATTCACGCTGAGTTTACGTCGGCGGTGTTTCGCTTTGTCGATGATGTGGAGTTCTTATTTTCGCAAGAGCGTGATGGAGAAGTGGTTGTCGATATTCGCTCGGCGTCTCGAGTTGGGCATTCCGACTTTGGCGTGAATCGAAAACGTATGGAAGCCATTCGCGGCAAACTGAATAAGTAGTCTGGTTGGTAATTGATTCTAAGGCGCTCTATATATTCTATAGAGCGCCTTAATTTATCTGGTCACAGTGTTTGAGCGCTTTTTACTTCTTGCTCGATGTTTTGGCGTAGGTCGGTTGGTAAGAGCAGTGCGTCACCTAGGCGGTCTAGGTAGCGGCGTTCTTCTGCGGTGTCGATATCAATGGCGAGCATGGAGACAAGGTAAATCTCTGTGGCTTGTTCTTCACTTTCTGATAGGCGTGCGATGGTGATTGGGTCGCTGGCTGCTCGTAGTTGTTCTATCAGGAATTTTTGTTCTTCTGCATTGATGCCAAGGTCGCTGATTTGTTGTTCGATTCGAGTGCGTTCATTGGTATCTATGTGTCCGTCTGCTTTGGCGGCGCTGATCATGGCTCGAATTAAGATTAGGCGCATGTTTTCAACTTGCTGCGTTGGTTTTTCTTCTGCAAGGTCAAAAATGCTGCCGGCTGGAACTGCAGGTGTGGTGGATGTGCCGAAGCTCTGATTAGGTTCAATGTTGGTGATTTGTGTCGTGGTTTGGTTTTCTTTATGAGTACGCCACGCTTTGTAAGCCATTCCACCTACGGCGGCCATGCCGCCATATTTGATGGCTTTGCCGCCCATTTTCCGGGCTTTTTTGTTGGTTAATAGCATAGCGGCTAAGCCGCCAGCGGCCGCGCCACCCATGAATCCGCCGGGTATGGAGCTTGATTTGGCTTTGGTGACGGCTTTGTCAATTCCTGAACCTGTAGAGCCCATGATGCTGCTTAGCAGTGAGTTAATATTCATGATTAATAATCTCCAATTTATTTATCTGTTGATTCATCAGACTGGAGAAGTGTGGGAGAGTTCATCTCGGACTGTTTTGTTCCCTTTCTTTTACTTTTTAATTACGTTATTAAAAGGGAATAAACCTATGGCCTGTTTGAGTAATTTATGTCAAAAAATGTGTTGATGACGATTGGTGGGAATGAGTCTAGCTTTGCCGTGGAAGATGAGCAGGATGTGGTTTTTTTGCCTGTTGGCTTTGATTTAGTCAGCTTACGATATTTTAAGCATTCACCGCCGACTTACGATGATATCGAATACGCGATTAATTATATCGAGGACGAGATTGAGCGGGTCGCTAAGAAAGTACCTTATGATGGGTATTCTTTGGTGACGGATCAGCCTTTTATTCAAGATCTCGCGAAGTTGAGCGGAGCGGTCGGGGTGGAAGGTAAGGGGCGCTTTCAGCGTGATGATCTGGAGCGCTTGTTTGGTCTATATGCCGAGATCGCAGCGGGGCGTCCAGCTCAATCTGATGAGTCTGATACCTCTGTGACTTTTTATGCTCAGCTGCTGATTTTTCGTGAATTTATGCATCATCTTAAATTTGAATATATTGTTGTTAGATAGCTAAAGTGAGTTGAAATGTTTTACGTGTTTGCTTTTTATGGCTGCTTAAGCCTAATCACTTTTTGTGTCTATGGTATGGATAAGTCAGCTGCTAAGCGGGGCAAGCAAAGAGTGCCTGAGTCGACGTTACATTTACTGTCTCTGCTTGGCGGTTGGTTCGGTGCTTTGTTGGGGCAGAAGGCATTTCGGCATAAGACGAAGAAGCGACGCTTTTTGGTGGTGTTTTGGTTGACGGTTGTGGCGAATATCGCTGTGACTGGGTATGCAATGCATGTCTTTGATTTTTTTAATGTTAGTTAGTTTCATTACGCTATGTAATTGCCATAGGTTTTTATTCAAGCTGTACAGGTAATAAGTGTTTATGTGAGAGCACTTTGATTCATTGTCATCTACAATCCATTAATGATATTGATTTTTACCTTTAGGTGTAATGTTTTATGAAAAACAATGAGCTAGCGATTAGCGTTGCCGATGTAATGGAGCTGATGCTGGATGCTGTGTGTGTTGTTGATCGTGATGGACGTTTCGTTTTTGTGAGTGCGGCTTTTGAAACTATGTTTGGTTATGCGCCCCATGAAGTGATTGGTGAGCCTATGGTAAATATGGTGTATCCAGAGGATAGAGAAAAGACTCTAGGGGTCGCTGAGTCTGTGATCTGTGGAAAGATTTTGCCGCGCTTTGAGAATCGTTGGGTTCGTAAAGATGGCAAGGTGGTGAATGTGCTTTGGTCAGCTAGGTGGTCGGAAGAACATCAGGTAAGAATCGCGGTTGCCCATGATATTACTGAACGTAAAGAAATGGAGGTTCGGCTGCTTTATGCCGCGGGTCATGATGATTTGACGGGGTTACCGAATCGTACTTTGCTTTTAGATCGTTTGCAGGCCTCGCTCACCTTGGCAGAGCGTGAGCAGGTTGGTTTATCTGTTTTGTTTATTGATATTGATGGCTTTAAAGATATTAATGACGGTTATGGTCATGCGGTTGGTGATTTGTTGTTACAGCAAATTGCGGCGAGGCTGGGTGGTTGTGTCCGTAAGTCAGATACCGTTGGGCGTCTGGGGGGCGATGAGTTTTTAATTATTTTAAATAAAGTAAATAACACGGAAAATGCCGCTTTGGTTGCAGAAAAAATCCGTGCGGCTTTATCTGAAGCTTTTGTAGTCGAAGGTTCTGCTCTGTCTGTTTCTGCCAGTATAGGCATTGCTAAGTACCCTGAAAACGGTAAGCAATCGCTGGATTTGGTGCAGTCTGCTGATCAAGCTATGTATCACGCCAAGAATAACGGTGGTGATAAGTTTGTTTTAGCCGCTTCTTAGGCTTTTTTGCTTTAGGATGTGCGTTGGCTTATTGAGCCCTTGTTACCAAGAAGGTAATATTCTTTTCACGTCTCATCACTCTTTTGTCAGTCTATTCTCTAGTACAATTTAGTAAATATACTGGAAATACACACTCTGTTTGATCTGTAGTTTACGATTTGCTTTCTTCGGACTGTTTTCCGTTTTACTATTTGCGGATCGGGCGAGAAGAAAAGTCTAGAGTCTACATAACACTTGTGTTGATCATTGGTGTTGTTTGTAATCATTTAACTTTATAGGAAACAATAATGGCGGCTTTTGGTAGCGTGTTTATGCCTAAGATGGCATTGGCAACATTCGAAAATAATCAATGGAGTGACGCAAGCATTGTTGCATCGGACAGCATTCAGTTGCATCCCGGTGCTCACGTACTGCATTACTCAAGTACCTGTTTTGAAGGTTTGAAGGCATTTCGTCATGCTGATGGCAGTGTACATGTGTTTCGTATGGACCAAAATATTAAGCGTTTAGCTCAAAGTAGCCGTTTATTGTCTTTGCCAACGATCGATGAATCACAAGTTTCTAAAATGATTGTGGATGCTGTTGCTGAATTTGCTACAGATGTACCTGAGCCACCAGGATCTATGTACATTCGCCCAACCCATATTGGTACTGAAGCAGCGGTAGGTAAAGCGGCAGCGCCAACAGCAACGTCTATGTTGTATGTTTTGTTGTCTCCTGTAGGTGATTATTTTACTGGTGGTGCTAAAGCGCTTCGCCTTCTATTGGATGAAACGGGCATGCGTTGTGCGCCACACATGGGGATGATCAAAAGCGGTGGTAACTACGCCAGTGCTTTGGGTCCTATGATGAAGGCGAAAGCGGAAGTGCAAGCAGACCAAATTTTGTTCTGTCCAAATGGCGATGTACAAGAAACCGGCGCGGCTAACTTCTTGTTGATCGATGGCAATGAGATCATCACCAAAGGTTTGGATTCATCTTTCCTTCACGGTGTGACTCGTTCTTCTATCTTAACGCTTGCGAAAGATCTAGGTATGACGGTAAGTGAGCGTGATTTGACGGTTGCTGAGTTACTAGAGCGTGCCGCTAAGCCTGAAGTGGAAGCCGTGTTGTCTGGTACAGCGGCGGTATTAACGTCTGTTGGTACTTTTATCCATAATGATAAAGAGTACAAAGTAGGCTCTGGAGAGCATGGTCCTATTGCTCAGAAACTGCGTCAAACATTGAATGATATTCAGTGGGGTAAAGCGGAAGACAAGCATAATTGGTTAACCAAGGTTTGCTAGTTTTTTAGGATGGGACAGTAAGATAAAAAAGGGGAAGCATAATGCTTCCCCTTTTTGATGATCAACAACGCATTGTTAATACGTTAAAAACTCAATCTTGCTGTTGCAGACATAATGTTGTAATTGTCTGCCATTTGATAGTTTCCTGACAGCGAGAAGTTTTGAGTCAAATAGTAGCCCAATGACAATTTAGTGTTGTCTAAGCCATCTTGATCTGAATAAAGTGTGTGTGACAATCTTACTTCTAGACGATCAGATATCGTACTGTTAATACCAACTCTAAAACTAATATCTGAATCTACATTGCCTTCATAATCGTTATAGTGAACCAATCCATAGATATTGGTCGCACTGCCAGCGTCAAAAGAAGCCCCAAGGCCTAATTTTAAAATGTCGAAATCATTGAGGTCGATGGATTCTATTGAAATGATAGGAAGAATAGGTGTCTCGATAGAGGCAGTTAAAGCAGAATAATCACCGTCATCAGAACCTGCATCATAGTCAACAGTACCAATTGTATAATCAACATACGTCATTGGTGAGGCATGTGCATTCATAGACAGGGAAATTACTGCTGCTGCAATTCCTGTTGCAATAATACTTTTCATGTTTTTCTCCGATAATTCGATTAATGAGAATGGGCTTCGAGCTTTTACATTATCCCCTTACCTCTATGCCATCGGTCATTTTTTGATAAACTTTAGCCATTCAGCCTAACATTTTTCCTTATTTTCTAATTTTTCATCCAGCTTAATGATATATAAGGTATTCTGGTAGGCGATTTTTTTTGCTAAGGGTGTATTGACCCCCTAATGAATGAAGAAGGTTTTATGAAAAAGGTAATGAGAAAGCTCTGCTCTCCAGTACTGGGAATGTTCGAGTCCGGTGAAGGGGAATTTGATTATAAGCCATCCCATCGAACTATATTGATCGTGTTGGGATTGCTTTGTTTTTTGCTGGCGTCTGTTTCTTTAGTCATGTCGCTGATGACGGGCGAAGCGGCTGGTGTTATTCCTATTATGGTGTTTTTTCTAATGGGCTTGGTCTGTGAGATTGTAGGCCTTTTAGGTAGTGATCGTGCAGTAGCAAGAATTTGGAAACGCAGTTAAGTTAATGTGTTAAGAGGTACTAGCGGTCGCCTACGTGGTAAAACGAAAAAAGCGACCTAATGGTCGCTTTCGGTGACTTTTATCTTTAGTGATAGCGACTTAGTGACGTTCTTTTCCGTGGTGGCGAGGCATGTCGTCACAGTCTTCCATGCGCTCTTTTTGAAGATCGATGAACTTGGTTTTTTGTTCTGGTGTTAAGATACTAAGCATTTTGTGTTGGTTACTTAGCATCTGTGCTTGACGTTTAACTTGTTTATCAGACTTTTCTTGTGCCAATTCGGTGGCTTTGGCTGGATCAAATTTGTCCGCTGTCAGTAGGGCGTTTATTTTATCAAAATGCGCCATGCGAGCGTTTTCGCTTTGCTCTCTTTTGTCGTTGAAGCCTTCTTTCATGGCTTGTTTATTTTCTTTGCGTAGCGTTTTGAATTGCTCTTTTTGGCTGTCTGTTAGATTTAAATTTTTCATCATGCCGCGGTTTAAGCCTGGGCGACATTCCTGTGGGCCTTTGTGATCTTTTCCGCCAAACGCAAACGCGCTGGTGCTCAATACTAGTGGAAACACAACAGCGGCTATAATCAGTTTTTTTGCCATTTTCATATTTTCTTCCTTATATACATTAGAGGATCAGATGATTGATACGTACTGCGTTTTGAACGCATGGAAGTAGAATAGAGGCTGTAAGGTAAAGTGGCGTATCGGCTAGGTAAAGTATCGTAAAGGCTGCACTGTGCTTAGCATTTCGACGTAAAATAGCGTTAAAGAGTGCTAGCTGCTGATTAATTAAATCGTTTTAGGAACTGTTGATGCCACATATTTTAATCATTGATGATGATGTTGAATTGAGTGATTTGCTCAAAGAGGTTTTGTCTTTTGAAAATTGTGCTGTTTCTGCTGCTTATGATGGCGAGGCGGGTTTGGCTGCGATGGATGACAGTGTGGATCTGATATTGCTTGATGTGATGATGCCTAAGCTCAATGGTTTTGAGACCTTGAAGCAGTTGCGAGAAAAGTGGGATGTGCCTGTTTTAATGTTGACGGCAAAAGGGGAAGAGATTGACCGTGTTGTCGGTCTTGAGCTTGGGGCGGATGATTATTTACCAAAGCCTTTTAGTGAGCGAGAGTTACTGGCAAGAATTCGTGCCATTTTACGCAGGACTCAGACAAGCAAAGGTCAGCAGCAAAATGATTTCGTGACTTACCGAGATATTAAGCTTTATCCAGGTCGTCTTGAGGCGTATTGCAATGGAGAGCTATTAGATTTGACCAGTACTGAGTTTGCCTTGCTGCATCATTTTTTACTTCATCCAGGGCAAGTACTAACGAAAGAGGTACTCAGTCTTGATGTATTGGGTAAGCGTTTGGCGGCCTTTGATCGAGCGGTTGATATGCATGTCTCTAATTTACGTAAGAAACTCCCTGACTGGCCGAATGGCAAACCACGTATTAAAACCTTGCGTGGGCGTGGCTATTTGCTGGTGGAGAGCGACTGATGCGTTTACCAAAGATCACCAGTTTATACGGGCGTATTTTTGCCATTTTTTGGTTTACCATGTTTCTGGTGATTTTAGCCGTTTTGGCGTTACCACATTTCGATCCTCGTAAAGCTCGGGATATTCATCCGCCTCACTTTGATCGCATGCTGCAAATACGAGATCAGGTTGAGCGCACGTTTGCTTCTGCCCCAGATATAGCGCAAGTCTTACCCGAAATAGAAGGGGGCGCTCGTCGACGCCCTGGTGATCATAAGCTGCGCCTTTTTATCACCGACCTAGATGGTAATGTGATTACCACAGAGCGCCGTCCTGATTTCAGTTATAAGGCGTTACGTAATTTTGTGACCTCTATTGATAACCCTCAAGATCCTCAGCAGAAATTGTATGGGAGAACGATGATTTCTGGACCGCTGCCTATTCGGCTAGCCCAAAAGGACTATTTTTTATATATCGGCACTCGCTGGAGTGAACCTCCGCATTTTTTATTGCAGTTATTTGATCATCCTCTTCGCTTATTGTTGGCCGTTATGTTGGTTAGTACTCCTTTATTATTGTGGTTGGCGTGGGCCTTGAGCCAACCTGCCCGTCGATTAGAGTTGGCGGCACAGCGCGTGGCGAAAGGTGTGTTTGAAATTGATCCTGAGCTTGAAAAAGGCACGTCAGAGTTTCGCCAAGCGGGTGCGAGTTTTAACCAGATGGTAGAAGCGGTTAACTTGATGATTTCACGTCAGCAGCGTTTATTGTCGGATATTTCGCATGAACTGCGTTCGCCTTTGACGCGTTTAAGAATGGCGCAAGCGTTAGCAAAACGAAAGTTAGGTGACAGTACGGATTTAACTCGTATTGATACCGAAGCTCAGCGTCTTGAGCAAATGATAGGTAAGCTGCTTGAACTATCTAGTGTGCAAGTCGACAGTCATTTGAATCGAGAGATTCAGCCTCTATCAAGCCTCTTTGATGCCTTGCTAGCGGACAGTCAGTTTGAGGCGGAGCAAGTGGGAAAAGCCTTGCTTTTGTCTGAGGTTCCAAATCGTATGATTAATTGCCATCCGCAGCTGTTGATGAGCGCTTTGGAGAATATTGTCCGTAATGCGATTCACTATGGTAAAAACCAGATTCAGGTTTCATTGGGTGTTTATTCCAATACGTTATCTATTCGAGTAGAAGATGATGGCGACGGTGTAGCCGATGATGAGTTTGATTCTATCTTCCGGCCTTTTTATCGGGTCTCAACCGCCCGTGATCGAAACAGTGGCGGCGCAGGGTTGGGATTGGCTATCGCAGAAAATGCGGTTCGCCAGCATAATGGTACGATCAAAGCGACTCGAAGTGCATTGGGTGGGTTGCTGGTGGAAGTGACTTTACCTCTGCAAGAAGAACCATAATGCGTCCTAATTTCTGTAACTAGGACAGTATTATCTTTGTTTTTACGAAAGCATTAGTAGACAAAGCGGTTAATTGGGCTCATATTAGAAACTCATCGTTCTTATTATGCATTCGGTTAATCGCTTTCCCCAAAAGCTATCCCTAAAAGTACAGAGTAACGCAGAGAGTACTTCTCTCTCACCTTGCCTTTTTTATACTTTATTTAAATAAGAAGTTTGCTAATAAGCGCTTGGTCTATTTGTTTAGACCCGTTTTTAAAAACAAAAAAAGGGAGAAGCCTTGTTGTTTTTCTCTAAAACCATAGGTAATACATGATAAATACAGCCAAAGAATTTGTACTACAGCGAATTTGCAATTTTGCAAGCCAGACGTTCGATCCTAACTCCGACTCGCAAGTTGTTGGATTATTGAAAAGTAAATTCAATATTCGTTTGCCACAGAGACGTTCTATTAACGAGTCTTTATCTTCTTCCGTTAGCGATCATGAAATTATTGCTTTGATTCTAAAATACCGTTCGATGACTGAGTCGTAAGTTTAAACCAGCAAGACTTCTTTATTTTTTGACACACAAAAAGATTGCATTACCAGATTGCTGATCCCACGGTATGATTTTGTCGTGCTCGTGTTCAAAGACATGGACATCAAAGTATGGCGTTAACAGAGCCTGTAGCTCATTAAAGCTTAATGCCACCATAGGATGTTCATCTGCCCAAAGTTGAGTTTGTAGCGCGGTGGTTTTTTCAATGCTCAGCTTTAGTGTTTGTTTTTCACCTTCACCACAGTAATACCAAGAAGAGCCAAATGAGAACTCGCTATTGTCGTGAGAGACGCTGTGCTTCGCAGAAAGCGTATTGTCTATATGGTTCTTATCTACCGAGTTAAAACAAAAAACACCACCAGTACTGAGTGATTTGTGTACGCTTTGAATGCAACTGGTTAGGTTATTGATGTTCCCGCTGTAATGAACCGAGTATAAAAAACACGTAATTAAGTCATAAGACTCAGTCGTATCAAATGCACACATATTACCTAGCTCGAATTGCGCATCAGGGCATCGTAGTTTGGCAAGATCTAGCATGGGTTGATTAATATCCAAGCCGCTAGATTGATAACCTTCTTGGCTAAGGTAGCTAATATGTGGTCCTGTTCCACAAGCCAAATCTAAATGCTGTTTCCCACCATTTCCAAAAATTTGATGAAGCCGATGCGCACTGTTGCTCTGGGCTTGATAATTAATATCGGCACACATTAAGTCGTAATAGCCAGATAAATCCGTATAGAGCGCGTTGTCAGACATGTTTCTTCACTTGGTGGGTAGCTAATATGGTAGGTGAAACTCGAGGGCGAATAATATAGTAGATACTTTCGCGCGACTACAAAAACGTTTAGACAGTAATGAAGATAGGAATAATTGGAAAAATTAAGGCAAAAAAAACAGGAACAAAGTCTGACTTTGCTCCTGTTTCTTTAAATTGCTACTGCTTTATCTGATTTAGACGAAGATAAAGAATTTAGCGATAAACAACGCAGCTAATAGATACACAGCAGCGCCGACTTGCTTACCTTGACCTGACAATAGTTTGATCACAGCGTAGCTGATGAAAGACAAAGCAATACCATCCGCGATCGAGTAGGTTAGTGGCATCGTAAAAGCGGCAATCAGAACCGGTGCGGCTTCTGTAATATCATCCCAGTCTACGTGCGCTAAGCTGCTTGTCATCAATACTGCAACGTACATTAATGCGCCCGCTGTCGCATAAGCAGGAATAGATCCAGCCAACGGCGCAAAGAATAAGCTGAGAATAAACAATAACGCTACAACAACAGCCGTTAAACCAGTACGTCCGCCAGCGGCAACGCCAGAAGCACTTTCGATATAACTTGTTGTAGAAGAGGTACCTAATGCAGCACCCACAACCGTTGCGCCAGAATCAGCCAACAAGGCTTTTTTAAGGCGAGGTAATTTACCTTCTTTATCTAATAAACCGCCACGTTGACCAACACCGATTAGGGTGCCTGACGTATCGAATAAATCCACAAAGAAAAAGGCAAAAATCACGCTTAGCATACTGATTTGAAAAGCACCTTCTATGTCCATCGCGAGGAAAGTAGGTGCAACAGATGGTGGCATAGAAACTACGCCACCAAATTCATTTTGACCAAAGAGAATAGACAAAATGGTGACGAAAAGTATGCCAATCATCACAGCGCCGGTGACATTTAAATACGCCAAAGCACAGATCACAAAAAAGCCAAGTAAGCCATAAATCGCTGATGGTGAAGATAGGTCGCCTAGAGACACCATAGTAGCTGGGTTTTTGACAATGATGCCGGAATTTTGCAATGCAATCATTGCTAGGAAAAGACCGATACCAGCTGCAATCCCCAATTTCAACGAAGACGGAATGGCATTGATAACCCATTCACGAATTTTAAAAATACTGATGAAAATGAAAAGAATACCGGATAAGAAAACCGCGCCAAGTGCTTGTTCCCATGTGTAGCCCATGCCTAAGACTACACCGTAGGTAAAGAAAGCATTTAGTCCCATGCCTGGTGCAAGAGCAATGGGGTAATTTGCGTATAAGCCCATAATCAAGCAACCAATTGCAGCAGCAAGACAAGTTGCGACAAATACGGCGCCTTGATCCATTCCTGCTTGAGCAAGAATAGAAGGGTTAACGAAAATAATATAAGCCATCGTTAGGAAGGTGGTTATACCTCCGACAACTTCATTACGTACTGTGGTGTTGTGCGCTTTAAGTTGAAAATAACGTTCGAGCATGAGGGGGACCTTTTGCTAGTAGACGACGGCGATTATTTTATTGCGAATTTACGGATTCAGTAGCATCACAATAAGAAACGCCGGGATAATTTAGTAACTGATCATTTGGTCAGTAAATAATTTCGGCGGCAAGTATAAAAAATTCGAGGTGATTTGGGGAGATAAATTGTAATAAATAATCGTTAAGGCAGGATTTAGCAGTAAAAACGCACTAGTTTTGTGTGTTTTTACTGTTTGATGAGACTTTTTTGACCGTTAAAAGACAGTGAAAGGGGGGTTATAATCTCGAAACTTGATAACCGCTGGCTTCAAGTTTTGCGAGTAAACTGTCTGGACCTGCAAGGTGCATTGCCCCAACCATGATGAATTCGACTTCGTCATTAGTGAGCATGTTTTCAATTTGAGGCATCCACAGATCATTTCGCTCCACTAAAAGTGATTGATACACCTCTGGGTAATCTTGTTTAAAGTCCTTTAATTCAATGTCTGCCATGGTTTCCATATCACCTGTGCGCCAGCTTTTTCTAAGGTCTTCCATCGTTTTTGGCATGTCTTTGATATCTGACAAAGTGTAATTAATGACCTCGTTACTATCTTGGTTATTGAGGTTGCTGAGCATGTCAACTTGAGCTTGGGGTTCTTCTAACCAGCTCTTAGGTTTGTGGTCTTGTCGCGCCTTTTGTGCATAGAACTGATCGACACCTTCACTGGTAAAGCCAAGATGTTTTAATTCAATCATGCTGAGGGAAATAGCAAGTGCACTGGGTTTTAGGTGTTGAATCGCGGTAATGGGGATTTGTCTGGCGTTTAAATAGATTTTTAGTGATCGATAGGTTTCAGGTGAGATGACTTCATCTATGGTGGTGCCATCGGAATAAGACAACTCTGATTGCATTTGTCTTATGAAAGCTGAGTTTCCTAAGGTTTCCATATCCGTTTCAAAAACAACGCTGTCACAGGCTTGATAGGCCTTATCGTAGGCTTTTGGCAAAGGGTAGTCTTGTGGCGTGAGTAAATGAATCGTACCGCCAATATAGAGCGTATTAACACCTGACGTTACCTTCCAAACAGAAGCTGCTTGGGTTTGAAATGTAGCGGCCGCAAGTAAGGTTAGGCCAAATTTTTTGATAAAATTCATTGGATACCTGAATGGTTTTGTTGGTTTCTTATTTCTTTCAGTGTACCTATTTCAATGATGATCGAAAGGGGTAATGAAAGTTGTACGGCTTTTTTCTTATTTTTTGCGACAGAATAAGTCATGTTTAACGTGTTGATAGCGTTATAAAGAATGGCAAGCGTAATGCATAAAAGTGATATTATCCTTGTTCTTATTTAATTCTAGTGTGAGTTTTTTGATGGGAAATGAGTTTGTCACCATAGGGTTAACTAATCCTAAGAGTACCTCAAATGTTGGTTCTGTAATGAGAGCGGCAGGGTGTTATCAAGTGGATCAAGTTTTGTATTCTGGCCATCGTTATGATCGCGCAGAAAAAATGTCGACAGACACTAAAAAAGCCATTTCATCAATTCCATTGATCAACATAGAAAGCCTTGGTGTTGATAGCTTAATTGATGCTGTTGATACCGATACTAAGGTTGTATGTGTCGATTTAATCCAAGGTGCGACGCCATTACCTTCTTTTCATCACCCTGAAAAAGCCTTATATATTTTTGGTCCGGAAGACGGCACGATAGGTCAAAAGGTTGTTGATAGAGCCGACTTTGTTGTCTTTGTTCCAACGGTTGGTTGTATGAATCTTGCCGCCTCGGTGAATGTTCTGCTTTACGATCGTCTGGCTAAGTCTTCTCAAACCTTCGCTGGCGACGAACTGATTCGCCAGAGTAAAGACGTTAATAATAATGTGAGGGTGCGTTCTAACACTCAGAAGTAGGATTTTTAAGTGTAAGGGTGTGTGATTTTCTTATCTATTACTTTGCATATAGTTAGCAGAATTTTGACTGTGATAAGTTTGTATCAGTGCAAAAATATCTCTTAAACCTAATGGCTGTATTAGGAAGGAGGTTAGAGGTCTGTTTTTTCTGAATCTGAATGTTATTGGATTCTCCGTCACTTCCTTTCTTAGCCATCATGGAATCAGTTTGATGAGATAGAAGGAACGCATACAAATGGAGCCTATAAAACGAGTCGTGCTTGCTGTATTAGCTTGTTCCGCGCCTGCTGTTTATGCTGCTGATACTCCCTTTACCCCTTTAGAGCCTTTGAGTGCGGAATTAGAATTAGGCGTTATTGCTATTACTGGTAATACTGAAAGTACGGCCGTAAAAGCAAAAGCGACCGTTAAGCAGGATTTTACGGCTTGGAAAGCCAAATATGAGTTAGATACACTTTATAAAAGAGGTAGAAATGAGGGCGAAGTTGACACTAAAACAACGGCACAAAAAATGTTCTTATCCGCACAAAGTGACTACAAATTAAGCAGTAATAACACTTCTGTATTTGTCTATGGGTCTTATACCGATGATCGATTTAGTGGCTATGAATACCAAAATACAGTGTCTGTTGGTTACTCCGCGCGTTTGTTCGACCATGATAGTTCGTTTTTAGATTACAGTGTTGGCCCAGGTTATTCCTTTAGTATGACAGACGAAGGCGAAGAGGATGAAACTTCGATAGTGCATTTGGAATTGCAGTATGAATATGAAATTAGTTCTAATGCGACTTTCCAACAATCTTTAAGTACGGAAGCTGCTTTGCAGGATAATAAGAATACGCGTTCGAAGTCGGAGACTTCTGTTAGCGTAAAACTCAGAGATAACCTTAGTATGAAGGCTTCTTATGGCCTCACCCACAATAGCCAAGTTTTGGACAACAAAAAGAAAACAGATGGAACGACAAGTATCATATTCGCTTATACATTTTGAGAATTTTTCGCCATGCGTTATCAGGGTATAAAAGTCACGTTGGTGACGGGGTTTTTAGGAGCGGGGAAGACCTCTTTAATTCGTCATCTACTTGCGCAGTCGCCTCCAAATGAACGTTGGGCTGTGTTGGTTAATGAGTTTGGTGATATTGGTCTTGATAGTGCGTTTTATGCGGATTTAGATGTCGCCATCAGTGAGGTTCCGGGTGGTTGTGTTTGTTGCACGACATCGGCTACTTTTCAGCAAGGGCTAAACCAATTAATTCGCCAATATAACCCTGACCGTATTCTTATTGAGCCATCTGGCCTTGGTCATCCAAAGCAAATTCTGCAGAAGTTACGCAGTGCGGCTTATCAAGATGTGCTGTTATTGACGGGGGCATTTTGCGTATTGGATGCTCGGAATTTAAATGATGAGCGTTATACAAAGCACGATATTTTCAATGACCAAATAGAGTCTGCGGACGGTATTGTATTGAGCCATGTTGATCGTTATCAGCAAGAAGATATTGACCGAGTAAAAGCTCGCTTTGGTGCGCTTACTTCAATGGGGTCAACTCCCACTGTTTTTATGTCAGATCCTATGGCTTTGAGTGCTGATTCTTTGGATATTGGTCTGATAGATTTATCGAATGCTTCTTCTACCGTAGAAAAGCACTCACATACACCAGAAAAACACTCTCACCATTCCTCTCATCAACATGTTCATGGTGCCGTTGAAACGACAGATCAAGACAAGCATTGGAGTTATCACAAACAACAAGGTGACATGCAGGTCGTCGGCTGGCATTGGCCTAGACAGGATTGCTTTACTCAAGAAAAGGTAAAGTCAATTATTCAAGAACTGTCCAGGTTTGCTGGGGTTTACCGTATTAAAGGCGTATTTTTAATTAGTTCAAACGAAGCGCTTTTGGTGAACGTAGCGAGAGGCGAAGTCTTGATAACAACTTCTTCTTGGCATGATGGCAGTCGCTTAGAAATTATCGGTGGTATCGAAGGTGATTGGCTGAAATTTGCTCTTAGTCATGGTGGCGAGCTGCTTTAATAAAGGTTCAACTGATTATATTTGCTAGCTTTGTATTGGCTTGAATGGTGATTATTCTCTTTGTTTGACTGGTGAAATCCTAAGCTTGGTCTATTTTGTCATTAACTTTGGCACCTTTTGTTATTGAGAGATAGCCTCCGATAGAGGAACCTTTCTACCATAAGAGGTTCCTATTGGAACGGATGGAATAAAAACAAGAAGAGGTCATAGGCCATGCCTGAATATAAAGCGCCACTGCGCGACATCAAATTCGTCACTGAAGAAGTTCTAGATTTTCACGGACACTATGCTAATTTGCCGGGCGCTGAAGAAGCGACGCCAGATATGGTGGCGGCGATTTTGGAAGAGGGTGCTAAGTTTGCCGAGCGAGTGCTTTCTCCTCTAAACCGTGTTGGTGACCAACAAGGTTGTCAGTTTAAAGATGGTGTTGTGACAACGCCTGACGGATTCAAAGAAGCTTATCAGCAGTATGTTGAAGGTGGCTGGCCTTCATTGTCGCACCCTGAAGCAGTAGGTGGACAAGGTTTACCAGATTCTCTTGGCATGATGGTGACGGAAATGATCGCCACATCCAACTGGTCATGGGGGATGTACCCAGGCTTGAGTCACGGCGCGATGAATACCATCGAGCTACACGGCACTGACGAGCAAAAACAAACCTATTTAACGAAACTTGTTTCTGGTGAATGGACAGGCACCATGTGTCTGACTGAGCCACATTGTGGTACTGACCTTGGTATGTTGAAAACCAAAGCCGAGCCGCAAGACGATGGCAGCTATGCCATTACAGGTACTAAAATCTTCATCTCTGCGGGCGAACATGATATGGCGGACAACATTGTCCATATTGTATTGGCTCGTTTACCAGATGCCCCAGCGGGTACAAAAGGTATTTCTCTGTTCATCGTACCAAAACACAATGTTGATGATGCTGGTGAAATGGCAGATCGCAACCAGGTATCTTGTGGTTCTATCGAACACAAAATGGGTATTCATGGTAACGCGACTTGTGTAATGAATTTCGATGGCGCGAAGGGCTTTCTCATTGGTGAGCCGAACCGTGGTCTGAACTGCATGTTTACGTTCATGAATACGGCACGTCTTGGTACGGCTTTACAAGGTTTGGCACATGCAGAATGGGCACTACAAAACTCTGTGGCATACGCTAAAGATCGTTTACAAATGCGTTCTTTGTCAGGTCCGAAAGCGCCAGAAAAAGCCGCAGATCCAATCATTGTTCACCCCGATGTACGTCGTATGTTGTTAACGCAAAAAGCCTTTGCTGAAGGTGGTCGCGCTTTAATTCATTATTGTTCTAAGTTGGTGGATATCACTAAAAAGGGCTCTAAAGAAGAGAAAGAAGAGGCGGATGAATTGATGTCTTTACTGACTCCGATTGCTAAAGCCTTTCTAACTGAAACCGGCTTTGAATCTGCAAATCATGGTCTACAGGTGTTTGGTGGTCACGGCTTTATCGCTGAATGGGGCATGGAGCAAAACGTTCGTGATTGCCGCATTTCGATGTTGTACGAAGGCACTACTGGCATTCAGGCGTTGGATCTTTTAGGTCGTAAAGTACTGATGACTCAAGGTGCAACACTGCGTCGTTTTACCAAAATCATCCATAAGTTCTGTAAAGAGCATAAAGGTGATAAGCGTGTTAAATCTTACATCACCGCCCTGGATAAACTGAATAGTGAATGGGGCGATGTGACGATGAAGATCGGCATGAAAGCCATGCGCAACAAAGATGAAGTGGGTGCGGCTTCCGTTGATTATTTGATGTTTTCGGGTTATGTGGTACTAGCTTATTTCTGGGCTCGTATGGCTGTCACCGCACAGACTAAATTAGACGAAGGCACAGATGAAGTGGGCTTTTATACTGCCAAACTGCAAACAGCAACTTTCTACTACGATCGATTGTTGCCACGTACTCGCGCTCATGTAGAGGCTATGCTGTCTGGCGCTGATAACTTATTGGCGATGGAAGAAGATAATTTCTTATTTTTGAATGCCTAATTAGCGCAATAAATAACCACCCATGTATTCTTTTTTAGTTCATGGGTAATAAAGTTTTTGAAAGATTGAAGAGGTTGATATTATGAGTGAAGCAAAAGCAGTTTTTGAATCCATGTTAAATCGTTTCGACGCTGATGAAGCGGATGATATGGAAGCGGTTTTTCAATTTGACTTAGATGATGCAGACAGCTATCACTTAAGTATCGAGGACGGTAAATGCTCGATGGGAGAAGGGGAGCATGACGATCCAACTGTGACTCTGAGTATGGATTTGAATACTTTAAAAGAAGTCATGAGTGGTGAGCTAGATGGCATGGCTGCTTTTATGCAGGGAAAAATCCGTGCTGATGGAGACATTATGTTGGCGACAAAATTGACGCAAATTTTCCCTCAATAAGGGATCTTTTAATCATTTTATAGCTCTAAAGCTCAACTACACTTTATGTAGTTGAGCTTTTATGCTTGATCACTTTCTCCTAAATAAAAAAAACAAATGGAGCTTATTATGACTATGGATACTTCTTCTCCAAGCAATGCAAATATTGGAAAACCACCGGGCAGCTATTTACCAGAGTCGCTTAACCCACATGGCTATCAGTCACTAAATGATGTCTTAGCGTTAGCAACGAAAAAGTTTGCCGACCGTCCTGCTTTTACCAGCGTCGGCCGCACTCTGACTTACCGTGAGTTAGGTGAAAAATCTGACGCCTTTGCTGCGTATCTTCAGCACGAAACCGACTTAAAGCCCGGTGATCGGATTGCTGTACAATTGCCTAATATTATTCAATATCCTGTGGTGCTGTTTGGCGCTATGAAGGCTGGCTTAATTGTTGTTAATACCAATCCACTTTACACACCAAAAGAGCTTGAGCATCAATTTAACGATGCTGGCGTAAAAGCATTGGTGGTGTTTGCTAATATGGCGCATAACGTCGAAAAAATATTGGCTAAAACGTCAATAAAACACGTTATTATCACCGAAATTGCAGATTTTCATCCGACTTTAAAACGCTTATTAGTAAATTCCGTAGTTAAGTACGTGAAGAAAATGGTGCCGGAATATCATATTTCCAGTGCTTCTACACTTAACGATGTGATAGCGAAAGGCAAAGGTAAAGCGGTTGAAAAAGTAGAATTTCAGCCAGAGCAAATTGCTGTATTGCAATACACTGGTGGAACCACTGGGGTTGCAAAAGGGGCGATGCTGACGCATGCCAATTTAGTCGCCAATATGTATCAGTTAAGCTCTAGACTCCGCTCGATTATTGATGATCAGAATGAGGTCTATATTGCCCCGCTGCCGCTTTATCATATTTATGCATTTCTAATTCATGGTCTGACGTTGTTGG
This sequence comes from Marinomonas sp. ATLA20, assembly GCF_057180105.1. Taxonomy (NCBI): domain Bacteria; kingdom Pseudomonadati; phylum Pseudomonadota; class Gammaproteobacteria; order Oceanospirillales; family Oceanospirillaceae; genus Marinomonas; species Marinomonas sp. ATLA20. Next base: position 244,477 of record NZ_JBXUKU010000003.1, read on the forward strand.
AGCGTGGCGCTCATACGGTATTGATTCCGAATCCTCGAGATTTGCCAGGCTTTATCAAAGAGCTTAAAAAATGGCCATTTACTGGCTTTGTTGGATTAAATACCTTGTTTGTTGGTTTGTGTAACAAAGCTGAGTTCAAGGCCCTCGATTTTTCTACTCTTAAACTTACTTGTTCAGGTGGCATGCCTTTAACTCATGCCGCTGCCGATGAATGGGAAAGGGTTACTGGCTGCAAAATTGTAGAAGGCTATGGTCTAACGGAAACATCGCCAGTTGTGTCTTTTAACCCTATCGGCAAAGAACGTATCGGTACAATCGGTCTACCTGTTGCAGAAACGGACATTAAGATCCAAGGGAGTGATGGTGAAGCCTTGCCACAAGGGGAGTCGGGTATGTTATGCGTACGTGGACCTCAGGTAATGAAAGGCTACTGGAACCGTGAAGAAGCTACGCGTGAAGTCATGACAGAAGACGGCTTTTTAATCACCGGTGATATTGCGATGCAGCATCCCGATGGTTATTTGCAAATTGTTGATCGTGCAAAAGACATGATTATTGTGTCCGGTTTTAATGTGTATCCAACGGAAGTGGAAGATTGTCTTTCCTCTCATCCTTCGATTTTGGAATCTGCAGCGATTGGTGTGCCTGATGATAAAACGGGCGAATCGGTAAAAGCGTTTGTTGTTCTAAGAGCCGATGTTGAAACACTGGATGAAAAGGCGTTGCGCATATATTGCAAAGAAAACCTTGCGGCTTATAAAGTTCCTAAGTTTGTTGAGGTTCGCAAAGAGTTGCCGAAAACCAATGTTGGGAAAGTATTGCGTCGTGCGTTGCGCGAACAAGAGCATGCTTAAGTCTTGTGTTTACCGCTTTTTGAAGTATTGGGAGAGCAGCAATGGCACAGGTTAAACGTAAGCTAATGCACCGGCGTTGTATCGAGTCGTATGGTTTTTTACGCGAAGATGGGCTGTGGGATATTGAGGCAAGCATGCAGGACCTCAAATCCTACGATGTTACGCGTGAGTTTGATGATAGCTTGGTGCCTGAAGGCAGTCCCTTTCATGATATTCGCGCCTGTTTGACCCTAGATGACACCTTTTTAATAAAAGAGGTGTCGGTCACTATGGACTCCTATCCCTTTCCTAATTGCGCAGGAGCAGTGCCTAGTTTTTCGGTTTTAAAAGGCACTCGTCTCAAACCCGGCTGGAGTCGTTGGCTAAAAGAAACCTTTAGCGGAAAAGTAGGTTGTACTCATGTGTTGGAGCTTTTTCCAGTAATTGCGACAACCGCTTTTCAAACAATGTGGGGGCCGCTGGGAGAAAAATATCCTGAGCAAGTTCCAGCCGCTGTGTCTAAGCTAGTGAATAGCTGCCATGGTTGGTCTGAAGACGGCCCAATGGTACGCAAATTGGTTGATGAACAGGTACTTAAACTACCATCATAAGGGAGCCAGTAATGAGTGATTTTGTTACTGAAAATATTGAGTCTGGTGTACAAATTCTGTGTTTAGACAGAGTTGAAAAGAAAAACGCGATTACATTGGACATGTATCAGGCATTAACGAATGCATTACGTCGAGCAGAGTTGGACGCCGATATAAAGGTGACCTTAATTCATGGCGCGGGGAGTGATTTTTCTTCGGGTAATGACATTAATGAATTTGTGCAGATTGCTCAAACGCCAGAGAAAATGGAAGCCATTATGGCTTTTTTACAAGTGCTGAGTAGTTATAAAAAACCACTTATAGCAGGTGTTGAAGGTCGGGCTGTTGGGGTTGGTGCAACTATGTTACTGCATTGTGATCTAGTACTTGCATCCCGTGAAGCGCGATTGCAGTTTCCTTTTGTGCAATTAGGACTGGTGCCCGAAGCAGCGTCTAGTCATTTATTGCCCCAGTTAGTGGGCCATCAAAAAGCCTTTGAGATACTTGTTTTAGGTGAGGTTGTAGATGGTATGCAGGCTTATGAATTAGGTCTGGTTAACCACATATGCGAAGAAGGTGAAGCCTACAAAGTAGCATTGCGTTATGCCGAAAAAACGGCGGCGCTGCCTGTTGAAGCGGTAGCATTAAGCAAAGATCTATTAAAGTATCGAGCGCAGGATGATGTTCAAATGGCGTTAATGCGAGAAGGTCGAATCTTTAAAGACCGCCTACGTTCAACAGAGGCACATCAAGCTTTTACTGCGTTTTTATCGCGTAATAAGTAATACCTTCTAATAAAGTCAATCAAGCCTCACTTATCAGTGGGGCTTTTTTGTTATTAGGACTAGACTCATTATGTGGAAAGGGTGCAGAGCCCATTTCACACATAATGCGCTATTTGAACGAAGCGTGAATATTTTTGTCAGTTAACTGGCGCTTTTTTGTTATTGATGAAAAGCATTCCCAAACTACTATAGAGGGTAAGTGAAGAGTTCTATTGATAGGGAATATTTGCATGCTATCAATCTAGTGAAAATCTAGACGGTATGTATGAAACAGAACTTAATAATAAATACGAGGGGCTTATGAAAATCTTAGTATCTGTAAAGCGAGTCATAGACTACAACGTCAAAGTTCGCGTCAAATCCGACCATACTGCGGTCGATCTTACCAATGTCAAAATGTCCATGAACCCTTTCTGTGAAATTGCAGTGGAAGAAGCTATACGCCTAAAAGAAAAAGGCGTCGCTTCTGAAGTCGTTGTGGTCTCTGTTGGTTCAAAATCTTGTCAAGAAACCTTGCGTACAGCAATGGCGTTAGGTGCAGATCGAGCAATTCAGGTTGAAGCAGAGGATGGTTTAGATTCTTTGTCAGTTGCCAAACTCCTCGCCAAGGTTGCTCAAGACGAAGCTGCTGATTTGGTGATTATGGGTAAGCAGGCGATTGATTCTGATAATAATCAGACGGGTCAAATGGTGGCAGCGCTATTGGATTACCCTCAAGCAACATTTGCGTCAGAAGTTGTTATTGAAAACGGCGAAGCACAAGTTACTCGTGAGATTGATGGTGGTTTGCAAACTTTGGCGATTACCCTGCCAGCGGTTGTTACGACAGACCTTCGTCTAAACGAACCGCGTTTTGCTTCTCTGCCAAATATTATGAAAGCGAAGAAAAAACCATTGGATGTAAAAACACCTGCCGATTTAGGTGTGGAAGTTGGGTCTAATGTCAGCATCGTTTCTGTTACACCACCGCCGCAGCGTGCTGGTGGTATTAAAGTTGGCTCTGTTGCTGAGTTAGTAGACAAACTTAAAAATGAAGCGAAGGTGGTGTCATGAGCGTTTTAATCATTGCAGAACACGATAATAAATCTCTAAAGCCTGCGACCTTGAATACAGTGACCGCGGCGACACAAATTGACGCTGATGTTCATGTATTGGTTGTCGGCTTTGAGTGCCAAACCGTTGTTGAGCAAGCATCACAAGTGTCTGGAGTGACTAAGGTTTTGGTTGCTGATAATGCCGCTTATGAACATCAGTTGGCTGAAAATGTCTCTAAATTAATCGTTGAGGTTGCTAACGGCTACGAACACATTTTGGCGCCAGCAACCACTACAGGTAAAAATACCTTGCCACGAGTGGCGGCATTATTGAACGTAGCGCAGTTATCTGACGTGATTAAAGTTGAATCTGCAGATACGTTTGTTCGTCCAATCTATGCTGGCAATGCCATTGCGACGGTAAAAACAACGGATCCAGTAAAAGTATTGACCGTTCGTGCCACAGGTTTTGATGCCGCGGCAAGTACGGGTGGTAGCGCAGAACGCCAAGTGCTTTCTCAAGTGATTGCATCTGATCGCAGCCGTTTTGTGAAAGAACAATTGGCTGAATCTGATCGTCCTGAATTGACCGCGGCTAATGTGATCATTTCTGGTGGTCGAGGCATGGGCAACGGCGATAACTTCAAATTGCTGGAAGGGGTTGCAGACAAACTGGGCGCAGCCATTGGTGCTTCACGTGCCGCTGTTGATGCGGGCTTTGTGCCAAACGATTTACAAGTCGGCCAAACCGGTAAAACGGTTGCCCCAGATCTGTATATCGCAGTGGGTATTTCTGGTGCGATTCAGCATTTAGCGGGTATGAAAGACTCTAAGGTGATTGTTGCCATCAACAAAGATGAAGATGCGCCTATTTTCCAAGTGGCGGATTATGGCTTAGTCGCCGATTTGTTTGATGCCGTGCCTGAATTAGAAAAGAGTTTGTAGTTTTTTTAGAAACTAACTTTTAAAACAACTGACTTTTTACACACCGGATGACGGTGAGCTAGATAACCACCGTCATCATAATAAAAATAATTGGAGACCAGCATGATTTTCGAAGGACAAGCAATCAAGGTTGCAGTCGATGATGCCAGTGTGGCAACCGTCACTCTGGATTTGGTCGGTGAGTCGGTCAATAAATTCAATAGCCTTACCTTGAATGAATTGGCCGAAGCCGTTAATGCCCTTAAACACATTGATGATCTACAAGGCGTTATTTTTGCCAGTGCAAAAGACGTTTTCGTCGTGGGCGCAGACATTACAGAATTTACTTCTTGGTTCAAACTAGAGGACGATGATCTATCCGATAAATTGCGTCATGCCCACAGTATTTTTAATGATATATCGAATCTATGTTGTCCAACGGTAGCAGCCATTAATGGTATCGCACTTGGCGGCGGTATGGAGTTAGCGTTGGCGTGTGATTATCGAGTTATGGCAACGACAGCAAAAATAGGTTTACCGGAAACGCAATTGGGCATTTACCCTGGTTGGGGGGGAACGGTTCGTTTACCTCGTCTGATTGGTGCGGATAATGCTTGTGAGTGGATTTGTGGTGGTGCTCAGAAACGCAGCGAAGATGCTTTTAAAGACGGTGCGGTAGATGCGGTTGTTCCTGCGGCGAAAGTCAATGAATCTGCTCGTCACCTTGTTCAACAAGTGTTGGATGGCAAGCTCGATTATCATGCTCGTCGTAATGAATTGCGTGCACCGATGGAATTTACACCTATCGAAAAAATGATGGTCTTCGAATCGGTTCGCGGTGTGGTCGGTGCAAAAGCGGGTAAACATTACCCTGCGCCAATGGCGGCGATTAAAACCATTGAAAAAGGCATCAGCCAAGAGATGGAAAAAGCGCTTGATACTGAAATCAAAGGCTTTGTAAAGCTAGCTAAAGGTCCAGTGGCGAAATCCTTGGTTAACTTGTTCTTAAGTGATCAACAAATTAAGAAAACAGCGGGTAAATACTCGAAAGGTGCGACGCCTGTGAAGCAAGCCGCTGTTTTGGGGGCGGGCATTATGGGTGGCGGTGTTGCTTATCAATCCGCATCAAAAGGCACGCCGATTATTATGAAAGACATTCGTCCTGAAGCCCTAGAATTGGGCTTGAGTGAAGCGAATAAACTTTTCAATGGTCAAGTAGAGCGCGGACGTTTAACGACTGAAAAAGCGTTTAAAGCGATGAATGCGATAGTTCCTGCGCTGAGCTATGGCGAATTTGGACACGTTGACCTTGTGGTTGAAGCGGTTGTTGAAAACGTCAAAATCAAAAAGTCAGTATTGGCTGAAGTAGAAAGTAAAATCGCCGATGACGCTATTTTGACTTCTAACACGTCAACGATTTCCATTACTGAATTGGCAAAAGATCTGAAACGCCCAGAAAACTTCTGTGGTATGCATTTCTTTAACCCAGTCCATCGCATGCCTTTAGTTGAGGTTATTCGCGGCGAAAAAACCAGCGATGCGGCTATCGCTAAAACTGTTGCTTATGCTCAAGCTATGGGTAAAACACCGGTTGTGGTAAATGACTGCCCAGGATTCTTGGTGAACCGCGTATTGTTCCCTTACTTCGCTGGTTTCTCTTTGATGATGCAAGAAGGCGCGGATTTCCAAGTGATTGATAAAACTATGGAAAAATTCGGTTGGCCGATGGGGCCTGCGTATTTGCTGGATGTTGTTGGTGTTGACACGGCTTATCATGCGGATCAAGTCATGGCGGAAGGTTTCCCAGATCGTATGAAGCACGAAGGCACTAATGCGGTTGATCGTTTGTTTGAACTGGAACGATTTGGTCAGAAAAACGGCAAAGGTTTTTATACCTATGAGCCAGACCGTAAAGGCAAGCCTAAGAAGATCTTTAATGAAGAGATAGATGTTTTGCTTTCCTCTGTGGTGGTATCTAAATCTGAGTTAAGCGAAGACGATATTGTCGCTCGTATGATGATTCCACTTTGTATTGAGACAGTACGTTGTCTTGAAGAGAATATAGTGGCATCGCCAGCAGAAGCGGACATGGGATTGATTTATGGTATTGGTTTCCCTCCATACCTTGGCGGTGCATTGCACTACCTAGACCAAATGGGACTGCAGGCTTTTTGTGACCTTGCAGACAAATACAGCCACTTAGGTAAGTTGTATGAGCCAACCGCAAAAATGCGTGACATGGCGAAAAACAACGACACTTATTACGGCGCATAATTTCCCATAGGCTAGAGGAGAATTTCCATGAAACTGAATCCAAATGATGTCGTTATTATCGACGCCGTTCGCTCACCAATGGGTAAAACGAAAAATGGCGTGTTCCGTAATGTACGTGCAGAAAACTTATCGGCGGCGCTGGTAAAAGAATTGTTCAAGCGTAACCCAAATGTGGATCAAAAAGACGTAGAAGACTTGATCTGGGGTTGTGTAAACCAAACCCTTGAGCAAGGTTTTAATATGGCCCGTGCAGTGTCTTTATTAGCTGGTTTGCCAATTACATGTGCAGCGCAAACTGTGAACCGCCTTTGTGGTTCATCTATGTCTGCTCTCCATACGGCCGCTCAAGCTATTATGACAGGCCAAGGTGATGTGTTTGTTGTTGGTGGTGTCGAGCACATGGGGCACGTCAATATGATGCACGGCGTAGATGTTAACCCTGCGTTGTCTAAACATATGGCTAAAGCGTCCATGATGATGGGGGTTACAGCGGAAATGCTAGGCAAAATGCATGGCGTGAGCCGAGAAGACCAAGATGCCTTTGCTGTACGTTCGCATCGTCTTGCTCATGAAGCGACCTTGCAGGGTCGTTTCAATAACGAAATCGTATCTATCGAAGGTCATGATGCTGATGGCAATAAAATCCTTGTAGAAGTGGACGAAGTAATTCGTCCAGAAACCTCTATGGAATCTTTGGCTGGGCTGAAGCCTGTGTTTATGCCAAAAGTCGGTACGGTGACAGCGGGAACATCTTCAGCTTTGTCTGACGGTGCGTCGGCTATGCTGATGATGTCTGCGAAAAAAGCTGAGGAACTTGGTTTAACGCCTATTGCCAAAGTACGTAGCATGGCGGTGGCGGGTTGTGATCCTGCGATTATGGGTTACGGACCAGTGCCAGCGACTAAGAAAGCACTTAAGCGTGCAGGTATGACGATTGCTGATATCGAGATTGTTGAGTTAAACGAAGCGTTTGCTGCTCAATCTATTCCAGTACTAAAAGATCTTGGATTGCTTGATCAGGTTGACGATAAAGTGAACTTGAATGGTGGTGCGATTGCCCTTGGTCATCCGCTTGGCTGTTCAGGTACACGTATTTCAACAACCTTGCTAAATGTGATGCGTGAAAAAGACGCGACTGTTGGCCTTGCTACTATGTGTATTGGTATGGGGCAGGGTATAGCAACGGTATTCGAGCGCGTGTAAATGCACGACTACTGTGCTCGTGACGTCGTACAAGAGCTTTAATAAATCTGAAATTGTAATGTCTGTCTTTAGCCCCGCCATGTGCGGGGCTTTTTTTAGGCCATGGTGTGTTCTTAACTTGATTTAACATTGGTGGGACTGTCTTTCGGAATGGATCTTGCAACCTCTAGTTAAGTGAATCATGTTGAGGCCATGTTGATGGACTTCTTTCAATCCTTACATACACAAGCTTCTAACTGGCTCTTGGGCACTCCGAATTGGGTCCTAATTCTAGTGGTTGTCGTGGTTGTTATCTGTGCATTACTGCTTGTAAAGCGCCTTATTTTAATCCGCATAATTCGAATTACCGATCGAACTCATTATTTCTTTGATAGTCTGCTGATAAGAGCCATTCGCATACCTTTGTCTTTAATGATTTTTTGGATAGGATTTTTGTTGCTTGAAAATTCTCTCGCTTCCGGTTCTTCACCAATGGCCACTGCGACAAGAAGCATAGCGAAATACGTATTGCCACTTTTGTTGATATTGGCAGCGGTTATATTTATTGATCGTATGGTTACGGGCTTTATTCGCTATTACAGTAAAAGCTCATCAGTTTTATTAAGCAGTCAATCGATAGTGGTGGGGGTGAGTCGATCCTTTGTTGTGGCTATTGGTGGTTTGGTCTTAATGGGGACATTGGGCATTTCTATTATGCCTGTGGTTGCTTCTTTAGGGATTGGTTCTCTTGCTGTTGCATTGGCGTTACAACCTACCTTGGTGAACTTCTTTTCCGGTGTTCAACTGGTCATGGATAAACCTATTCGAGTGGGGGACTACATCGAACTGGATTCAGGCGAGCAGGGTTTTGTCGAAAAAATTGGCTGGCGTTCGACTTGGATTCGTATGTTGCCAAATAACACGATAATTATGCCGAACAGTGTGTTATCTGAGTCTAAAATTATTAATTACTTTTATCCGACTAAGGAGCTGTCTGTTCCTGTTGAAGTGAGTGTGCATTACGATTCAGATTTAGATCATGTAGAACGAGTGACCTTAGAAGTAGCCAGAGAAATACTGCAGAATCACGAATTTGGTGTAGAAAGTTACAACACCTTCATTTTGTTTCATACCTTTGATGATAGCAGCATCAACTTTACGGTGATGCTGAGATCACATGAGTACTTCCAGCGGTTTTTTATTAAATCTGCGTTCATACAGGCTTTGCATAAACGGTTCAAAGAAGAAGGTATTGTCATTCCTTATCCAATAAGAGCCATTAACACAACGCAAGAGGGTGCTAACCTTAAGGGTAATTGAAACGCTGTGGCTGTATTTGGTTGGATGTTTTTATGGTTTAAGTTCATCATATCGGTCTGAAAATAGCGGAAAAAATAAATACTTTTACCTTAAGGAGACACGGTGTTGAAAATCGCGATTCTGGATGACTATCAAAATAGGGTTAAAGATCTTGTGTGCTTTGATGTATTAAAAGGCCACGATGTACATGTTTTTAACGAAACCTTTCTTAGTATTGATGATTTGGTGGTCAATTTAAAAGATTTTGATGTGCTGGTTTTGATACGCGAACGTACGGTCATTTCTGAAGATTTGCTGGCTAACTTACCTAATTTAAAACTGATCAGCCAAACAGGCAAAATTAGCAATCACATTGATGTCAAACTGTGCCACAAATATGGTGTGACTGTGGCAGAAGGTATTGGTTCCCCGGTTGCGCCGTCCGAGTTATGTTGGGGCTTGGTTATGTCGGCAAGTCGACATATTCCCGAATATGTTTCTCAATTTTCACAAGGTCATTGGCAACAGTCTGGCTCGTTGGGGTTAGGTCGAGTGTTGAATGGCGCAGTTTTAGGAATTTGGGGATACGGTAAAATCGGTCAACGTATCGCGCAATATGCGAAAGCCTTTGGTATGAAGGTGCTAGTTTGGGGTAGTGAAAGCTCCAGAGTATTAGCCAAGGAACATGGTTTTTCTGCCGCTGAATCGAAGGCTGAATTCTTTCATACAGCGGATATTATTACTTTGCATTTGCGACTCAATGACGCCACTAAAGCCATTGTGACGGAAGCGGATTTAGCCTTGATGAAAGCGGATTCTTTGTTGGTAAATACTAGTCGTGCTGAACTTATCGAAAGTGGTGCCTTGTATGCAGAAATGCTGGCTAACCCGAATAAACGAGCGGCTGTTGATGTATTTGAAAGCGAGCCTGCAACGACAGAGAATGAGCCTTTGTTGTCTTTACCAAATGTGCTCTGCACACCGCATATTGGTTATGTTGAAAAAGCCAGTTATGAGATTTACTTCAAAATCGCTTTTGAAAATGTTGTGGCGTTTGCTGATGGTAAAGCGGAAAATTTGGTGGCAATTTCATAAATCTTAGTCTGATTAATGCTATTATCTCATGAGTTATTGGCCTGTTTGGGTTCATTTTTAATCAACCGAAGTAATGAGCCATCATTGCTTCAATGGATATTTTAAATCACATAGGATGTTTCATATGAAAACTCTTTCATGTGCACTGTTTATTGCCGTGCCTGCTGTACTTTTTTCTAATCTGCTTGTTGCTCAAGAAACTTCTGAAGCGCCTGTTTGCGATGTAAAAGATATGACGTCTTTTTCTTATATGGAAAATATTCCGCCTAATAGTGATGCGGATGTGGGAGCGATATATAAGGCAAAAACAGACGAGCTTATTGCTTTTGGTAAAAAGAACAATCTAGAGGATTTTCAGATTATTAGCCAAGATGCCTCTTTCAGCCCTAACTGCTGTGGTAATTATGGATCACAAGTAAACATGAATTATACTGTGAGCTACAAACCTAGCTATGATGCTTTTAACGCTTTCCGTAAGTTTTCTGGGATGGGATCTGTCTCGACTTACCGCGTTGGTATGGAAAGCTGCCCAACAGAGAAATAGATATACCATTTTGCTCTTGCTCTTTAATTGTTTAATCCTTTAATCCTTGTTAAAGAGCAAGAAGCTATTCAGCCTTAATTGCCATGCAACACCTTCTGTAACGCTAGACCTTAAAGTTCCCCACTTCATTATTAAGCGTTTTATACAAGTCTGTTATCTGTGTGGACTGTTCATTTATTAGAACGGAAACATCTTTAACGCCATCCGTTTGTTCTTTTAGCTGGACTAGGCTTTGGTTGATTCCGTCTGATAATGCCGACTGTTCGAGGGTCGCTTGGGCTGTTTTTGAGGCCATTTGTTGTACTTTTTCAAATGAGGTATTGAGCGAGTCAAATATCGTGATTACTTGTTCAAAGTTTGACGCTGTGTTGTCGGCATTATCACGACTATTTTGAGTGGAAATAGAAGACTCTTTTACATTCAGTTTAAGTTGCTCAATGATGGTTTCTATTTCATCTGTACTCTTCTGGGTTCGAGTGGCTAGAGTTCTAACTTCATCGGCAACGACGGCGAATCCTCTACCTTGTTCGCCAGCACGGGCGGCTTCAATGGCAGCATTTAATGCAAGTAAGTTGGTCTGCTCGGCAATGTTCCTTATCACTTCAAGAACAGATGATATATTCTCTGAGCTTTTTTCGAGCTGATCGGCTCGTTTTAAGGACTCTTCAATATCACCTATAAGGCTAGATATGGCTTTGTGGGATGTATTGACCGCTTGAATCCCTTGTGATGTTAATTGGCTAGACGTAGTGGCTTCTGTTTCGGTGTCTTTTGCTACTTCCGCCATTTGTTGATTTGAAAGGTTCATTTCTTGCCCTGCATTGATCATAGAGGACGATGCATTTACTAGTGCATGGGTAATATTATTGGTTGTATCTGAGGCGTTTTTTAATTCCGTAGTCATACTGCCTAATGCAGAAGATTGTTTGTGGATGTTGCTAATAATGGATCTAAGTTGCTCGACAAAGCTATCAAACTCATGGGCTAAGTCGCCAAGTTCGTCTTTTGAATCTGAATTGATTCGCTGAGTTAAGTCACCATCGCCTTCAGCGATCTCTTTAATACGACGTCCCATATTTTCGACATTTTTGGTGATTTTGAGTGGGATAATGTAGCCAAAAATAAGCGCAATAACAAAAGCAATTCCTGTGACTATCATTGCAATGTCTTGATTACGGGCAATATTTTGTTTAGTTATCTCTTCTATTTCTCTGGAATGATTTCTAACACTGTCACCTGCTTTATCTAATAGGGCTCGAATGGCATCAAATTTTTCATCTGCTTCAATGATTTCTTTAGGAAGTTTATGGGTGGTCTGAGCATCGGGTGAGTTAAAATTAATGAGACTTCCTTCAAACCATTCATTAAAGAGGACATCAAATTTACTGTAAGGTCTTGTCAATTCCGGTTCATTAATCAGGTGGCCTCGGTAAGCCCTGAATCTTTCTAAAGCTTGTGTTGTATTGAGTTTGAATTCTTCTATGTTTTCCTCATTGCTACCTATGCCATTAATGAATCTTTGTTGGGCTAAGCGAGCCTGATATAAGTCTCTATCAGCATTTAATACTTCAGTGATTGCTTCGACATAGTTATTCAATTCTTGGGCTGAGTTTATTTGATCTTTTATATCATGTGTGTGTGTTCTTAGTTTTTCTCCAGCTTGGTCGAGCATATCGCGAATAACTTTGAACTTATTATCTAAATTTATCATTGCTTCTGAGAATTGAATGCTGCCCTTTGAGGTGGCAATAAGGCTCTCACTTGTTTTTATCCATTCAGTATAAAGGCTATTAAAGGATTCAAAAGGTGTTAGTAGGTCTGATGGTTCGTCTTCGAGATACTTTCGATAAAGCTGAAAGCGATCAAAAACTTGTTGAGCGTTTTCTCTAAATTCGGCTTCGTTCCCATTTTTAGGTCCTTGCCCATCGAGCATTTTTTCTTGTGCAAGTCGTGCTTGGTAAATGTCTCGGTCTGCATTTAATACTTCTGAAATCGCCTCGAAATAGTGTTCGGCTTGCAGTTTCATATTGTTTTTTTGCATATTGCTCATGAGCATCATGAAGGCAAATAGAGAGATTAAAATAAGCGAAAGGAAGATAATCGGTAACATCATTTTGATTCGAATAGAGTGGACGCGCATTTATAATCCTTTATTGTCTTGTAAGTTCTTTACAGTCTAGGAAAGGATGTTTGTAAGCGCAAAAAAATGATCAAATTTTAATCTATTATGTTGTTTTGAATGATGACGTTGAGTTGTTTTGCTTAATGGTCGTTGGATATTCAGAAAAGATGAGAAGACTCGCTCTTTCATCTTTTCTGAAAAAACATTGATATATTAATGATTATATCGCTTGCGTAATCCAAGGCTCAGTAATGACTTGAGATGGTTGACGTTGCATGATGATTTCACCATGTCGAACCGACAACAATACTTCCCCTTGCTGACGTAGCACGCTGTAGTCGTCATGCCCTTCCAGCAAGATAAAATTCGCGGCATTGCCTACTTCAATGCCATAACCTTGTAAGCACATGGTTTTTGCGCTGTTGTCTGTGATCATATCTAGCGCTCGGGCGTAGTCTTGATACCCCATCATTTGGCAGATGTGCATGGCGTAATCTAACGTACGAAGTAGTTTGCCGTTACCGAGTGAGTACCACGGATCGAAGATAGAGTCTTGGCCTAGGCAGACGTTGATATTGGCTTCTCTTAGTTCTTTGACTCTTGTTACGCCTCGGCGTTTCGGGTAGGTATCAAAACGACCTTGTAAGTGAATGCTTTCGGTTGGGCAGGAGATAAAGTTAATGCCGGAGTTCTTCAATAATCGAAATAGCTTCGAACAGTAGGCGTTGTCGTATGAATGCATTGCTGTGGTATGGCTTGCTGTGACTTTCGATCCCATATCATGGAGCAAGGCTTCGCAGGCAAGAAACTCTAAAAATCGTGAGTTTGGATCATCGATTTCATCGCAATGTACATCAATCAAGCGATCGTATTTTTTCGCTAGTTCAACGATGAGTTTGACGGATTTCTCACCCAATTCACGAGTGTACTCAAAATGTGGAATCCCACCGACCACATCGGCACCTATTTCTAAGGCTTCTTCCATCAGCTTTAAGCCATTTGGGTAAGACAGCATACCGTCTTGTGGGAAGGCAACCACTTGTAAATCGATTTTGTCTTTCAATTCATCACGTAGAGCACAAAGCGTACGAACGCCTATTAGTGTTGGGTCTGTGGTATCAGCATGAGTTCGAATCGCCTGTACACCGTTTTGTACTAATAATTCTATTGTTGATAGCGCGCGGCGTCGGATATCGGCTTCATTTAGCATCGGTTTGCGCTGGCTCCAGCGTTCGATGCCTTCGAAGAGTGTTCCGCTTTGGTTCCATTCCGGTTCGCCTGCTGTTAATGCTGCATCAAGATGAATATGTGGTTCGACAAAAGGCGCACAGACTAAGTTTCCACTAGCGTCAATGGTGTCTTCTGAAGCCGCTAATGTGTCTTGTTGAACTTCAATTTTACTGAACTGGCCTTGGTCAATATGGATAGAAAACAGTTCTGGACGTTGGCGTAAACGGGCGTTGATAACATGCATAAAAGGCCTCTATGATGACTTAGTATCAGTGAAGATAGTGGTAATACTACCTATTTTGTCTGTTATTGTTACGAATAAATTCTATTCCTCAGCAACACAATTTAATTGAGGATGATGGGGTTGCCTATTGTCTTCTTAGTTTTTATTTATTAGTTACTCACTCTTTTTAAGTTTATAACTATAGTTAATCAAGCGTTACTGAAAAATAAAATGTTCTAAGCAGCAAGCAGGAGAGAGCGTTATGTCTAACGAAGGTAAGTGTCCTTTTAATCATGGTGCCGCAGGTGCAAATCAATCATCTGGCCGTGGTACATCCAATAAAGACTGGTGGCCGAATCAGTTGAATTTAAATATTCTGCACCAGCATTCACCAAAATCTAACCCAATGGGCGAAGATTTTGATTACACCAAAGAATTTAATAGCTTGGATCTTGACGCACTTCGTCAAGATTTGTTCGCTCTGATGACGGACTCTCAAGATTGGTGGCCTGCCGATTACGGTCACTACGGTCCATTTTTTATCCGTATGGCTTGGCACAGTGCAGGTACTTATCGTACGGCTGATGGTCGTGGTGGCGCGACGTCAGGTACTCAGCGTTTTGCACCATTAAACAGCTGGCCAGATAACGTTAACTTAGACAAAGCACGCCGTTTACTTTGGCCTATTAAGCAAAAATACGGCCGTAAGATCTCTTGGGCAGATTTGATGATCTTAGCGGGTAACTGTGCATTAGAATCCATGGGCTTCAAAACTTTTGGCTTTGCTGGTGGTCGCGTAGACGTATGGCAACCAGAAGAAGACATTTACTGGGGAACCGAGAAAACGTGGTTGGATGACGAGCGTTACACTGGTGATCGAGAGCTTGAAAACCCGTTGGCAGCCGTTCAAATGGGTTTAATTTATGTCAACCCAGAAGGTCCAGAAGGCAAACCAGATACACTGGCTTCAGCTCGTGATATTCGCGACACTTTTGAGCGTATGGCGATGAACGACGAAGAAACCGTTGCCTTGATTGCTGGCGGTCACACTTTTGGTAAAGCCCACGGTGCAGGTGATGCGGCTCAAGTTGGCGCTGATCCAGAAGCGGCGGGTATTACTGAGCAAGGTTTTGGCTGGAACAACAGTATGGGCACGGGTAAAGGTGTCGATACGATTTCTAGTGGTCTTGAAGGTGCGTGGACGAAGAGCCCAATTGCTTGGGACAACGGCTACTTTGAAAACTTGTTTGAGTATGATTGGGAATTAACCAAAAGCCCAGCAGGTGCGTGGCAGTGGACTCCAAAAGGCGGTGCGGCGGCAGGTTCTGTTCCAGATGCTCATGATTCATCTAAACGTCATGCGCCAATTATGTTTACATCCGATTTGGCATTGCGTGATGATCCAATTTACGCACCAATTTCTAAACGTTTTTATGAAAATCCAGACCAACTTGCCGATGCGTTTGCTCGAGCTTGGTACAAGTTAACCCACCGTGATATGGGGCCAGTGGCTCGTTACCTTGGGCCTTTGGTACCACAAGAAGAGTTGGTATGGCAGGATCCGATTCCAGCGGTAACGTATGTGTCAGTTAATGACCAAGATATCGCTGATCTAAAAGCAAGAATCCAAGCATCTGGTTTGAGTGTTGCTCAGTTAGTATCGACTGCTTGGGCTTCTGCATCGACTTACCGTGGTTCAGATATGCGTGGCGGTGCAAATGGCGCTCGTATTCGTTTAGCACCACAAAAAGATTGGGCGGTAAATCAGCCAGAACAACTTGCTAAAGTGTTGTCTGTGTTAGAAGGCATTCAAACCCAGTTCAATAGTCAAAGTGCAACTAAGCAAGTTTCTATTGCTGACTTGATCGTTTTGGGTGGATCGGTTGGTGTTGAGCAAGCTGCAAAAGCAGCCGGTCATGATGTGACTGTGCCATTTACGTCTGGTCGTGCGGATGCCTCTCAAGAGCAAACTGATGTGGAATCTTTTGCTTTCCTTGAGCCTGCTGCAGATGGCTTCCGTAATTACTTAAAAGGTAAATACACTGTGTCTGCTGAAGAAATGTTAGTAGACAGAGCGCAATTGCTAACCCTTTCAGCACCAGAAATGACAGTGTTGTTAGGTGGTTTACGTGTGCTAAATGCCAATGTAGATCAATCTCAGCATGGTGTGTTGACGAAGCAACCAGAAGCACTAAGCAATGATTTCTTTGTGAATTTATTGGATATGGGAGTCAAGTGGTTTGCTACTTCTGAAGAAGAGGAGGAGTTCCAAGGTCGTGACCGTACAACCGGTAAGATTTTATGGACTGCAACACGTGCCGATCTAGTGTTTGGCTCAAACTCTCAACTTCGTGCGATTGCCGAGGTGTATGCTTGCTCTGATTCACAAGAACGTTTTGTGAAAGACTTTATTGCAGCATGGACCAAAGTAATGGAGCTGGATCGTTTTGATCTAGCTTAATCTCTTATCTGCGTCTATTTGCGTTACCAACACTCAACCCCGCATTCATAAGAATAGCGGGGTTTTTTATTACAAAGAGTCCTACACTGTGTCGAGCTAAGCAAAATTCATAAAGCAATCACTTTTTTGTCATCCAATTCTAGTATGCTGTTTTTTTATCAAATAAGTCGAGCATATGAAGTTTGAAGGCTTAAAAGCAATTGCGGTTGTTGATGGAGTGAAAGGTCTACTGGCTCTATTTCTAGCGCTTAGTGTCAATGTTATCGCTAAGCAAGACCTCCATCAGCTCGCGGCTCAGGTCATGCAAAGCTGGCCCATCTCTCCAAACAATTATTACGTTAATTTGCTGTTAACTTTCGTTGAGAAAGTTATCCAGCAAGATCATGTATTGGTGATAATTATCGCCCTAATGTATGCCTGTTTCCGCTTTGTTATCGCCTATGGGTTATGGCATAAATTGCGCTGGACTGAGTGGTTCGCTTTCATCAGCGGCTCACTTTATATTCCCTTTGAGCTTTATGCTATTTACCAAAATCCTAGCCATGTTAACGTTGCTGTATTGCTGTTTAATTTAATCGTTGTGGCTTACTTGTATTGGGTGCTAAAGCGAGGAGAGAAAGCATTAGCGATGGCAACTAAATAGGAGGTATTTGAGGATTATGAATATTCGCCGTTATGAAGAAAAAGACAGAAAAGTGGTAATTGATCTATGGGAACAATGTGGTTTGCTTGCCTCTCAGAACGACCCAGATAAAGACATCGCTCGTAAGCTTAAGGTGGATGCCGATTTATTTCTTGTTGGCGTCGTCAATAATAGCGTGGTTGCTACGGTAATGGGAGGTTATGAAGGTCACCGAGGTTGGATTAACTATTTAGCTGTTAGCCCAGACCATCAAAGAAAAGGCTACGGACAATCAATTATGACAGCGGTTGAAGAATTAATCATTGCTAAAGGCTGTCCTAAAATAAATCTGCAAGTTCGTAATACGAATCAAACCGTCATCGAATTTTACAAAGCAATTGGCTATGGCAATGATGACGTTGTCGGCTTAGGAAAGCGCTTCGAACAGGATAACTAATGTTTCCACTCTATTTGTTTGGTGTCGCCCATTTTACCATCGCTGTTGAGTCGATACGCTAAAGCGACAAGTAGGGTCTGTGCCAATGTCATAGAGGATGTTAGCGAACGAAACCCCAATACTTCCGCTTCTTTTATATCAAAACAAACGTCTGAAAGGGCGGCTAATGGGCTGATTTTGCTATCAGTAATAGCAATGACTTGAGCGCCTGCTTTGAATGCATATTCGCAGACATTAACGGTCTCTTTGGCATAAGGGCTAAATGCCGTCGCAATGATAACGTCGTTTTTGCGAATATTGCTGGCTTGCTCAATCAGCATTCCCCCACCGCCATCAATAAGGTGGGTCGTTTTATTTAAGTGTCTTAAGCTGTAAGCAAAGTAGCTTGAAATTGGAAATGCACGGCGTAAACCAATGAGGTAAATATTCTGCGCGTTTTCAAGCAAGTCGACTGCTTTGTTGAGCATTTCTTGAGAGAAGTGGTGGTTCATGTGGTTCATGGAAAATGCATTACTGCTACTGAACTCTTCTAGAATGTGCGAAGCATCAATCGTGGTACTGACAGTGCTTTTGCTCAACTTAACTCGCTCGCTATAGCTGGATGTCTGCTCAACGAGTGCTTGTCGAAACAGGTTTTGCATCTCGCTAAAGCCATTGTATTCAAAAGCTGCCGCAAAACGAACCAATGTAGAAGGGGGCACATCACATTGCTCAGCAAGACTTGCTACCGTTTCTAAAGCGACAGTATTAGGATGCTCTAGTAAAAAACGTGCTACTTGTTGTAAGCGTTTGCTTAAATCGTCGTAGTTTCGGCTAATGGCTTGCTGTAGTTGGTCAAGAGAAGTTGGTGCGCCCAAACAGTGGCTCCTAAAATTGTGATCTAGCTATGTATTTAACGACTCGCATTATAGCGATTTTTTATTATAAATACTTGCCGAGAGGTTGTGCTGAGGTCGTTGATGACCTCAGCTTTTGTTAATCAATAGATTTAACGGAATTCCCCCGCGTATTTTTCAACAAGCGCGATGTTGTCTTTGGTAATGAAACCAGGACCAGAGTTCACATCGTTACTTGGAATCAACCCGTAGCGCGTGTAAAGCGTTAAGAAGCTAATAGGTAAGTAACCTTGTAAGTAAGGTTGTTGGTCGATAGCAAAGTTAATTCGACCATCTTTAATGGCGGCCGAAATTTGCCCGCTCAAATCAAAAGTACCAAAATAAATGTTTTTCAGATTGCGATTTTTTTCCAATGCTCGCAACGTTGGATGAGCAGAGGTTGGCCCTAAGGTTAGGATTGCATCAGTATTTGGGTTCTTACGAAGGTAAGCCGATACTTTGGTTTCTACGTTGGTTGGATCGGATCCAGAGTCAATCATCTGGTTGCCAAGCTCAACACCTAGGCCTTTGGCAAACCCCATGCAACGTTCTACAGATGCTGGGTTGGTAATGTAGTGGTTAACACATAAGAAGGATTTTACTCCTTGCTTCTTCGCGCGCTGTCCAGCACCGAAGCCAGCGGCAAACTCAGGTTGCCCTACATGCAGTAGTGCGCCTAATGCTTTGGATTGCTCTTGTGTACCTGAATTCATGGTAATGAATGGAATGCCTTTTTTAGAGGCTTTCTCTAAAGGGCCTTCTAAGGTATCGAAATCTGCAATTGAAAGCACAATACCATCAGGGTTAGTCGCAACGGCTTGTTCGACGATTCTTGCCATATCGGCTAAATCGCCGGTTGGCGGGTTACGGTATTCAACGGTGACCTTCATGTCTGAAGCAGCTTGTTTTACCGCATTTTTAATCACGTTCCACCAAGAATCAGAATCAGGTGCATGGGAAATGAACACATAACGTTCACCTTCAGCGTGAGCCGCTGTGGGCATGGACATAACGCCTAGAGTCGCAGCGCCGGCGACGAGTATGGCTGTACCTTTCTTCAGGAATTTCTTCATTACGACTATCTCCGTTTCGTTTAATTATTTTTGTTATTACTTATTTTTGGATTTAGCAAATTCTAACTCTGATCTATTTTTGAGCAGAATTGGAATGATGTTAGAATGAATATTTCATAATTGCAATATTTCGAAATTTTTTATTCTGCAATGAATTTTTTTAAATAGTTAATTGTTTTTTATGGTTTTATTTTCATTTTATAAAGACTTTCTGATGTTTTTTGGGCAATTTATTTTGTATTTAATGTAAATTTTTATTTTGTCTATTGAATAAAATGAAATAAATATTCTATTATGGTTCCATTGTTGAAATGAAAAGACATTAAGCTCTATCGTGTTACTGAGTACGCTACTTAAAGAGCAATTTGTACGAGAATAAGAGACGTAACGAGTTGTTAGGCAAGTAGGGCTGCTCGCTAAACATGTTTAGAAATCACAAAAAAATAACTATAAAAAGTAAGGTGTGACGCTATGACTGATCAAACTCAATCGGTTGATTTATCTAAAATGGCAGAAGATAAATCAAGAGAAGAAAAATCAGCTGGAGATGAACGAGTTCGCAAGGTTTCCACGTGGAAGCGGTTGTTGCATCGGCCTGAATTTGGGGCGATTTCTGGTGCATTATTAGTGTTTGTTTTCTTTTTTATCACCGCAGGGGATTCCGGCATGTTTGCCTCCGATGGCATCATGAACTGGACAACCGTATCAGCACAATTAGGTTTGATTGCTATTAGTGCCTGTCTATTGATGATTGCAGGCGAGTTTGATTTGTCGATTGGTTCGATGATTGGTTTTGCTGGCATGATGATGACGATTCCTGCTGTTTATTGGGGGTGGCCAATCTGGGGGGCGATTCTTTTTGCTTTTGCTGGTGCCATGCTAATTGGTTTTCTGAATGGCTACATAGTTGTTAAGACTGGTTTGCCTTCTTTTATTGTGAGTCTTGCATTCCTTTTCATGTTGCGTGGTTTGACCATCGCGCTTTCTATTCTATTCACCAATCGCACCATAGTGGGCGGTATCGACAAATACGCCGATGGAGATTGGCTCGCCGCGGTGTTTGGCGGTGTCATTGGTAAAAGCCTGTTTGCCTGGTTCGCCAATATTGGCTTGATTAGTTCTTACGATGATGGCACTCCAGTGGTTGAAGGTATTCCAATGGTGATTGTTTGGTGTGTATTCCTAGCCGTCGTTGCAAGTTGGGTTCTATTGCGTACGAAATACGGTAACTGGATTTTTGCGACGGGTGGCGATGACAAAGCGGCGCGAAACGTTGGTGTGCCAGTTGATAAAGTCAAAATTTCTTTGTTCATGTTTACGGCATTCACCGCAACGGTTTACGCGGCTTGTCAGGTGTTTGAATTTGGTTCCGCATCCGCTGACCGCGGTGTTTTAAAAGAGTTCGAAGCCATTATTGCTGTGGTCATCGGTGGTGCGTTACTGACCGGTGGTTATGGTTCAGTCATTGGTGCGTGTTTTGGCGCCTTGATCTTTGGTGTCGTACAAATGGGCATCTTCTTCACCGGTATCGATTCAGATTGGTTCCGCGTGTTTTTGGGAGCCATGTTGTTAATCGCGGTTTTGTTCAATAACTACATTCGTAAAAAGGTAACAGAGGCCCGACATTAGCGGCGAGCCCGTACTCGAGTTGACTTTTTAGAATCAGAATTTAGGAGAACAAAATGAGCGAATTTATTATTGAATTAAAAAAAGTGAGCCGCTACTTCGGTTCAGTTATTGCCATCAAAGACATCGACATGAAGGTGAAACTGGGTGAAGTTCACTGTTTGCTAGGTGATAACGGCGCTGGTAAATCCACCTTGATCAAAACCCTAGCAGGTGTTCACGCACCAAGCGATGGTGAGTATTTGTTTGAAGGCAAACCAGTGGTGTTCGAATCACCAGTAGAAGCCCTTGATTCAGGTATTGCGACCGTTTATCAAGATCTTGCATTAGTGCCTTTAATGAGTGTGACACGTAACTTTTTTATGGGGCGAGAAATCACCAAAGGGCGCGGCATTTTTAAGCGTTTTGATATTGAAACCGCTAATCAAATTGCTCAAAAAGGCATGGCCGAAATGGGCATTAATGTCCGTGACCCTTCCCAAGCGATTGGTACTATGTCAGGGGGGGAAAGGCAGTGTTTAGCGATTGCTCGTGCCATTCACTTTGGTGCCAAGGTGCTGATCCTTGATGAACCCACTGCGGCCCTTGGTGTGAAGCAATCTGCCAATGTTTTGAAGGTCGTGGCGAAAGCCAAAGCCAGAGGGTTGGCGGTGATTTTGATTACTCATAATGTCCATCATGCTTATCCTATTGCCGATCGTTTTACGTTATTGAATCGTGGGCAGAGCCTAGGTTCCTTTATGAAATCCGAAGTGAGCCGCGAAGACGTACTGGAAATGATGGCAGGCGGCCAAGAGTTGGATGAGCTGACGGCGGAACTGGAAGAATTTAGCCGTTTGGATGCCACCGCATAAGGGACGACATCATGACAAAAAAACAAATGCGTGTTGGTTTGGTGGGTTCAGGGTACATGGGCAAAGCTCATGCGATTGCTTATCGAAATGCAATGGCGGCTTTTGCCATTCCCCACAGTCAATTGCACTGCGAAATGTTAGCCGATGCCACGGCTGAATTAGCTAAAGCGAAGGCTTTGGAGTTAGGTTTTAACCGCTCAACAGGGGATTGGAAGGCCTTGATTAAGGATGTTGACATTGATGTGGTCGATATCTGCGCGCCGAACTTTTTGCATAAAGAGATCGCCTTGGCGGCCATTGCCGCCGGCAAGCATGTATACAGTGAAAAACCCTTAGCGTTAAACGCTGAAGACGCCAAAGAAATGACCGAAGCGGCCGAAAAAGCCGGTGTGAAAACACTGGTTGGCTTTAATTATATTAAGAATCCAACAGTGCAATTTGCTAAGCAATTAATTGCTCGTGGAGATATCGGCGAGGTGGTGCATTTTCGAGGTGTGTTCAACGAAGATTATCTTGCTGACGCCAATTTGCCCTTTAGCTGGCGTTTACAAAAGCAATTTGCGGGAACTGGAGCGCTGAATGATTTAGCCTCACATCTTGTGCAATTGGCCATTCATCTCGTCGCGCCGATTACATCATTGTGTGCCGATTTAAAAATCGTGCATCAACAACGTCCACTGGCTCCAACGCTCGACGATTCGAAACCCGGTGTTGGCGAAGTCGAAAACGACGACCAAGCGCATATGATGGTGCGTTTTGCCAATGGCGCCCAAGGTACATTAGAAGCATCACGTATCGCATGGGGGCGAAAAAATGGTTTATCGTTCGAAATTACAGGCACCAAAGGAAGTTTAATTTTCGACCAAGAAACCTTGTCTGAATTGTCTTTGTACATTGCTGAAGGTAATCCTCAGACTCAAGGATTTAAACGTATTTTAGTGGGACCGGAGCATCCGGATTATCAAGCTTTTTGCGTGTCTGCAGGCCATGGTTTAGGCTTCAACGATATGAAAGCCGTTGAAATTCGAGACTTGTTTCGAGGTGTTGTTAATGATGCGCCTTTATGGCCAGATTTTCGTGCTGCGACCCAGGTTAATATCATTCTCGACAGCGTGGTGGAATCCGTTGATAAAAAAGCTTGGGTCGAGGTAGAGCAATA
Source organism: Marinomonas sp. ATLA20 (assembly GCF_057180105.1). Lineage (NCBI taxonomy): Bacteria > Pseudomonadati > Pseudomonadota > Gammaproteobacteria > Oceanospirillales > Oceanospirillaceae > Marinomonas > Marinomonas sp. ATLA20. Next base: position 267,739 of record NZ_JBXUKU010000003.1, read on the forward strand.
CGATGGAGATCAAAAATGAATAATAAAAAATTGGATGTTATTTGCTTAGGGCGCGCCGCGGTTGACCTATATTCGGAACAGATTGGTGCGCCATTAGAAGACGTGAGTAGTTTCAAAAAATACCTTGGTGGTTCATCCTGCAATATCGCCTTTGGAACGTCTCGAATGGGATTGAAGTCGGCTATGTTAACTCGTGTTGGTGACGAGCACATGGGGCGATTTGTGCGCCAAGAGCTTGAGCGAGCGGGTGTGGATGTCTCTCATGTGGTGACCGACAAAGAGCGTTTAACTGGTTTGGTGTTGCTTGGTATCAAAGACAAAGACACGTTCCCATTAATTTTTTATCGGGAAAACTGCGCGGACATGGCGATCAGTGAAAACGATTTTGATGAAGCCTATATTGCTTCGGCGAAAGCCTTGCTCATTACTGGAACGCATTTTTCTACCGAAGGCACAGATCAGGCGGCAAGGGCAGCGATCAAATACGCCAAAGCTAATAACACAAAAGTGGTGGTCGACATCGATTATCGACCTGTATTGTGGGGGTTGACGGGGAAAGGTGAAGGCGAAAATCGTTTTGTATCCAATGACTCTGTTACTCAGCATTTGCTGTCTATTATGCCTTTGTGCGATTTGGTGGTCGGAACGGAAGAAGAGTTTCATATTGCTGGTGGCAGTGAAGACACCATTGAGTGCTTAAAGCGCATTCGTAAAGTGTCCTCAGCGGAGTTTGTGGTGAAGCGTGGCGCCTTGGGTTGTTCTGTCTTTAAAGGTGACATTCCTGAAACCTTAGACGAAGGTATCACTCGTTATGGTGTCACTGTGGATGTGCTGAACGTATTGGGCGCTGGCGATGCTTTTATGAGTGGTTATTTACGTGGCTGGATTCCAGGTGAAACGACGGAAAAAGCCTGCGACTACGCCAATGCGTGTGGTGCGATTGTGGTTTCTCGCCATGGATGTTCGCCTGCCATGCCTAGTCTTGAAGAACTGGATTATTATTTGGCTAATCGTGATGACATTCCAAGACCTGACCTTGATTCCGTGTTGAACTATCTGCATCGTGTCACCACTCAGCGCATGTTGCGCGAAGATCCAACAAAAGCATGGCAAGACATGTGTATCTTAGCATTCGACCACAGACGCCAATTTGTCGATATGTGTCGTGAAGCGGGCGCGCCTTTGTCGCAAATCTCGAAAGCAAAGAAATTGATTCTACAAGCCGCTTATCAAGGATCTTCAGCTTTAGAAGGCAAGGTTGGCGGTACGGGAATCTTGGCGGATGGTACCTTTGCCCAAGATGTTTTAAACGATATCACCGGTAAAGATTTTTGGATCGCTCGACCAGTGGAGTTACCAAGTAGCCGCCCATTGCGTTTCGAATTAGGCAATAACGTCGGACAAGCGATTGCAACATGGCCGGCCAATCATATTGTGAAATGCTTGGTGTTTTATCATCCAGATGATGACGTCAGTTTGCGTAATGAGCAAGAGCAAAAGGTTATGGATCTGTATCGCGCTTGCTGCACAACGGGCCATGAGTTACTAGTGGAGATCATTCCGCCTGTGGGATCTGAAGTAAAAGACGATACCTTGTCACGTTCCATCGAGCGTTTTTATAACTTGGGTATATTCCCAGATTGGTGGAAATTACCTTCTCCGAGTAAAGCGGCTTGGCAAAATATTGGCGACTTAATCAAGGCCCGAGCGCCGTATTGTCGTGGTGTTGTGCTGTTAGGCTTGGATGCGCCAGTAGACGCACTAAAAGCAGGCTTCGAAGCGGCTGCAGGACAAGACATTTGTAAGGGCTTTGCCATTGGCCGAACACTATTCTCTGAACCGGTTAAAGCTTGGTTAAGAAATGACATTGATGATGCCGTGTTTGTTGAACGTGTAACGCAAAACTATTTAGAAATGAGTGCATTGTGGCAGCAGAGAAACGACAGCCAGATGATGAAAAGGAAGGAGGCATAATGGACACAATACGTTTAACAATGGCGCAAGCCTTGGTCAAACATTTGCAGGCCCAATTCACTGTGGTGGATGGCGTGGAAGTGCCTTTATTTGGTGGTGCGTGGGCGATTTTTGGTCATGGCAATGTGGCTGGGATGGGCGAAGCCTTGGCTCAAGTTAAAGACGAGTTTACGACCTTTCGAGCTCATAATGAACAAGGCATGGCGCTAGCGGCTAGCGCTTACGCTAAGCAACATCGTCGCCAACGTATTATGGCCTGTACCTCTTCTATTGGTCCAGGCGCGCTTAACATGGTAACGGCTGCAGGCATGGCGATGGCGAATCGTTTACCTATACTGTTTTTGCCGGGTGATGTTTTTGCTACTAGAACGCCTGATCCAGTATTACAACAGGTCGAGCATTTTAACGACCCTACCATGTCGGTGAACGATTGTTTTCGTCCCGTATCGCGTTATTTCGACCGTATCAATCGACCAGAGCAGCTGATTACCAGCTTGCCTGTGGCTATTAATACCATGTTAGATCCAGCCACTGGTGGACCTGCTACTTTGGCATTGCCGCAAGATGTGCAGACTATGGCGTTTGATTATCCTGTTAGTTTCTTTGCGAAAAAACTTCATAAACCGCGTCGAAATCGCGCCGATGTGGATCAGTTAGCGAAAGCGGTTGCCGCGATCAAGCAGGCGAAAAAGCCGTTAATTCTACTAGGTGGCGGTGTGCATTACAGTTTGGCACTTGAAGAAGCCACTGCCTTAATTGAGCAATGTCATATTCCCGCTTGTGAAACGCAAGCAGGCAAAGGTGCATTGCCTTGGGATCATGAATTTAATCTTGGTGCGGTGGGTGTAACGGGTTCTAGTGCTGCGAATGCCGCAGCGCAAGAAGCAGACTTAATCATCGCGATTGGCACGCGTTTGCAAGATTTTACTTCGGCATCGCGTACCTTGTTCGCCAATCCAGATCACACTTTATTAAGTATCAATGTCACGTCTTTTGATGCCGAAAAACACAATGCTATGCCTTTAATTGGTGATGCAAAAGTCACACTGCAAGAGTTATTGGCCGAGGTTGAAAGTTATCAAACACCATCTACTTGGAGCGATAAAGCGAAAGCCTTGAACCTTGATTGGCTCGCGGCAGTGGATCAGGTTACAGCCTTACCAAAACAAGCAAGCGATCATAACTACTTGCCAACCGACGCGAATGTCATTGGTGTTATTAATCGCGCAGCAACGGCTAACACTACTTTAGTGCAAGCAGCGGGTGGTTTGCCTGGAGAATTGCACAAGTTATGGCGTACTTCATCAGACCTCGGTTATCACGTGGAATATGGTTTTTCCTGCATGGGTTACGAGTTAGCGGGTGGGCTTGGTGTAAAAATGGCAACGCCTGAGCGCGAAGTGATTGTAATGGTGGGAGATGGCAGTTATTTGATGCTGAACTCTGAAATCGCCACGTCGGTGATGTTGGGCTTGAAGCTCATCATTGTTGTTTTGGATAACCGTGGTTACGCCTGTATCAATCGCTTGCAACAAGCTTGTGGGGGCGAGTCATTCAATAATTTATTGCAGCACTGCCATACCGTTGAAGCGGGTGCGCCAAAGACTGACTTTGCCGCTCATGCCAAAGCCTTAGGGGCTAATTCTGAACAAATCGCTTGTCTTGCCGATTTAGAAGAAGCTTTAGCTCGAGCCAAAGCCAGTGACAAAACCTATGTGATCGCTATAGATACGGACCCAATGCCAAGTACACAAGAAGGCGGTGCTTGGTGGGATGTAGCGGTGCCAGAAGTATCGACTCGTGAGCAGGTGGTCGATGCAGAGCGTCAGTACAAAATAGCGAAACAACAGCAGCCTTATTAATTTTTACTTTCACTTTTACTTTTAAATAGAAAGTAAAAAGTAGAAAAAAGAACATAGATCTTGGAGCAACTTCATGAACAGCACGAATAAAAATAATAATGTGACAACTGATTTAAAGATCAGAATTGGCATTAATCCCCTTACTTGGACCAACGATGATTTACCATCATTAGGTGCCGATACACCGTTAGAAGTTTGCTTGAGCGAAGCGCGTCAAGCAGGTTATAGCGGTATTGAATTAGGTAACAAATTTCCCCGTGATGCCAGTGTGCTTGGGCCGATTTTAAAGCAACACGACTTATCTTTGGTGTCCGGTTGGTACAGCGCTCGTTTGTTGGAGCGGAGTGTGGAAGACGAAATTGCCGCCATGCAGGACCATCTAAATCTACTAAAGGCCTTGGGTTCTAACGTCATGGTATTTGCCGAAGTCAGCGGGTGTGTTCATGGGGATCAATCTGTGCCTTTGTCACAACGTCCGCGTATGACCCAAAATCAATGGGAAGAATACGCAAAACGCATGACAGCAGTCGCTGATTATATGGCGTCTGAAGGCGTAAAAATGGCCTACCACCATCATATGGGCACCGTGATTGAAACCGCGGAAGAGGTTGATAAATTGATGCAAATGACGGGCGACAATGTGGGGTTATTGCTGGATACAGGGCACATTACCTTTGCAGGTGGTGATGCTTTAGCGATGGCGAAGAAGCACGCTAAACGCATAGTGCATGTACATTGTAAGGACATCCGTCTGGATGTTTTGAAAGACAACCTCAATCGCGACAGTGCCTTTTTGAACGCGGTTCTGGAGGGCGTTTATACCGTGCCTGGCGATGGAGGTATCAATTATTTCCCAATTTTTGAAGTGCTGAAAGCCACCGATTATGAGGGCTGGATTGTTGTGGAAGCAGAGCAAGATCCTGCTATTGCGCATCCATTAACTTATGCGACAAAAGGCTATGAGTATTTGTCAGCGAATTTAGCAAAGGCCGGTTTTCATTTTTAACCCGCACTGGTCATTCATGTACTTTAAAAGATAAGAAAGAAGAGAGAAGAAAATGTCTAATAACGTTATGGGTAACTTCATCAATAACCAAACGGTAGAAAGTGTTTCCTCACGCCAAGCGAAGGTCTTTAACCCAGCAACGGGTGATGTTTCATTGCAGATTTCCTTGAGTACGGTTGAAGAAACACAAAGTGCGATTGCCGCAGCACAAACGGCTTTTGAAACTTGGTCTCAAGTGACGCCATTAAATCGTGCTCGTGTACTGTTTAAGTTTAAAGCCTTGGTAGAACAACATAGCCATGAGTTGGCGGAATTGATTTCCAGCGAGCACGGCAAAGTATATTCAGACGCAATGGGTGAATTGACTCGTGGTCTGGAAGTGGTGGAATTTGCTTGTGGTATTCCTCATCTACAAAAAGGTGAGCACAGTTTGAATGTTGGTCGTGGTGTCGATAGCTATAGCCTGATGCAGCCACTAGGCGTTTGTGCGGGTATTAGCCCATTTAATTTCCCTGCCATGGTGCCAATGTGGATGTTTCCTGTGTCCATCGCTTGTGGAAATACCTTCGTGATGAAGCCGTCTGAAAAAGACCCAAGTACCATTATGCGTCTTGCTGAGTTGTTAAAAGAAGCCGGTTTGCCGGATGGTGTGTTTAATGTCGTTAATGGCGATAAAGAGTCGGTTGATGTCCTGCTGACCGATGAACGCATTCAAGCGGTGAGCTTTGTTGGTTCTACCCCAATCGCAGAATACATTTATGCCACTGCCAGTGCTCACGGCAAACGTGTTCAGGCTCTGGGTGGTGCAAAAAATCATATGTTGGTGATGCCTGATGCCGATCCAAATCAAGTAGTTAATTCGCTAATGGGAGCGGCTTATGGCTCCGCAGGTGAGCGTTGTATGGCGATTTCGGTTGCGGTGTGTGTCGGTGATGATGTTGCCGATAATCTGATTACCAAGTTGAAAACAGAAATTTCCACCATGACGATAGGGCCGGGTTTGTACAAACAATTTGGCATTGAAGAAGAGCCGCACATGGGGCCGCTCATCAGCAAAGAACATGCGCAAAAAGTACGTGACTACATTACTTCAGGTGTTGAAGAGGGCGCCACTTTGGTGGTGGATGGCCGTGATTTTGTGCGTAAGAACCACGAGCAAGGTTATTTTGTTGGGCCCACTTTGTTTGATCAGGTTAAAGCGGGCATGCGCATTTATGACGAAGAGATCTTTGGCCCAGTTTTGTGTGTGGTCCGAGTGGATTCGTATGAAGAAGGTTTGGCGCTAATTAATCAACATGAATATGGTAATGGCACCGCTATTTTTACTCGCGATGGAGACACAGCACGTCAGTTTACCGAGAAAGTTCAAGTCGGTATGGTGGGCGTAAATGTTCCAATACCTGTACCTATGGCGTTCCATAGTTTTGGTGGTTGGAAGCGTTCTTTGTTTGGGCCTCTACACATGCATGGGCCAGACGGTGTTCGTTTTTACACTCGCATGAAAACCATTACAGCACGCTGGCCAACAGGCTTACGAGCTGGTCCAGAGTTTTCAATGCCAACCATGAAATAATCCGTTTCGAGGTTTTTAATATGTCCTTATTAAGTAAAAACAGACTCAGTAAAAAAAATCAGAAAGCAGGGCTGTCACAGACTCAATTAGTGACACCTAAAAGTGCCAATTGGCAGTATGTTGGCTTTGAAGCCTATCAACTGAAAGCGGGCGAATCCGTTACGATTCAAACTGGAACCGATGAAGTATGCGCGGTGGTTTTATCAGGTAAAGTCAATGCCAGTACCAAGCAGGAAGCATGGAAAGACATTGGTGATCGTATGAGTGTGTTCGAGCAAAAAGCACCTTATTCGGTGTATTCGCCAGCACAGGACGAGATTTGTATTGAAGCCATTACCGATGTGGAAGTGGCTTTTTGTAAGGCACCAGGCAAAGGTGGATTCCAAGCGAAATTGATCATACCGGAGCAATGCCAATACGAAACGCGAGGCGTCACCAGCAACACTCGCCATGTGTGCAATATCTTATTCGGTAACGAACCCGCTGACAGCTTGTTAGTCTGTGAAGTGATTACGCCAAGCGGCGGCTGGTCAAGCTATCCGCCGCATAAACACGATACCGATGCGGCGCCTGCTGAAACTCAGCTGGAAGAAACTTATTATCACAAGATTGATCCGCCACAAGGCTTTGCTTTCCAGCGTGTGTATACGGATGACCGAAGTATTGACGAAACCATGGCCGTGGAAGACGGTGATCTTGTCATGGTGCCAGAAGGTTATCATCCAGTAGGCGTGCCACATGGTTACCAATCCTACTACCTGAACGTTATGGCAGGGCCTAGTCGTAACTGGATTTTTCATAATGATCCGGATCATGAGTGGATTATTGAGCGTGACAAGAAAGTTTAGAACACACATTATTAAATAAAAATAACAGCTGTTATCGAAACTATTGTTGGTAACTTAATAGATAACCCCACCCTAACCCTCCCCTTGAAGATAAGGGGAGGGGACAAAAGTACCAAGTTCTGTTCCCTTTGAAGGCATAAGTGAGGGGACAAAAGTGCTAAGCTCCTCCCCCTGCTAAGGGGGAGGTTGGGAGGGGGTATTCGGTGATGCCAATATTGTTTTAGAGAGCAGTGAAAATAACATTGAAGGGATAATAAAATGCTTAATTTTGCTTTGTTCGGTGCTGGTCGAATCGGAAAAATGCACGCCCAAAATATTCAGGCGTTTGCTCAATCGAATTTGAAATATGTGTTTGATGTCTATGCACCAGCGGCGGAAGCGGTAGCAAAAGCAACCGGTGCTCAGGTAGCGGATAGTGTAGAAGTGGCCTTGGCTGATCCTGACGTGGATGCGGTTTTGATCGCAACCAGTACGGATACTCATGTGGACTTGATCATAAAGGCAGCTAAAGCCGGTAAAGCGATTTTGTGTGAAAAGCCAATTGATTTGGATACGGCTACGGTTAATGCGTGTTTAGAGCAAATTAAAGACTGCCATGTACCAATTCAAATTGGTTTTAACCGTCGTTATGACCCAAGCCATGCGGCTGTGGTAAAAGCGGCGCAAGATGGCAGTATTGGTAAGTTAGAGCAGATTATCATTACTAGTCGAGATCCAGGCATGGCGCCAGTAGAGTATCTTAAATCGTCTGGCGGCATTTTCCGCGATATGATCATTCATGACTTTGATATGGCGCGTTTTGTCTTAGGTGAAGAGATTGTTGAGTTACAAGCTTTTGGTAGCGCTATGGTGGATGAAAAGATCACCGAAATTGGTGATGTGGATAGCGTGATGTTGATTATGAAAAGCCAATCTGGTCGTTTGATTCACATTAATGGCTCTCGTCGTGCGATCTATGGCTATGATCAACGAGTGGAAGCGTTTGGCTCAGAAGGCATGGTGATTTCAAATAACCAAACGCCAACCTCGGTAACGCGCTTCACCAAAGACACTACGCAAGTACAAGACCCACTTTATAACTTCTTTATTGATCGTTATGTGGATGCCTACAATTTGCAGTTAACGTCTTTCATCGAAAACGTTTTGGCCAAGAAGCCTGTTTCTCCAAGTTTCGAAGATGGACGTCGTGCGCAAATGCTTGCTGATGCCGCACAGAAATCGTTGGAAACAGGGCAGAAAGTGACATTGAGCTGGTAATTTCTATTGAGGTGATTTGACTCAAGATAATAAAAAAGGGCTGCTAGCCCTTTTTTATTATCTGATGTTAGTGAGGTTCAATTATCACTTTTTGGTTTAAGCCCTTCAAACTTGTTATCGAACGCTTCTATAAAGGCGTTTTTCAATGCTTCTAAAACAGCGTCAAATGCACTAATTTCAGGATCCTTTAGTGAGCCTGTAATTTCGATGATGGTGGCGGCTTTGTTCGTATCGCTGTTGGTAAATAAGCCTGTTAGTCCGCCACTTAACCCTTCCCAAGAAAGTTGGAATAGGCCATCGCCATCTTCTACAGCATCTTGTTGCCAATCCAGAATATCGACTTTTTTGAATAAGGGTTTTACGTAGCCTGTTAACTCTCCATTTTCTGCTTTTAGTTCGCTGACCACTTCGCCTGTGCCTGCTCGAAAGTCAAACTCGGCATAGGCTCGGGCAAAATCATTGAGCAAAGGCAGTGAGACGGATTCTGTTTTTAAGGCGATGTTAAAATCGTCAGAGACAAAAGGATCGAACTCTGCGTTCATTTCCAAAGAGGCTGAATTCAGTAACTTTGCGTCTAGGTTTAAGCTCGCCACACGTTTACCGTCTTGTCCGGCAATATTGGTTAGATTGGTCACGTCAGCGTGAAGTTCGGTAAGTTGAACGTTAACCGGCGGCTCTGATTCGAAATTGCGAAAGGCAATATTGCCATTGTTTAAGCTGATGTTACTGATGGTAATGGGTATAAGTCCTTCGACGACGCCTTGCCAGTCGCCACCTTTACCTGATTGGGCATTATCTGCTTTGTCACTGTCGACAAAGTTTACTTGTGGCGAATCTAGGGAGATATCAGCAAGAATTTCGCCTTTAAACAATGCTCGCCAGCTTAATGCAATATCTATGTTGTCAGCACGAACAAAGGGCACTTTGTGTGTGCCTTTTACTTTTGAAACAGACAACTCTTGCAGCTGATACGCACCTCGATAAATATCTATGTCGACGTTTTCTATATGCCCTGAATAATCGCCCATATCGGACAATTTTTGATTCACTGTATAAAGCGCCCAATAGGGTAAATATAGCCTCAATATGATCAGAATACTCAAGATCATTACGAGAAACGTAATGGTGTTTTTCAGTCGTTCTGCTTTCATGCTAATGTCTCCTTGTTAACACTTAGCTTAAGTGGCAGAGCGATTTTTCTCAATGAAAATCAAGGCTTTCCCTAATCTATACGCGACCTTTGCACTTATTTCCCACACTGTTCATACAAAAAATCAGAACGGCTTTATGTCTACTCTAAAGATGCAATAGATTGCTCGACTTTTTGTCTGATGTCATCAGGAAAAGGAACAGCGGCTTTGGCGGCTTTGGAGAAGCATACATAGGTTACATCCGCTTCAACAACCATTTCATTGGTAGGGAGTTTTACAATGGTTTGCTTCATGGTGATGCTGCGATTACCTATCTTTGTATAGTGGGTTTGTACCTCGAGTAGGTCACCGAAATTTGCTTGCGATTTAAAGTTGATATTGATATTAACAACGGGCCAAACAAAATCCTCTTGCATCCAGTCGTCGCGTTCGAAAAACTGATCAAAGAAAGCCCAGCGGCCTTCTTCTATAAACTCTAAATAACGAGCGTTGTTAACGTGTTGAAAAAGATCTAAGTGATAGCCGCGTACTTTGATTTGTGTTTTGTTGAGCATGATTACTCCCTATTAAAAAAGCTCTGACGCAAAAGAGTACGATGCTTCAATCGAGAAAAAAATAACAAAATCGCTCGACTTTACTAACAGAGAAAAGGGGCGATGTGGTTAGCTTGGTCGAACCGAATGTCTCCAAACGGGTGGTGCATGGAAGGTTAAATGTTGCTTGCTACGCGCTTTGTCAGAGACGTTTTCCAAGAGTTCTGAAATGGCATCGACCATAGCGCCTAATGGTTGTGAAAAAGTGGTGAGCTGGTAGCCAAGCCAACTTGCCTGCTCAATATCATCAAATCCGACAATGCAGATGTCTTCTGGAATTCTTAAACCAAACTCATTTTTAGCCACATCTATAAAACCACAGGCGATCAAATCTGTAACGCAAAAGACACCGTCAGGTCTCTCGCGTGAGGCTAATAAACGTCGTGCTGCGTCTACGCCAGTTTGGTAACTGGTTGGTCCTGCTCGCAACAAAATACAAGTTTGCTGAGCGTCTTCGGCGGCTTGAATAAAGAGTTTTTCACGAGTCAGTAAACTGGGTGATTGAATGGTCGACGAGACAACGGCAAGGTTTGTGCAGCCGGCTCTTAAAAGCATATGGTGTGCGTCGGCCATGGCGGATTGATAGTCGATACTGATGTGGTCTGTGCCTTCAAATTGGCCAGCACGGTTCACAAGGATAACTTGTTGGCCACTCTTTACGCAGGTTTCGATTAAAGTGGTTTGTGGTGTCCCGGATAAAACGATCGTTGCCGACGCGCGATAATTTAACGTTTGTCTTAATGCTGCATCAGCACTGGCTTCGCCGCCAGACGTATTGATCACCATCACAGCTCGGCCAGCTAATTGCAAACGCTGGGTGAGGGCATCGAGCAAGCTAGCTTGATAGGGTGCATTCAGGTTGGCACCAAGAATACAAACGGGGCGGCTTTTCTCGTTAGATAAGCCACGGGCAAGATGATTGACGTGGTAATTCAGTTCTGCAGCCGCCGCCAGTACACGCTCACGAGTGTCTTTGGAAACACTCGCACCTTGAGTAAAGGTGCGAGAAACAGCAGACCGAGAAACGCCAGCGAGTTTGGCTACTTCTGCGGCGCTGGCGATATTTTTCGGTTGCTGGTTTTTCATGCTTTTCTCATATCCTGACCAAAGCCCGCATCGCGTAGTATCTTTTCCATGCTGGCGGCTCGCTCTGCTAGGTGAATTAAGGCAGGTTTTGGGGTTTCATACCATTCATCTGGATGAAGCTCTCGTTTTTCCCTAATGTGCGCAATGGCTGAATCCAGTGTCGGGTAGCGGTCAGGGTATTCCAAATGCAAAAACAAGGCGACTATGGTGACGGAACGGCTGCGGCCGCCACGACAATTCACCAATATATTGCCTTTTTCACGAACTTTATAGGAGGCTTTTTCAGGCATTACCTGATCTAGAGCTGAACGCATTAAGTGATAACCTGCTAATACCATGGACTCTGGATTTCCTGGGCCATCGATCATGCCAATTTTGTAATAACGCACAGGCGCCCAACCATGTTTTAGTAGGTGTTCTGGTGGGTTAGGTTCTTGTGAATTTACAAGATCAATATCTAGATTTATCGCGCAGTTAAGCACCACTTTTATATTATGTTTTTCAAGTAGTTCTGCGTCTGCCACACCGGTCGAGCCGCCAATGTAGATATCTACACCCCAGCCGGGAATGTTGCTTTCAATTAGGCTTATTGGCGGGCGCGGGTAGCGTTTTTTTACTTTTCCTAGGGTCATAGCTGTCTCTTTCATTGTATAGGTCGAACAGGCTTAGGCGGTGAGCCCAAGCGTGCTTTCTTTAGTGTTATGAACGTTATCGGATAGCGAGATTATGGTATCGCTGGAAAATTGTTCCGCGACTCCAGGTGCGACGGCTAGAATAGCCCCGCCATACGCTATCTCCTCGTGAGTCTGAGGGTAAACGCCTGTTCGACCGCCAGCTTCACGCACCATGAGTAAACCTGCTAAGCAATCCCATGCATTCATATGTGATTCAGCGTAGCCGTCAGTTCTACCTTCTGCTACCCAAGCCAATGCCAACGCGCCAGATGCGCCACGACGAATATTGGTACCACTTGCTAGTAATGAAGAAACAATTGCCAAGTAGACTTCTTGGGGAACCCGTGTAGACCATCCTAATTCAAAGGAAGAGCTATGGGTATTCGTTATACTAGAAACTCGCAGCGGTAGGCCATTTTTTCTGACGTAATGGCCTTTGCGCGCTAAATATATTTCGTTTGTCGTAGGGTTGTAGATCGCACCAAGTAGTGTTTCGCCGTTATGGACAAAAGCAATGGAAATACAGAAATGATCGATGCCGCGAGCGAAGTTGGCGGTGCCGTCAATCGGATCAACCACCCAAAGGGATGCGTTGGTGACTGAGCCTCCTGTTTCCTCGCCAAGCAATCCATCGTTAGGAAAAAGTCGATAAATAGCCTGACGAATGTGCTCTTCCACTAGCGCATCGGCTTCTGTTAAAAAGTCTTGTTGGCCTTTCATGCTGAAGTCACCAGGGTTTCTGGCGCGATAGCGTTCCAAAGCTAATGCACCTGCGCTAAGAGTAATGTCATGCAGGGCGGCCTCACGTTTTTCTAATTCGCTTTCTTTGATGTTGTTGAGGGTCAAGGAGGGATCCTTTTCTATTTGTTATATATAAATCAGTTGGAAAAGTCTCGTCCCAACTGATTTCATTCTTAGTGATAGTTAAAGACTGTTACCGCTTAATTTTTGAAGCTCAAGCTCCACAGGTCTTGCCAATCTTGACGGCTTTCCCAGTCAGATTTTGCTGTGGATGCGTCATACCCCATGATTTGATCGCGTACTTTATCAATCCCTGCAGGCTCGTCAGTAGGCAGTTTAACAGTCTGATTGGTGGACATTTTACCATCCACGCCCTGTGGCGCGATGCCTTCAGCTGTCATCATGTAATGAATAAAGAGTTTCGCGGCATTAGGGCTTTTTGTTCCTGTGGTGATAAAGCCTAAGCCTGGGTAGCTCCAGCCACTAAATGGCACCATGTCGGCACAAAGGCCAAGCTTCATGCCATTTTTATTGTTTCTGAACTTAGCCGCGCTGACCATGCCAACAAAGCTGTCCTTCACATCTGGTGCGCCAACGGCGTTGGCGGCTTCAGTGTCTGAACTGGTGACCAATGGGCGGTTTTCAGCAAGTGCTTTTATGAAAGCCGCGGTTGCGCTGCTTTCGTTGGTTTTTAATGGTTTGCCGAATTCGGCTTGATAAGCATCGGCCATGGCTTTGTCGTGGTGTGTGGCTAGCTGGTTAAACCAATCCGTATATGACGGTTTGCCAAGCGGATCCTGCATGGCGACTTTGCCACGCCATTCTGGTTGAGTCAGTTGCCAAATATTGCTGATTGGGCAAGTGTCATAAAGACCTGTGTTGTAAGCCCAAATGTTGGGAGCTAAAACGACTGTAAGTGGGTTTTGGTAGGTGGCAGGAATGTGTTCAGCTAGATCGGTTGGAACCCAGCTGGTGACATAACCTTTTGATAAAAGCTGCTCTATGCCTGCAGGGGCATCGGCCAGAATGGCAACGTCGGCTTTTACATTGCCGGCTTTGGCTTCACGGCTCACAATTTCGAGGACTTGCGAAGCCTTGGCTTTAATCCCCGTTGCTTGGATACCGTATTTTTGGCTGAAAGATTCTGCTTGTTTAACAATTTTCCCCGTGGAATCGTACACGGTCAGTGGCGCTTCTTGTTTCGCTGCCTCTATCAGAGCTTGAAGATCAAACGAGTCTGCTGCTGATGCGGAAACAGACCCAAGTGTGGCTAGGCTAACGGTTAATGCAATAAGGCTTTTTTTCATGGTGAAAGTCATAACATTGTCCTTAGTTTCGAGTTTAAGTTTGAGTCTTCTATGCTTGATTAACGAAAGGTTGAGCATTTGGTGCTTGGCTTGAACTAGTCAAATTTGTAAATACATTGGTGTAGTCGATGTGACTTTCTGGCAGTACAAGACGATGGCCAGCTTGGTCAAAAAAGTGCAGTGATTGGGTAGGTAAATACGCATTAACTTGCTCACCTTCACGCCATATCGGACGTGATTGCGTAGAGTGAAACAATCGGTCATCACCAAAACTCAGTTCAATCACCCAACTGCCACCAGTAGGCATGATGTTTTCTATCGTCATTGGCAAGGTATTGGCATTGGCTTTATCGGACAGCACAATTTCTTCAGGACGAATTGCGCAGACTTCAGCGTGTTTGCTTTCCTCTAATCTTGCTAGGATATGGTTGGCAATATCGACTTGGTCGCTTGATGATTCTGTGAGCTTGATCATATTGATTTTTGGGTTGCCAATGAACTCCGCCACAAAGCGATTAATTGGCTCAGCGTAAATTTCATCGGGTGTGCCGATTTGCTGTAGTTGTCCCTTATTCATCACTGCAATGGTGTTGGCCAGCGTCATGGCTTCCCATTGGTCGTGACTAACAAAAATAATCGTGGTACCAAAAGTTTGGTGTAAGCGACGTAGCTCGGCGCGCATTTCCAGTCGCAGAGTCGCATCTAGATTCGATAATGGCTCGTCTAGTAGCAGCACACCTGGATTCACCGCCAGCATACGTGCCAAAGCGACACGCTGTTGCTGGCCGCCAGACAATTGAGACGGATAACGGTCTGCGTATTCCAAAATGCGTAACTTGCTCATCACATCCAAACAGCGCTCTTTGCGCTCTTGGGCTGGTACTTTTTGTAAGCGCAAACCAAAGTCCACATTGCGTTCTACTGTCATGTGAGGCCAAAGGGCATAGTTTTGAAATACAAAACCAATACGACGCTGTTCCGGTGGAATAAAACAGGATTGGTGAACCGAATCGACCACCAAATCATCCACGGCAATTTCGCCGCTGGTGGAATGTTCGATACCTGCAATCATGCGTAAAATAGTCGTTTTGCCACAGCCCGAAGGGCCGAGCAAACACATGAATTCGCCGTCTTCCACTGTCAGTGATACTTGGTCAACGGAAGGTTCAGTGTTGCCGTCGTAGCATTTCGTTAGATTGGTTAATGTGATAGTAGGCATATTAATTCTCCAGACCTTGAGCCAAACCGGTACCTGAGATCTTTTGGATCAATACGGTGCCAAGCCAAGCGATAAGCGCAATCATCAAGACCACCGCATTGGCAGCTTGGTCGTAGTTGTAATCGAGTAAACGCAGTGAATAGGTGGTGAGAACATCCGTGGATGGAATCGCCAAAATAATGAATAGGCTGACGCCTTTAATACCGGAAATGAATGGCAGCAGAATCCCTGTTGCCAATGGTCCCGCTTGTATTGGAATAATGATTTTGGTCATGCGGCTAAACCAGTTAGCACCAGCAATACGTGCCGCTTCTTCCGGCTCTTTGCCCAGCTGTGTCATAGCTGCGATACCAGATCGACTGGCAAAGGGCATTTTGGAAGCCACTAGAGCAATAATTAATATGGCTGGCGTGCCGTACAGTGCTGGAATTGGGCCGCGCGACACAGCGAATAAAGATAAAAACGCCGCCGCAAAGGCAATGCCGGGAACCAAATAAGGTAAGAAGGTAATCTGACGCAAGAAAGCGCCAACGCCTTTGAATGAACAGCGTAATACCGCATAACCCACTAGCAAACCGAGTACGCCAGAGATCATTGAAGACGAGCCGACAATGACAATAGTGTTCCATGCGGCTTGCCAAAATTCTGGTGTTAGCAAGATGCCATTGCGTAGGGCAACCGTGTCTAAATTACTGCCAATCCAATAGTCAAAGGTGAAGTTCTCCAGTGTAAAACGGCCGGGCAAAATCATGATGGTGGATAAGAACAAGGTCAGTAATGGCAGAACTACTCCGATCAATACAAAAGCCCCCGCAAAGCCAGATGCTGGTAAACGCATACGGCCCAGTTTGCGCAGTCTGTCCATATTGCCTTTACCGCCAACAGTGACGAAGCGCCGAGCCTCTTTCATCATGCGCACATCAATCAGTAAGGTAATCACACCGATGATCATAATCACGCCAGCAATGACCGCAGCCACGCCGTTTTGACGGGTGTCTAGCGCTCGATACAAACCCGTTGCTAAGGTGTCATAGCGCACAGGTAAACCTAAAATATAAGGCACGGCGAACTCGCCAATACAATCGGCAAATATCAATAAAGCGGCAGACATTAACGCAGGACGAATTAACGGCAGAACAATAGAAAAAGCGATGGTTCGTGATGGTGCACCAAGTACCCGAGCGCTGTCTTCCATTTGTGAATCAAGGCGACGTAACGCATTGCCGACAATCAAGATGACCAAGGGCGTGTAATGCAAAACCAAGATAAAAACGATGGGGAAATAACCGTAAGCCACGCTGTTTGAAGTGGTGATGCCTAAAGATTCTAGCCAGCCAGGTTGTCCACCAACAGTGCGGTTTTTAAATATCGTCGTCCAAGCGAGGGCGAAGGTCCAAGTCGGTAGCATAAAAGGCACAATCAACGCCGTGGCGAACCAAGCACGTCCTGCCATATTGGTGCGATTGACTAACCACGCCAGCACTACGCCAATACTCATGGAAAACACCACCGTACTGGCCGCAATGGCTAAGGTGTTGTAGAGAGGTTGCCATAAAAGGATTTCAGAAATGCGTGAGTACAGAGTGCGAACAATATAGTAAAGAGTGAAACTGCCTTCGTCTTGATGGGTTCTTGCTTCGTCTCCGGATTGTACAATAAAGGAATCCACAAGAATGGAGAGCACAGGTGCAAGAATCAAATAGGCAAAGAAAATAGCCAGAACCAGACCAATCAAATTGGCTGGCTCGTGTCGGGCAACAGCAAATGAATGCCTTGCACGTTGCCAAATATTTGGCTTTTTTTGCTCTGCTGCGGTGAGCAAGATGGTCATAGGTTATTCCTTAGAAAAACATGTAATTTTCTAAACAATAATCTTTGTCTATGACAAACCGATGACATTTTGCACATATGTGCAAAAAAGTTTTTGCGAACGGTTTTTTAAGCTAAATAAGCTTATTAGATTGAGCACGCTGACATCTCTTGTTACCTTAGTTTTTCTAGTCTCAGGAGAATTTAATGGCCAATTTAACGAATTCACAGCAATTGCCGAACGATGAAGTTTTTTATGGTAAGACCTTTATGGATTTGTCTATGGAGCAGGGCAAGGTGAGTCGTAAAGTATTTGAGTCTTGCGAGTTTGAATCGTGCGATTTCAGTGAAGCCTTCTTTGATGCCTGTACGTTTAAGGATTGTCAGTTCCGTAAGTGCAAATTAACGGCGGTAAATGTCAGAAATAGTAAGTTCTCCGACGTGCAGTTTTATGAATCAAAAGTTTTGGGTGTGGACTGGACAAAAGCCTATTGGCGTGGCTTGGAGCTCGGTGCGCCGTTATTTTTTAAAGAATGTCTGCTTAATGCATCGTCGTTTTATGGCTTAAAACTATCTGGTATCGTGTTTGAAGATTGCCGAGCCCATGATGTGGATTTTAGAGAAGCAACAATTTCCCG
The DNA here is from genome assembly GCF_057180105.1 of Marinomonas sp. ATLA20. Classification (NCBI taxonomy): domain Bacteria; kingdom Pseudomonadati; phylum Pseudomonadota; class Gammaproteobacteria; order Oceanospirillales; family Oceanospirillaceae; genus Marinomonas; species Marinomonas sp. ATLA20. The sequence goes on from NZ_JBXUKU010000003.1 coordinate 285,477, forward strand.
AGCGCGTTTTACGGGAACCGATTTAACCAATAGTTTGTTTGTGAATACCAATCTAACCGGCGCAGATTTTAATGGCGCGACCAACTACGATATTGATGTGAAGAAAAACACCATTAAAAACGCCATCTTTTGTCGATATGAAGCGGTGAGTTTGCTGACGTCCCTTGGTATTAAATTGGTTTAAAGCAACGGATAAAAATAAAAAGGAAAATAGCATGTTGAGAAAAGACAAAACTGGTTTGGTGGTGATCGACGTTCAAGGAAAGCTAGCGACTATTGTTCATGACAGCGAGGCCTTTATTTCCAATTTGGTCAAGCTGGTAAAAGCCGCCAAGTTACTGGGAATGCCGATTCTGTGGTTAGAGCAAAACCCAGAAAAATTGGGCGCAACCGTGCCAGAACTATGCGAAGTTTTGGACATGGTGGAGCCGATCGCTAAATATTCCTTTAGCGCCTGTGGCGAGCCTGCTTTTGTTGATGCAGTTAAAAAGGTCAAGATGAACTCGTGGCTGATTACCGGCATCGAAGCGCATATTTGTGTGTATCAAACGGCGTTAGGCTTGCTTGATTTGGGTTATGATGTGGAGTTGGTTAGCGATTGTGTCTCGTCACGAACGATAGAGAATAAAGACATGGCACTCGCCAAGTTAGCTCGAAAAGGCGCGGAAGTGACCAGTCTGGAAATGTGCTTGTTTGAATTGATTGGGGATTGTCGAGCGGATGAGTTTAGAGGGGCGCTTAGTTTAATTAAGTGATTTACCCCCTCCCAACCTCCCCCTTGCCAGGGGGAGGAGCTTAGAGCTTTTTCTTCCCATCTTCTTGGCAAGAGGGTACCTAGGGTGGGGTTATTTTATGTTTAATTTACCTTGATTAGTCTGCTTTGTGGTTTAATTCAGTAATGGCTTTTATTGAGACTCAATACCTTTCCCTTTAGGCAGGCAGCATGAACATAGACAAATCTAAAAAACGTATCGCGAAGAAAGTCAAAATGGGTTTCAAAGGTTATCCGCAACTCTCCATTGCCTACTTTGGTGACACAGAAGAGATCGCCACAGAAGTGATTGTGACTTTTACGGCTGAAGAAGGCGCAGAGCCACAAGATCAGCGTTTTGCGGGCCAAAGTGATGTGCGTGAAGACGAAGTGATACAATCGGCCTTGGTGAAAATCATGGAACGCACTGACGCGAAAACGGTATTAGAAATAGAAGGTGTTTCGGTGAAAGCGTAAACACACTTTTTAAATTAAATATCAAACTGCTGCTTGACCTTGGAGTATGCTCCAAGGTCTACACTCCTGTTATAGACTCATAACAGGAGAGATTTATGCATCAATCATCAGATCAACATAAAGAAAATTGCCAATCTCATTCTTCATGTCAGTGTCATCAAGCAAAAGACCATTCATCACACTCACATCAAGAAACGAGCCGTTCTTGTTGCTCGACATCGAGTGAGGTTTCCTCTTGCTGCACAAGCGAAGATAGTGGGAAAAAAGAAAGTTCTTGCTGTTCTTCCGATGACGAAGGCGACGCCAGTTGCTGTACATCCGCGGAAGCTGACGATACCCCTGCAGCCCAAGTAACCGGAAAACAAAACTATAGTTGGCGAGTTAGCGGAATGGATTGCGCCAGTTGTGCGCGTTCCATTGAGAAGGCGGTTACTTCTGTTGAAGGTGTATTAAGTGCCAATGTGGTTTTCTCTACTGAAAAACTTCGAGTGTCGGCGAATGCTGATGTGTCAGACAAAATTCAAAACGCTGTAAAAGGTATTGGCTTTGACTTAGTTTCTTTTGACGCCAGTGCTTCCAAGCAGCAGAGCCAAAAGCCTATCCACTCTGAACAACAAACGGCTTCATGGTTTTCTCGCCAGCAATTAACGGAATACGGTCCAATTGTTGGATTAGCCTTATTGATGTTATTGAGCTGGGGAATAACGCAATTAAATCCTGTATTGGGTGAGACGGCGTTTATTGTTACCACCTTGGTTGGTTTAGTGCCCATCGTGAAAAAATCATGGCGAATGATGCGCAGTGGCTCGCCGTTTGCCATTGAAACCTTGATGAGTGTCGCGGCGATAGGCGCATTATTTATTGGTGCCACCGCAGAAGCGGCCATGGTGTTGTTGCTGTTTATGATTGGCGAGTGCTTGGAATCCTTTGCCGCAAATCGTGCGCGCAAGGGCGTCAGCGCCTTGATGGCCTTGCTGCCAGAAGAAGCCTTGATTATCAAAAATGGTGAGCGCCAAAAAATCTCTATTGCGGATTTACGTCCAGGAGATGAAATTGAAGTGTCACCGGGTGAGCGCTTGCCTGCGGATGCGGAACTCTTGTCCGAAATGGCAAGCTTCGATGAAAGCGCGTTGACGGGTGAATCTGTACCTGTTGAGCGATTACGAGATGAAAAAGTTCCCGCTGGCAGCTTGTTGGCTGACCGAGTGGTGCGACTCAAGGTCGTGTCACAACCCGGTAATAACGCCATAGATCGGATTTTGCATCTTATTGAAGAAGCGGAAGAGCGCCGAGCACCACTTGAGCGCTTCTTGGATAAATTCAGTCGCATCTACACGCCAGTGATTATGCTGGTTTCTGTCTTAGTGATTTTGATTCCACCTCTGGCTTTCGCTCAACCTTGGGATACCTGGATTTATCGCGGCTTGGCTTTGTTATTGATTGGCTGTCCTTGTGCCTTGGTCATTTCTACGCCAGCCGCGATCACTTCTGGTCTAGCGGCGGCCACTCGTCGAGGCGCTTTGATTAAGGGCGGATTGGCGTTAGAGCAATTAGGCCGAATCAAAACCATCGCCTTTGATAAAACCGGTACGCTCACAGAAGGCAAACCAAGCGTGACAGATGTGGTGCCTTTTAATAATGCAAATGTGAGTGATGTCTTGGCGGCAGCAGCGTCGGTTGAAATGGGGTCCCATCATCCATTGGCGAAGGCTATTGTGGATTACACCGAGCAGCAGGGTGTTGCTCTAGTTCATGCAGACAATCGCAAAACCTTGGCGGGTGTTGGTGTAGAAGGATACCTTGCTGGTAAGAAAATCAGCATAAGCGCGCCAAGTAAGTTAGAACAGGCATTAGACGGTGCTATTCAACAGCAAGTTATTGGCCTTGAGGAAGAAGGTAAAACGGTCGTTGTTGTACTTGAAGATGGCGAACTTTCTGGCTTGATCGCGTTGCGGGATAGATTGCGCGATGACGCTAAAGCCGCGCTTAAAGACTTAGCTGATCTGGGTATTAATGGTGTAATGCTAACCGGTGATAATGCCCGTGCCGCAGCGGCGATTGCCGCGGAGCTGAACATAGATTACCGCGCGAGTTTGTTGCCGGAAGATAAAGTCACCGCGGTGACTGAATTGAATCAACAACAAGCCACCGCCATGTTGGGTGATGGTATTAATGACGCACCAGCGATGAAGGCATCTACCATAGGCATTGCGATGGGGAGCGGCACAGACGTGGCGTTAGAAACGGCGGATGCAGCACTGACGCATAATCGTTTGCAAGGCTTGGCTGAGATGATTCGCTTATCCCGTGCGACCAATGCCAATATTCGTCAAAATATCACCATTGCCTTAGGATTAAAGGCGGTGTTTTTGGTGACAACCTTGTTGGGTTTAACTGGGCTTTGGCTTGCCGTGTTGGCGGATTCTGGCGCAACGGCCTTGGTTACTGCGAATGCATTAAGGTTGCTCAGAGAGAATGCCAGTAAGTGAATAGGCTATGTTTAGTATCTTGTTTTGACTGAAAAAATGAACCGCCAGTCATCAATATTTCATTTATGTTAATGAAATGGGTAAGAAAATATCAATTCGTTTACAAAGCGCTAAGTTTTGTTCTGCAAGCGCATTTTTATAGAAGGTTGGTGGTAGGATTTCGCACCTTGTGTTTGATGTTGGTCGTAGAAAGGGCGCTTTTGGTGGTTTTAAATCTACCAAAATACTGCCCTAACTACGGTTGGCCCATATCAATGTCTGATGGTAGTGAAGTGCCTGTGGGGCGCATCCTATCATCCAACTATAAAATAATAGATGTTGTTTGCTTTATGAAAAATCAAAATACAGCTCCAGAAAAATCCTTATCTGCTCCGTTCGTTTATCCGAACATGAAAATCGCGTTTATCTTATTGATTACCTGTTTTGCTGCATGGGGCGTTGCCGCCAACATGACAGATCCTTTGGTAAAAGTGTTTAGCAAAATTTTTACCATGAGCACCTTTGAATCGGCTTTAGTACAGTTCGCTTATTATGGCGCGTATTTCTGCTTGGCGATTCCTGCTGCGTTTATTAATGCCCGTTACTCTTATAAAGCGGGCGTGTTGACAGGATTAGGCTTGGCGATTTTAGGTGCCTTGGCGTTTTATCCTGCCAGTGTTTCGATGACGTATGGTTTCTTTTTAGCTGCCTTGTTTATTTTGGCAGCAGGCTTGTCTATTTTAGAAACCTCGGCGAACCCTTTTGTGATGACCATGGGGCCAGAAGGCAGCGCAGCGCGTCGCTTGAACTTAGCTCAGGCGTTTAACCCAGTTGGTACCAATATTGGTGTATTCCTTGCCGCGACATTGATTCTTCCCAACTTAAACACAGCAACGGCTGAAGAAAGAGCCAGCATGGCACCAGAAATGTTGCTTAGCATTCGTGCGGATGAATTAAACAGCGTGATGACACCTTATGTCGGCATGGCGTTTGTGTTGATGATCATCTGGGCGCTTATCTATTTTATGCGTGTGCCTAAATCGGCTAATAAGGTCAATGTTGATGAAGTGCAGAAGATTGATTTTGTAGCGACACTGGGACGCTTGCTTGCTAGAAAGCAATACCGCTGGGGCGTGGTTGCACAGTTCTTCAACGTGGCAGCGCAAACCTGTACTTGGACCTTTACCATTCAATATGTGCAAGAAACACTTGGCGGTACCGAAGCCAGTGCGTCTGATTACTTGCAGTACAGTTTGATTATTTTCTTGGTATCGCGCTTTGTGATGACTTGGTTGATGGGCTTTTTCCGTCCAGCTGTGTTGTTAAGTATCTTGGCTTTATTGGGCAGTGCTTTGTGTCTTTATGCTGTGATGGTGCCAGGTGTAACCGGTGTTTGGGCTATCGTGTCTATTTCGGCTTGTTTGTCTTTGATGTTTCCAACGATTTACAGCATCGCGTTGGACGGTCTTGGTAGTGATACTAAATTCGGTTCTGCGGGTTTGGTCATGGCTATCTTGGGTGGTGCCGTGATGCCATTGATCCAAGGCGCGACTATCGATGAGTACGGCGCGATTTTTTCATATGTTGTGCCTGCCGTTTGCTTCTTGGTTGTAGCGGCTTACGGTATGTTCTCAGTGAAAAATACCTCTGTTTAAGATATTTGGTTTTAAACGCTGATTAGAATGAATGCTAAAGAGCCTCGCGGATGCGGGGCTTTTTTTGTTTGCTGACTTTGTGTTTCAACTCGTTTGTTATGGTCCATTGTTGTGCAAAACCACCGCTCGGCTTGGAAAAACGAGGGATTTGCATGGATACACACCCTGATTTGATACCAAGGATCGATAGAGTGACTTCATCCTGCATTTTTTTGAATACTTGGCTAGTAAGCAACTGAGTAAATGGTTAGCGCTCTTAAAAGTTGAATGTCTTATAAGATTAAGGCCCCTAGCACTCGCATCAGACAGCATACAAGTATTGATTTAAAAGTTAGGACGCTAAGTGCTAAAAGCGGATATGGAAAATCCATATCCGTTTTTAAATTAGGTTTACCTAAGCAAAATAGGCAGAGGTAAAAGCCGTTTGCAAAAGAGCTTTATGAACTAGTTATTCAGTGGTCCTGCAAATCTAACTTCAGGAAGTCCTGCAGAGAACATTTCCTCCGCTTTTATCAGCATGCCATCACTGTCTGTCGGTTTATCTAGGCCCACCTTCGCACTTGTACAATAAAGCGTTTCATAACTTGGTCCCGCTAACACTGGGCAAGTGGTTTGAACACTGGGAGACTGGATGACTCGGTCAACGTTTCCGGTATCAGTGTAACGTACCACTCGGCTACCGCCCCATTCGGCATTCCATAAATAGCCTTGCGCATCAATGCAGGAGCCATCTGGCGCACCACCGTCTTCGACTTTTACAAAAATGCGCTGATTATCGAGAGACGGATAGTCACAGCAGAAAATCTGACCCTGCATAGAATCGCTGTAGTACATGGTGCCGCCGTCTGGGCTGAAACAGATACTGTTTGGAATGACGACGGCAGGTAATGCCAGCGTTTCTGTTTCCAAAGTAGCAGCGTTCAGTCGATGAAATTGTCCGCATTTTTGAACATAGTCACCGTCCAGCATGGAGCTAAAGACAAAGTTGCCAGAGCGATCGCACCGTCCATCACCGATACGCGTCCCCGTCATACCAGGTGATGATGCTACAGGGGTTAACACCTCCGTATTCAGGTCATAAAAAGCGAGCTGTGACGCTAGCCCTATAAGCAAAACATCCGCTTTCCCAGTTAGCGCAAACGATCCAGCGCGTTCGGGTAGAGACCAGCGTTTGACGATACCGCTTTCTTCTTCAAAGGCGAGCAGCTCACTACCCTCAATATCTGTCCAGAATACTCTGCGTGTTTTTTCACACCAGAGTGGACATTCTCCCAACGCATTATTAACATCAGTAACGATTGAAAACATTTTAATTCTCCAGAGGCAACATTATAGTGAACCGATGCTTGCAGACACCCACAAGCCGTTCACTTCTATCCGTGTAGAAAACGTTCGGATAACTTGTCGCCGAACAACATAATGGCGAGTCCGATCAACATGACCAGCATTCCGCCAAGTTTCAGCCCCGAAACGGGGCGTCGGATGGAACCCAACAAACCAAAGTGATCTATGACCTGTGATGACAGCAGCTGCCCGACAATAGCCAACCCGAGCAAAGCTGAAAAACCAATTTTTGGGGCCAGCACGACATAACTAAATAATGCACATGCGCCGATAACACCACCCACTAAAGTCCACAATGGTTGCGACGGAATGGCGGCAAGCGAGGAGAATAAGCCTCCTCGCAGCAGTGAATAAATCCCAAGGCAGAACGCTCCAGCCGAGAAAGAAAATAGTGCAGCAGTGACAGAGTCACCACCCAACCCTTTTGCTAACTGACTGTTCAAGGTTGTCTGCAACGTGATACCCAGACCGGCAGCAAAAGCAATTAAGTAATAGATCATGCTCATCGGTATTCCCCTATTAGTTAGCCTGCTCTAAAGGCAGAAAAACGTCAGCAAATACATCAGACTGATAGCCAGACGCAGCAAACAGATGCTCTAGGGATTCATCAATGGCAGCACGAAGACGCTCATTGTCGACACCCAAAACTTGACCCTTCTGTTTGACGATACGACCAGCGATTATCACGGTATCAATGTTGCTACGTTCCGTTGCATGCACCACGGTGCCAAAAGCATTACCGGACGGGTAAAGGTTGATGTCATTGGCGTTAATCAAGATCAGGTCTGCTTGTTTCCCCGGCGTCAAACTGCCAATTTTGTCCTGCAAACCGGCACAAGCGGCACCATCAACGGTGGCGGATTTAAGAAGCTGAGCGGCTGGAAGCGTTGTCTGCATATGATCATGATCAGAACCACAGTGCTTCTGCTGATGCATGCCCATGACTCGTTGTAGATAAAATGCCACACGCATTTCCATAAACATGTCAGTACTGTAAGAGGTTTCATTATCGACACTTAGTCCTGGGCTAATGCCATGACGCTGCGCAGCTGGCATAGCGAACATACCGTCTTCGATGCCATAGTGTGAATCAGAGCGTGGGCAGACGTTTACTCGAACACCCGCTTCACGCAGGATTTTCCATCCTTCATCAGGCAGTGACGTGCAGTGATTGAAAATATTATCTGGACCAAGAAGACCTTGCTGATGCAGTGGTTCAAGTTCATCCGCCATCAAAGAGCCAAAGAACTCAGTCACAATAGGTAACCCTAATCGACGAGCTTCGGCCCATAACTCTGGCTCCAACTGAGCCATGACGCCAAGAGAAACAAGGCTGTCAGGGTTATTCGTAAAGTATTTTTCCTGCAAGCGTTGCCAGTTACCTGGCCAGTGCGCTTTATCCCATTCACCAGCAACGGGCGCACCCGAGGCATGTATGGCGCGAATGCCTGAATCAAGTAGGGCCTCAACGGCGGCATCTGAATGTTCAGCGGTGCGGCTGTTATGAGAATTGTCTATGACAGTAGTGATACCCGCGTCAATGCAGCCCAGAGCCGTCAGCAAGTTGCCGATATAATTATCCGCTGGACGATAGTATTTGGCGAAAGAGAAGTGCGTGGCGTTACTATAGTCTTCCAAACAGGTGGCATTAGGGTTGATGCGGCGTAATTGGCCTTCCCACGAGTGACGATGAGAGTCCACCATACCCGGCATGGCAATGATGTTGGTAGCATCAATGACATGGGCGCCCTCTGCATCTAGATTCTGTCCCACAGCGGTAATGGTAGATCCAGTAATAAGAATATCACCACACTCAATATTACCTACCTTCTCATCCATGCTCAGAATCGTTGCCCCACGAATCAAGGTTTTAGGGGGAGTTGTAGTCTGATTATTAACAATATTTCTTACGTAATCGGTCATCTTTAATTCACCTTTTTGAAATTTCGTGAAGCAAGGGTACGCAAAGTGACTATTCGCAAAAAGACAGTTAAACTGTTTTCATTATTCAATAATTACGAACAATTGCGCCATCGGTTGTGGCTCTTGGAAAAAGCATATGGATCGTATTCAAGCAATGCAGATTTTTGTTCGTGTGGCGGAAGCTGGGAGTTTTATCTATGCAGCGGAAACCTTGTCCTTACCAGCCTCGACGGTGAGTAGTACGGTTAAAAGTCTTGAAAAATATTTGCAGGTGCGCCTGCTGAACAGAACAACACGGCGCGTCAGCTTGACCACAGAGGGCGCGCAGTATTTGGCTCAGTGTTTGGAAATACTTAAATTAATTGAGCATACAGAGTCTAGCCTGACCGATTCCGTTAAACGGCCTCAAGGGCGTTTACGAGTTGATATGCCTGGCGGTATTGCCCATTTTGTCATCATGCCAAATCTGCAAGACTTTTACAGACGCTATCCGGATATCTATCTAATGATAGGGGTTAATGACCGACAGGTAGATCTTGTTCAGGAAGGCGTAGATTGTGTCATTCGAACTGGTGAGCTTAATGACTCTACGCTCGTTGCACGACCGCTTGGTCGATTTCGCTGGGTGACATGCGCTTCTCCGGCCTATCTCGAAGAGAAAGGGATTCCACAGACGCCAGAAGATTTATCTGACCACCGAGCCGTTCATTATTTTTCAGGGCATGCTAAGCGAGCGAATGAAATGAGCTTTGTTAGCGGCTCTGAAAAAATGTCAATCCCGGTTAGCGGGGCAGTGGCCGCCAATGAGACGGGGCTATACATAAAAATGTGTCTTGAAGGGTTAGGGCTGGTGCAGCTTGCTGAGAAGGTGGTATCTGAACACCTAGAAGAAGGCCGACTCGTTGAAGTTTTGGCGGACTGGCAACCTGTGTCCGTACCGGTTAATTTGCTCTATCCGCATCAACGTTTTCTATCGCCAGCCGTACGGGCATTTGCCGATTGGGCAACCGAGCTTATCAGTGACGATAATTCGTCCATCTGATCGACAAGAGCAAACACCACTTTTTCTGTACTAAGATGACGGTGTCATATTTATCTGTGTAACCGTAATTTCGCTAATACGGGAGAGAGTTATCTCCCGTATCTGATAAATATGGGTTTAACGCATCGATGGAGCCGGTTCAAGATGGACGTTTCGCCCAGCCATCATGCCAGTACACGCACCAGCAACAGCGATAGCTGCCGTAATTAACAGCGGTGCAGTCCAGCCGCCCGTCCAGTCGTGCACTTGACCTAGCAATAAGGGGCCTGCTGCCGCCATGAGATACCCGACACACTGTGCCATTCCTGACAGAGCAGCCGCGTCGCCAGCATTCTGCGTACGCAGTACAACGAAAGTCAAACCTAGCATCATGCAGGCACCAGAGCCAAAGCCCAGAAGCGCAGCCCACAAGATGGCGAACTCTGGCGCATAAATAAGCCCGATAAACGATAAGGCAACCAACAGGCTGGTTGTTACGGCCGCCAGTTTCTGATCTTTTAGGCGGCGCAGCGTGGCTGCTAGTATTAACCCCGGAATGGCTGTGGCCAGTTGAAGTGTCCCATGTACGGAGCCTGCTTCAGTGGCGGATATACCATTATCCATCAGAATAGTCGGTAACCAACCTACAGCGACATAAAAAGGCATCGCATTGAGCCCCATAAACAGTGTGACCTGCCATGCTAGAGGCGATTTCCAGACGGCTACTGTCGCTGATTTTTTCGGATTGGACAGGCTCACTGGCTCATGCTTTTTAAGCTGCGGCAACCACACAATAAGCGCAAACAGCGGGGCTGCAATTAATAAAGTCAGCGCAATGTTCCAGCCCCAAACCTGTGTTAAAGGAATCATGATGGCAGACCCTATCGCACCCGCTGCCCCCATCGTAATGGAATACGCCCCTGTCATGGAGGCAACGTTGGCTGAGAGGTCGCGTTTAACTAGACCAGGCAGCAGTACGTTACCCAAGGCAATCCCTGTGCCTATTAGTATTGTACCTAGATATAAGGCCCACACACTTCCTGTAGAACGCAGCAAGATTCCTAAAGAAATGATTGTCATTGCAGCAAAAAGTGTACGTTCTAGTCCGAACTTTCGGGCAACAGGTGCACTCAGTGGTGAGAATGCAGCAAATGCCAGCAATGGTAATGAAGTAAGCAGACCGACGGCCGAGGAGCTTAAGCCGAAATCACTTTGGATAAGCGGCAGAACGGGCGCTATACTGGTAAAAGGAAGCCGCAGGTTAACCGCAATAAAAAGAATTCCCGCCACAAGTGCAATGGTATTCCACTTGTTTTTAGTGTCTAACATATTCTCTAACCTTCTTTACTTTAGAAAAAAAAGCACTATAAAGTATCAGAAGAGCGTAAAATATAGACAATATGACAGGTGATATCTAAATTATGCCAGATTTTAAAAAGACGGTTTCCTCACCGGAAGACTTCGATTCCGATGAGTTCATGCAGGCAGCCGTTGCCTTACAGATCGAACCTGACCTGAAGCATTCCGGTGTTAGACCGCATCACCACCGCAAGGGTCAGTTGATCTTGTCTTTGCATGGTGCGGTGAGCTGTGAAGTACAAGACGCACTATGGCTTGTGCCTCCTCAGCACGCGGTCTGGATCCCAAGCGGCACCCCTCACAGCTGCCGAATCACCCAAAACGCCAGCACCTGCTTTTTGTTTATTGAGCCTAGTGCGGCAGTGATGCCCGACACATGCTGCACCCTTGCCATAACGCCTCTTGTACGAGAGTTGGTTCTGCATCTTGCTGAGCAGGATCCCGCTTACCCTTCAGAGGGTAAAACAGCCCGTCTTGTTGCAGCGCTTCTCGAACAGCTTTCTGATGCGCCGCTCAAAGAGCTGCATCTACCCATATCAGACCACCCCAAAATTAGACACATTGCCGATGCACTTTTTGCAGACCCTAGTGACCGTACCACTTTACGTCAGTGGGCGGCCAGACTTGCAACCAGTGAGCGATCGCTCGCTAGACTGGTGGAAAATGCTACCGGATTGAGCTTCGGGCGCTGGCGTCAGCAGCTGCATCTGATGATCGCACTGAGTCAGTTGGCAGAGGGGAAATCGGTGCAAAGTGTCGCGGGAAATCTGGGGTATGATTCTGTAAATGCCTTCATCACTATGTTCAAAAAAGCACTGGGTAAATCGCCTACCCAATATTTTTCCTCGCTGCGATAATGAATTTGGGGTCAGATCAAAAACTAACCTGTTGGTGTGGTTCCGTGATGTATATTCTTTAAAATACTCAGTGGCATCATGAGCCACAGTATCTCTAGTTTCTTGATCTGACCCCAAGACTTCCAAGACTTCAATAGACAAGCAACGTCCCCAATGATTTACAGATTCGCGTTGGACGGGTGCCATTGATCTAAGGCGCGATTATAGATGAGTACGGCGAGGTTTTTCTTATGTTGTATTGTATCTGTAGTTTGCTTCTTAGTTGTAGCGGCTTACGGTATGTTCCCAGTGAAAAATACCTCTGTTTAAGATATTTGGTTTTAAACGCTGATTAGAATGAATGCAAAAGAGCCTCGCGGATGCGGGGCTTTTTTTGTTTGTGACTTTGATCTCTTACTTCTTTATGATTCTTGTTCACTAAAACCCATGTCGAAACGGCTGTGCTAAGTTTTAGTCAGATGATTAAGGATGTTAATTTGCTATGTATTTGTCGAATAGAGCGGAAATATTAGAAGAAGAAAGCCGCATATTTGCCCATTCTGTGACTCAGTGTGATTTGCATCACCACGATGCACATGAATGCTTGTGGGTGGTAAAAGGCCGTATTCGTGTTCAGGTAATGGATGAAATACTGCTTTTGCAGGAAGGCGATGTTTTGTTTATTAATAAAGCGTTGCCTCATGCGACACAATCGACCGAGGAAGATAATCTCGTTCTTTGTTTGCAATATAACTTTGTTGGAGTGGCGCTAGATACTTCCCCAATGAAAAGCTGGAGTCTAGTTCAGAAGAGTATGTTGCCTGAAATTAAACGACTAATGGCGCATTTGTGGTGGGAGCAGCACTATAAAGCGGAACATTGGCAACAAGCGCAAGCCAGTTTTCTTGCTCAACTTGGTTTGCTGTTTGTTCGTTATTTTCCTTCAATTAATGCAATTAAAACGGACTCTCTGGAATCTACGTTATTGATGAATGATCTTTTGCGTCAGATAACCTTGCGCTACCAAGAACATATTTCTTTATCCTTGCTTGCCGAGGAGCGTGGGCTGTCAGAAGCCTATTTAAGCCGCTATTTTAAAGCCAAAGTAGGTGAGACTTTTTTACGCTATTTGACGCTTTATCGATTAGAAAAAAGTTTGTCAGACTTAGCTCAGAAACCTAAAAAAGCCATATCAGATATCGCTTTAGACCACGGTTTTCCTTCTGTAAAAGCGTTTAATACAGCCTTTCGTCGAGAATACGATTGTACGCCGACGGAGTTTCGTCTTAAGCGGGAACCGGTGAATTTAGTGAGTATTGGGCAGGCTTATGCAGGGGTAGATTTGGTTTTATTGAAGCAGCGAATTATGCCGTGGTTAGATAGGCAATTCTTGTACCTTTAAAGGTCTCTTTTTTTAAATAGTGTCTGCCATGTCAAAAAACGGCTAATGAAGAGGTCAAAAATAGGATAGCGTGCCTGCGATTAATTCCCATAATGAATGAAAACAATAAATATAAATAAGGTTTCATTATGAAGAAGTTATCGTTTTTCGATAAGGTTAGTTATGGCTTTGGTGACTTAGCCAGTAATGTGGTGTTTACGGCGGTTGGCACCTATTTGATGTTTTTCTACACCGATGTGTATGGCCTTTCTGCTGCAGTTGTTGGGACGTTGTTTTTCGTCACGCGAATGTGGGATGCCATATCTGATCCGATTATGGGCATGATAGGTGATCGAACTCAAACTCGATTTGGCAAATTCCGCCCTTACTTACTCTATGTTCCTATTCCTCTGGCGATTGTCGCTGTACTCACGTTTACGACGCCTGATATGGGTGAGTCCGGTAAGATCATCTGGGCGTTTGTGACCTATATCCTATTGATGACACTCTATACCGCCATCAATATTCCATATTCTTCTTTGCCTGCTACCATATCGGACAGCCCTGTTGAGCGTGGTCAGATGGCATCGTTTCGCATGGTATTGGCGTTTACTGGTGCGTTAATGGTGAATGCAAGTACTTTGCCTCTGGTTGAATTCTTTGGTAACGGTAATAAACAGCAGGGCTTTCAATACACTCTGATGTTGCTTAGTGCCGTCATGATTGTGATGTTCTGGTTGTGTTTTTCGCGCGTCAAAGAACGTGTTCCAATGATCAAACAGCACTCTTCTTTAAAAGACGATTTCGCCGTGGTGATTAAAAACCGTGCTTGGTGGATCACCATCTTAATGGGCATTCCTCTGTTTACTTTTACGATCATGCCATTTGCTGTGGGTATGTATTATTTTACTTATATCGTGGGCGACGCTAGCAAAGCAGGTATGTTTTTTACCATGGCCAGCCTAGGGATGATCGTAGGTTCCGCTTTGATGTCTCAGTTAGTTAAACGTTATTCAAAGCGAAACCTAGTGATTGTAGGTGCACTGTTGAGTATGTGTTTGATCAGTAATTTATACTGGGTTGATCCAACAGATGTGTATGTGATTTATGCCATTATCTTTTTGAATCAGCTGTCAAAAGGCATAGCCGCTTCATCATTGTGGGGGTTGGTTGCCGACACTGCAGATTATGTTGAGTGGAAATCAGGGCGCCGTGTGGTTGGTCTGTCGACCAGTTCAGCAACCTTTTCACATAAGTTTGGTATGGGGCTAAGCGGAGCATTGGTTGGCATTGGGTTAAGTCTTGCAGGTTATCAGGCAGGGGTGGAACAAACGGCAGAATCCGCTCAGATGATTTTACTTTTCATGAGCTTAATTCCTGCCTTTGGTGCTGGTTGTATTGCCTTTATTGCTTACTTTTATCCGATTACGCAAGCCATAGAGGACACTATGCAATCTGAATTACGAGTGACTCGCGATGCGAATCGAGCTAACTAAAGAGTACTGAGATTTTATTATGAATGAAGCATTCCGTAACGCACCGTTTTTTCTAGGTGACAATGAGCTCGCTTGGGTGGATGAAACCTATTCAAAGCTAACGTTAGAGCAAAAAGTAGGGCAACTGTTCAACCTTATTGTTAGAGCAAACTCTGCGGAAGAGTTGTCTCTTATCGATACCATTCAACCTGGTGCTATTACTAAGTTTGTTGGGCAAGATCTTGATGCTGAAGTAAAGATGATGAATCAGTTGCGTAGCCATTCTAATGTACCGCTTTTGGTGAGTGGCGACTTGGAAGGCGGCGGTATGAGCTTTCCGTTTGGTGCCCAAGTGCCTAATCAACTTGGTCTTGCTGGATTAAAAGACGAGAGTGCAGTGGAATACTGTACTAACGTGATTGCACAAGAAGCAAAGTTGCTGGGAATTAATTGGTCATTCACACCGGTTGTCGATATTAATGCTAAGTTTCGCAGTGCCGTCGTAGGCACTCGATCTTACGGTAGTGACGTGGATATTATTGAAACCATGAGCTGTTCTAATATCAATACATTCCAAAAAAATGGCATAGCGGCAACGGCGAAACATTGGCCTGGTGAAGGTTTTGATGATCGTGATCAGCATCTAGTAACAACCGTTAATCCGCTCACTATGCCGGAATGGGAAGAGCGTTATGGGCGGCTTTATCGCAGTGCGATTGATAGCAATGTGATGTCGATCATGTCGGCACATATTGCATTGCCTGAATATGTAAAGACTCATGAAAATAACCCTGAAGAATGGTGGCGACCAGCCAGTGTGAGTAAATTGCTTAATGAACAACTCTTACGTAGAGAGCTGGGCTTTAATGGCTTAATTGTCTCAGATGCTACTGTCATGGCGGGTTTGAGTAGCTGGGCTAAACGTGAAGATGTGGTTGCTGAGATCATTGAAAACGGTTGCGACATGCTGTTGTTTTGCAAAGACCCTGTCGAGGATTACGCTTACATGCTCAAAGCGGTGCGAGAAGGTCGAGTTTCTGAAGTGCGCTTAGAGCAATCTGTGCTGCGTATTTTGGCGATGAAAGCCGCTTTGGGGTTGCAGCATAAACAGGAAGAAATCAGCGCTGATAAATTTAACGCACTGTTGGCTTCTGACTACGCCGATAAGATACCTGAGTTAAATCGTCGTACTGTACATTTGGTGAAAAATCGCCATGATATTTTGCCAATCAGTCCAGCGAAACACAAACGCGTTTTAGTGATATCAACAGGAATCAAAAACATTTTTGTGCCTGAAGCTATACCACTTCATGTACCTAAAATGTTGGAAGATGAAGGTTTTGAAGTCACTGTGTTTGAAGCCGGAATGGCATTGGATACGAAAAACTATGATTGGGTGCTTTATCTCAGTGCGGATGAATCTATGTTGGTGAAGTCGCATATCTATATTGATTGGATGGCTTTGCATGAAGGCTTTGGTAACGCCATGTATCGTCCTTGGGTTGATATTCCAACGGTAATGGTGTCATTTGGGCATCCTTATCTTTTATATGATGCACCTAAAGTACCAACCTACATCAACGCGTACAGTCCTTTATTGGAAGTGCAAAAAGCCGTAGTTGATGGAATCGTTGGGCGTTTGACGTTTAGTGAAACGACAGCGATAGATCCGTTTTGTGGGTTAGAGCAATTACGTTATTGATTGGGGGATAGGAGCTATGAATAGCCGTCAGTATTATGCTGACGGCTATTCATAGAATGACTACTTGGCTTTAGCCTGAGGCTTTTTCTGTCAACTTCAATAATTGTTCTTTGATGATTGGGCCAATGATACTGAGAGGTTCAGAATCCAGCATATCTTGATGTCGACAGGAAATGCTATGAGTCTCTATCTTGCCAGAGGTTCTTGAACTCCAAGCATTGGATTGATGCTCTAGAATATTCCCCATAGAGCCATTAGCACTTTCTTCAGCGACAAAGAACAATAGGTCGGCATTAACTTTCCCTGGTTTGAAGCGACCAGCGAGCGTTAAGTTGTTTTCGATAATAGCTTGAACTCGGTCCATAATATCGGCTTGGCTTTTCTGAATGTCTTGAACCACAGACATGGATGAATCATCGTAGTCTCGCCAAAGGAGCGATGCTAACTCTTCTTTGTTAATAGGTAGCTTTTCTAGTGTACTAAGGTCATAGCCAAGAAATAGTAGGGCGGCTCTAACAATGTCTGCTTCGTTTTGTGGCTGTTGATAACCAATTTTGTATGGGTAACTGTCTAGCATGCACAAAAAAGATACTGTTTCACTTTGCGCTTGCAGTTTTTCAGCAATTGCATGGGCAACCAAACCACCAAATGACCAGCCTAGTAGACGGTATGGTCCTTGAGGTTGAACGCGCTTAATTTGTAATAAATACTCTTCAGCCATTTCTTCTATGGATTCAGGTAAACGTGCCGCATGACGTAATCCTGTTGCTTGTAAACCATATACTGGGGTTGATTTGGACAGATGGCGCAGGAGTCCCGCGTATCCCCAAGAAAGGCCGAGAGCTGGATGAATACAAAACAGTGGAGAATCCGTGCCACTGGATTTGATAGGAAGTGTGCTAATCATCGGATCCCAATCTTCGCTTTTACTTAAGTAATCAGAAAGATCAGCAATAGTGGAAGCTTTAAACAGAACGCCTAATGGCACTTCAATTAATAAGTTCTTCTGGATGTGATTTAAAATCCTTGTTGCAGATATGGAATCACCGCCAATTTCAAAAAAATTATCGCGGATGCCAACAAGAGTTAGCCCCAGCGTTTCCGCCCAAAGGCTCGTGAGCATTTCTTCTAATTGATTTCTTGGTGGCTCATAGCTATTTGATGCTTGCCAAGTCGGCAATGGCAAGGCTTTACAGTCCACCTTTCCATTCGGTGTTAATGGTATTTCATTTAGCAACATGAAGTGCGCAGGCACCATATAATCGGGAAGCACATTAATTAGCTGGCGACGAAGTTCGCTGGTGTCAAGATTCTTGTCTACTGGTATAACGTAAGCCGCCAGCTGCTTGTCTCCATTGGGAGAGGTTTGTGCAACAACTATGGCTTGAATAACCTCACGGCATGCCAGCAGAGCGGATTCAATATCGCCCATTTCAATACGGAAACCACGGATTTTGATTTGATGGTCGTCGCGACCTTGGTACTCCAGTATGCCATCTTGTCGCCAGCGAGCTTTATCTCCAGTGACATACAGACGGCTTTCTTCGTCACCGTAGGGGTTTGGTAAAAAACGCTCGTTTGTCAAGTCTGGACGTTGGTAATAACCTAGTGCTAAACCATCACCTGCAATATATAAGTCACCTGTCACGCCGACTGGAACAGGTTCCATTGCATGGTCTAAAACATACATTTGAGTATTTAGCAGCGGTCGACCGATTGGAGGGTTGCGAAGGTCCGTTTGTTCTGTAAGGGGCATAATGCTTGACCAAATCGTTGTTTCTGTTGGTCCGTATAGGTTGACAACAGGGTGACCAAGTTTTGCCATTGTTTGAGCGAGTTGACCTGGTAGCGCTTCGCCTCCAACCAAAGGTCGGATGCCATTTAATTCATTGTTGTATGTCGGTAATAATGCTTGCCAAAGAGATGGGGTAGCTTGAATCAATGTTGCGTTTTCTTTGACGGCAAGCTCTGTTAAGGCTTTAGGGTCGCGGACGGTTTTTCTATCTGCAATGACGACGGATGCTCCAAGGGTCAATGGTAAAAATAATTCAAGAATGGAAATGTCGAATGAAATGGTTGTCACTGCTAAGAACTTATCTTTACTCGTAAGATTTAGTTCTGCTTGCATGGCGTGTAAGAAGTTCATCAAAGCATTATGAGGAATTTCTACACCTTTAGGACGTCCTGTTGAACCAGATGTATAGATAACATAGGTAGTGCTATTTCCTTGGATTGTAATTCCAGTAGGGTGAGTCACGCGGCTGTCTAAGGAAATATCGGAATGTGGCTCATCAATGAGTATTATTGGCGTATTTACTTTGGGGAGCTGACTAATGGCACTATGACAGCTGAGTATTAATTTTGGCTTAGCGTCTTCAACTATGCTGCGAAGGCGTTCTTCTGGAAAATCTGGGTCCAGTGGTAAATAAGCCGCTCCAGCTTTTAATGTGCCGAGCAAAGCAACAAGCATGTCTGTGTTACGAGTGAGCGCTATCGCGACCAAATCACCGGGGCAAACTTGTTCTTTTATCAGTTTATTTGCCCACGCATTAGACAATGCGTCTAGCTCTGAATAATTTAATGCGCTTTGTTCAGAGCATACTGCCAAAGCTTTCGGAGTGTTTGCAGATTGACTATTAAATGCTTCAACCACAGACTTTTGCGGGATAGGGCACGCCGTGTCGTTCCATTTATACAGAATTTTATGGCGTTCGCTTTGGGTTAGTAGCGTTGCCTTACTGATAGGATTGCTGGGTGCTACTATCATCCCATCTACTAGGCGTTCGAATTGAGTTAAGTGATTTTCTAATTCTTGTTCGGTATAACGAGTGGGGTTGGCATCAAACTCTACCTTTAGTCCATTGTTGTCATTTCTATCGAAGATGAAAACAGTAAGGTCATCGATTAAGGCATTACTTAAGTTATGTAGAGAGGTTGAGCACTCGCCGAATGTTAAGTCATAGTCAAAAGGCTCTATATTGACGCCTAACGACGCAATTTGCTGTCCAGCAGACATTAAGCCTAGTTCCCGTTTTAGGTCCTCGTAACGATATTGTTGATGACGTAACGCTCTAAGTACCACTTTAGATACTTGGGTAATTAACTCTTCCAGCGTGATTTCTGTTGATAAGCTTAGTCTTATAGGAACGGCGTTGGCCATCATACCTGGTGTGTTGCGTTGTAATCGTTGCGTTCTTGCTGTAACAGGCATTGCAAAAATTAGATCATTGGCACCTGTCATTCGGTAAAAATACGCGGCAACAAGCGCAATAAGCGTTTGCGGTAGGCTTGCGTTTACTTGTTGGCCAATCGTAATCAGTTTATCTTTTAATTCTTGAGATAAAGTAAGTGATTTACGTAACTGCTTTTGATTCTGAGAAAGATCGATTCTTTGAGAAAGCGATGTGGTTTCAGGTAAGTTAATTAGATTTCCTAACCAGTATTGGCGATCTTTTTTGTAACGCTTAGAAGACTTGTATTCACGTTCGCTTTCGACAAGTGCTGCGATAGAGCTAAAAGGAGTTGGACTAATATCATTATTATTCAGCAGCGCATTGTATATTTCAACGAGTCTTAGAGTGAGTAAATTCCCTCCAAAACCATCAAGTGCTACATGATGGCAGCGGTGGTACCAGTAATAGTGGTTTTCATCTATTTGAACTAAAGCGCTACGCCATAGCTTATCATCTGGTTTGTTGAGTGGCTGCATCATATCAGCCGTCATCCATTCCACTGCGGCTTGATGAGGATTGCTGGCTGAACTGAAATCAAGTAAAGAAAAATAATCTTCGTCTGAAGATTGAATTATTTGAAAAATTTCGTCATTTTCTTCAACAATGTGACTACGAATGCAATCTGCTTCGCTAATGAGTTGTTTTATAGCGGAAGTAAAGTGAATGACATCAATGCCCCCTTTAATTTCGACATATTCTGCAATATTAAAGGCAGTATTTTTAGGGGCTAATTTTTGGGCGATCCATTGTCCACGTTGAGCTGTGGAAAGAGGTAACGTAAATGATTGTTTTGAAAACGGTTTTTTTAAACCATGGGAATTATCATGACTTATAATCATTTGTTTGCTCCTGCAAAAATATCATCCATGTGAATTACGTGATTATTTCATACGTAATATTTACTTAATTTAACATAACTCTATCTTATAATTAAGTATATTAAGAAAACTTTACATATATATGAATATAAGTGTTGAAAAATAATTTTTTGATGTGAAAGGTTGTGGTATCAGCGCGAGAAAACCATGTGTTTGTTTTTGGTATGACTTGTTACTTGTAGGAAAAGCAGTATCCCTGACAGCATCCCAAATCCAGCTAATCCAGACCAAACCCAAGCATGATCTATGTTTGTTGAAGATAACAGCCAACCGGTACTGATGTTGCCGATAAATGCGTAAATACCGCCTATACAAGAATACAAACCGTAATGGCTGCCTAGTTCGTTGGCAGTACAAAATTTAGGGATATAAGCGCCTAGTAATGGAAAAACCAGCATAGAGCCGAGACTAAAAAAGATCGCGCAAATAATAAAGGGCAATGCGGGTAGCCAAACTAGGCTAAGGTTGAGCCATAAGTAGCTAGAACCCATAATTGCCATACCTAATCCAATACCGCGCGCTGTACCTAAGCGAGATTCTACAAATCGACTAACCGGCATTTGCATTAACACTCCCATGATGGAAGAAGTTGCAAATACCCAAGTAATGATACTGACGTTTTGAGTAACGGTACGAATTTCATGAGGGACGGCGATATACAGCTGGTGGAATAATAAATGGTAGACTGAAGAGCACAGTACAAATTGCATAAAGGTTTTATGCGTAAGCATTTGTCCCCATTGTTTCCAAAACCGCGAATGCGTGTGTGTTGTGTTTTTTTGTGATGTCAATTCAGGTAAAAAGCGCCACTGGATAACGAGTAATAAAGTAAATAATCCTGAAGAGATGACGCCAACTAAAGCGAAGTCGAAGTATAGTAAAGATAAGCCTACTAATGGACCAAGTAACATTCCTGCGCCAGACATTAGATTCTGTAGTGCGAATACTTTATCTCTGGCCTTTTGTTCGGGGTATTCGGAGGCTAAATAGGCTTGACTGCTCGGAGTAAAAAGTGCGCCGGCAAAACCAGAGCAAAATGCCCCTATTAATAAAATGGGGACGGTTTGTCCAATACCTAGCAAGGTAAAGCCAACAATTCGAACAGCACACCCAATTAAAATCAGTGGTTTGTAGCCTAACCTATCACCTAAGGTGCCACCTACCAAAAACATACCTTGTTGGCTTAATACTCTAAGCCCGATGATCACACCAACATACCAGCCGCTGATACCTAAATTGTGCTGTAAATGATCAGCTAAATAAGGCAACAACATATAAAAGCCAAGATTGAATGTGAAACCATTGATCACCAATACTCTTCCCGCTGGAGAGAGTAGTGCCCAGTCTTTTATCAGGTGTTTAGAAAACATGATGTTATTTATTGATGCCCTAATAAAATACAGTGAAGCAAGAGTATGGAGTCTAAGTAAGTTTCGCGTTGATTCGAGTGTTTAGAACACACCGTCTGCGACTTTTTTTAGTTGTTCTGCTGGTTCTTTGTTCTTGATGGTAACAGGGCGACTGTTCCGAATGGTACGGACAAAAGGAATCCCAGAGGTATCTTTGGTAACTTCAGCGCGAACATTGTAAACGTTTTGCACTAGACTAGGTGTTAGAATGTCACTTGGATGGCCACTGGCAACCAGCTCACCGTCTTTAAGAACCAATAGATTATCCGCGTATTGGGCCGCAAGATTAAGGTCGTGAAGGACCATCAAGGTAATCCAGCCTTGTTCTTTTGTTTGAGCATCTAAATGATCTAAAAGAACATGTTGGAAATGTAGGTCTAATGCACTAACAGGCTCATCCAGCATGAGTATTTTGGGCTTTCTCATCAAAGCTTGAGCAAACAAAATCATCTGGCATTGACCGCCACTGAGTTTATTTACTTGTTTTTCGGCAAGATGAAGTAAACCAATTTTATCTAGAGCCGACAAGGCTTCAGCAATTACGTTATCGTTTAAGCGAAACCCTAAAGTGTCTAATTGCCCAAGTAATACGACCTCTAAAACACTTAATTCCACATCGAGACGAATGTCTTGAGGCATGTAGCCAAATTCTTTACGCCACTGAGATAACTGCTTGCGTTGTAAGGTTTGGTTGGAAAAAGTGATCTGGCCTGATGCAGCCTGAATATCGCCAAACAAGGTTTTTAATAACGTACTTTTGCCTGTGCCGTTTGGCCCAATAATTACGTTTACTTTACCTGGTTCTAAGGCAAACGACATATCATTGGCTAGAACGAGTTTATCCAGAGAGACGTTAAGGTTAGTTACTTGCAACATAAATTAGCGCCTTTTGCCTAAAATTAGCCAGAAAAAGAAAGGTACGCCGATGATGGCTGTAACAATACCAATTGGGAAAAGGGCACCGGGCACAATTACCTTAGACAGTACTGATGCGCTAGAGAGTAAAAAAGCCCCAATAATAAAGGATAGTGGTAAGAAAAAACGCTGATCTTCACCCACTAAAATCTTTGCGATATTGGGGGCTACAATGCCTACAAAACCGATAATGCCAACAAAACTTGTGACGGTTGCGGTCATGACAGCAACGATCAGCAGAGTTCGTAACCTGAGCTGAGTGATATTAACACCAAGACTTTTTGCTCTTTCTTCACCTAATCTTAATGCGGTTAGTTTCCATGCGTCGCGAATTAAAAAGAACATGCAGACGACAGTGACACCAATAATGATAGAAAGATTAGACCAAGAGGCTTTTGATAAGCTGCCGAAAAGCCAGAATAGAATTTGCTGGCTTAGTTCTGGTGAGGATATAAATTGCACAAGCGACAACAAAGATTGAAAAAGGAATAATAAAGCGATTCCAGCCAATATAAGCTGTCCTGAGCTAATGTGTCTCATAGTGGCCAGAGCAAACAAAAACGCAGCAGCTAGCATACAACAAACAAATGCTCCTAGTGGAACTGCAATGTTGGTGTTAATTCCCAATGAGCCGAAATATAACATCATTGCAGCACCAAAACCGGCTGCAGCCGCCATGCCCAATGTATATGGGCTTGCCATAGAGTTATTAAGTAGGGTCTGCATTTCTGCGCCACCAACACCTAACACACCACCGACTACGACAGCCATAATGGCGATTGGAAGGCGTAAGTTAGAGACAATGACTTGTGTTGTTGCATCTACTTCAACAGGGAAACCAATTAGGTTGAGTAGGGCATTCGCAACATCTTTTATATTCAGTAAAGATGGCCCTGTTGCAATATCCAATACAAAAGAAAAGACGAGAACGGTGAGTAAGATGCTGATGACTGACCAACGACGTTTTTCACTTCGTCGTTGCTTTGATACGGCATCAGAGATTAAGGCTGATTGCATTATTATTTACCAAGAATTTGTGTACTTTTGATGTGTCGCTCTAGTCGGGCTATGTAATTAATAGCGTCACTTGAAATATCTGCTGCTTCTAGACGTTTAACATTTGTATCAAGCCCTAGAAATGGCCAATCTCATAATTATACGCAGATCCATTAACGAGCTATTTTGTTGAGAATTATTTCTGTTTGGAATCTTACGGATAGATGAGAATTAATCAAGAACTTTGTTACGATTTAAAGTGCATTTAAGAGTCATTTCAACATAGAGTAAAAAATGGACCTAAACAGGGCTAGAAAGGAGAGAGCGTATGCTCCTCCTTCATAGGCTTGAGTTGAGACGTATTACTCTGATATTTGGGCGGTAAAGGTGCCTGTTGGCATGACGGGTAAATACTTTTTATAAAAGTTTAAGTATTCTTGTTCTGGGTCTATGTCCTTGAATAAGCTTGGGTACATAGATTTAGCGATAAATTGAACCATAGAGGCATCTAAAATAGTACGAGAAGCGCCTTGGTAAATACCGTATACGCGGTTGTTTTTTACTGCTGGCATTTGTTCCCATCCCGTGCGAGTTTTATAGCCCGCGAGACGAGATTCTGCCAGTTTTCTATCGACACCTTGCCCCATGGCTATTGCATCGCCTGTCATACCTGATTCAGTGCCTGCTAGAAATACAACTTCAGGTCGTGAAGCCAGAACTTGTTCTGGATTCATTGGTCCCCACCATTCCACAAATGGCGCTGCAATATTATCGCCACCCATCATGGTAATGACAGCTCCCCACATATTTTTGCCATAAGTAAAGCTATATTGGCTTGGACCTTTATTGCCAAACTCAACATAGGTGCGTGGTTTTGGTAAATTAGCGGCTTTTATACGCTGTAAGGTAGATTCTATAGTATGTTGATAGTCATCTGCGATTTCTTGAGCACGTTTTTCTTGCCCAGTTAATTCACCAATAATCTGTGTACTCTTGATGTGACGCTCTAGTGTTTGGGCATTGTAATCGACAACAACAATTGGAATACCAGCATCTTCTAAGCGCCCGACATCAGTGCCAAGGCCTTTATATTGCCAATCTGCTAGAAGAATAACACTTGGTTTAAGGCTTATGACTTTTTCAATAGAGAAAGTTTGAGCTTCTACTTCACCAACATCAGGAATATTCTTTAGTGAGGGGCGATAATTAGTATAAAGGCTCCAACTTGAGGGGCGCCATCCTTCCCAGGTGTCACGAGAGATGCCAACTACATTATCTAGTGCTTTTTCAGTGCCTATGGCCATGTAATCTTCAGCGTAAAAACCTAAGATGACACGCTTAGCCGGTAAGTCTAGTTCAACTTTTCTGCTCAATACGTCGTTAATGACTGTCATTTTTGCTTGAACGGAACCAGCAAAAATAGAGATACCTAAAGCTAAAATAAGCAGTACACGTGGATTCATTAATGAATGCCCTTTTGTTGAGAATGATTTTTGTTTCGGATGTTACGGATAGGCGAAAAATTAGCAAGGTTTTTGAGTATATTAATAAGATTTAAGCTGCATTTAAGGATCATTACTGAGGTGTAGTGAATGAGCTAACATAGAGTGAGAAAGGTTTTATATTTAAAGACCTTTGTTGATGGCGTGAAAAGGTATCTTAGAAGTTAATTGGTTATGTGAACGGTAAACGTCCCTTCAGGTGTGACGGGTAAATATTTTATATAAAAGTTTAAGTATTCTTGTTCTGGGTCTATGTCCTTAAATAAGCTTGGGTATAAAGACTTTGCCACAAATTGAACCATTGCAGCATCTAATATAGTTCGGGACGCGCCATGATAGACTCCATAGATACGGTTATCTCTAATGGCTGGCAAATTTTCCCAGCCCGCGCGTTCGGTAAAACCTTTTAAACGAGATTCTGCCAGTGTTCGCTCAATACCTTGCCCCATCGCCATGGCGTCTGTTTTTACCCCCGATTCGGTGCCTGAAAGGAAGATGACTTCGGGTTTTGAATCTAACACTTGCTCAGGGTTCATTAACCCCCACCACTCGATATACGGTGTGGCAATATTGTCACCTCCCATCATAGTTACAATGGCCCCCCACATATTTTTTCCGTACGTCACACTGTACTGACTAGGGCCTTTATTTCCATTCTCAACATACGTTCTAGGCGGTGGTAATTTGGCTGATTTGATACGTTTTAATGTTGTCTCAATTGTGTTTCTATATTCCGCTGCAATTTTTTTTGCGCGTTTTTCTTGTCCCGTTAGCTGGCCAATAATGAGCGTGCTGCTGATGTGTCGCTGTAATGTTTGGGCGTTATAGTCAATGACAACAATGGAGATTTCCTCTTTTTCAAGGTCTGCAATTTTTGTTCCTAAGCTTTTATATTGCCAATCAGCTAGCACAACAACACTTGGTTTTAGGTGGATCACTTTGTCAATGGAAAATGTTTGATTTTCAACTTCACCAATGTCTGGGATGTCTTTTAACGAAGGGCGATAATTTGTATAGAGATTCCAATTGGCCGGCCGCCAAGCTTTCCAGGTATCTCGTGATAGGCCGACGACGTTATCAAAAGCACTTTCAGTGCCAATGGCCATGTAATCCTCTGCGTAAACTCCTAAAACGACTCTTTGTGCAGGTAATTCCAGTGCGACTTTTCGACCTAAAACGTCATTAATGACGGTCATTTTCGCTTGGGTTAGCCCAGACAAAAAAAACACCACTAAAATCAGTGTAAGTTTAAGAAGTTGATTCATAGAGTACTCTTTAGCTAAGAATGATTTTTCGATTTCCCTATGCTCAGTATGAGTGCCAGAGCACTTTAAAATTGATTATCTTTTAAAATGCTCTCTATTTTTAATAGTACGCTTACGGATAATTTACAAGTGTTTATTATCTCTTTAATTGAAAATGATTATCAATAAGGATATATTTCTTTTTGATAATGGTTATCATTACAGGAGATATTATGGACATTACCTTCCCTGAACATGCCAATGCTTTAGTACCGGATCGGTCGCAAGATGATGTGTTTTTATTTAATTCGAATTCCAATCTTGTGCGTACTAATGGTATTCGCCAACGTATTGCTATCCCTCTGCTGAGTAATACCTTCCATCAAGAAGTCCAGGCTGTCTTTCAAAGAGAGCAGGCTCGAGGAAGGCGTAATCCCATTTTAGTAGGGGCTATTCCATTCGATATGAATCAGCCGGTTCAACTGGTGGTGCCTGAGTGGCATGAAAGAGTGAAGCCTCTGGATCGTAGCTTGTCTCCATTTGTCGATAAGGACTTTATTCATCATGCTAGTGAGCAAAGCTTTGCTCCAAATTATGTAGATTTTTTAGATATGATAGAGCAGGCACTGTCTACCTTTGAAAACAGTCCTTTGAAGAAAGTTGTTTTATCTAAAATACTAAAGTTAACCTTAGATAGAAGTGTTGATGTGCCTCGTTTATTAGCCAATATAATGGCGCAAAACCCAAGTGCTTATCACTTTAGTGTTCCCCTTAATAATCGTGTTTTAATTGGCGCGAGCCCTGAATTACTGATTAGGAAGCAGGGTAATAAGATATTCTCAAACCCATTAGCAGGGTCTGCAAAACGCTTAATTAACCTTGATGCAGATCGACAAGCAGCAAAAACACTTTCAAATTCAGCAAAAGATCAGTATGAGCACCGCCTTGTTGTTGATGCAATTCGAGCAGCACTATTGCCTGTAGTAGAAAGTCTTAAAACGCAAGAAGTGCCCAGTTTAATCTCGACACCAACTATGTGGCATTTATCAACGGACATTGAAGCAACACTTCCCACCGTAAACCCACCTTCCATGTTTGATCTTATTAAACAAATACACCCAACGCCGGCCATGTGTGGCACACCAACTGTGTCCGCGCAGCATCATATTGCAGCGCTAGAGCCCCATCAGCGTGGGTTTTTCAGTGGCTTAGTTGGCTGGTGTGATGCAGAAGGTAACGGTGAATGGGCTATTGCCATACGTTGTGCCGAAGTATTAGGTAACAAAGTGACCTTATTCGCTGGAGCTGGGGTTGTGCCTGATTCAAATCCAGAGAGTGAGTGGTTAGAAACCAGCGCTAAAATGCGCACCATGCTGAATGCATTTGGAATAAAGGAAGATGTGATATGAGTATTGCTTTTACGCCTTGGCCAGAATCGTTTGCCAAGAAATATCGGGAAAAGGGTTATTGGACTGATCGGCCATTACTGGATTTAATTGACATCGCACCACAAGAAAATGTTGCAGTTATTTGTGGTGAAAGATCGTTGAACTATCAAGATTTGTGCTCTCAATCCAAACGATTAGCTGTGTATTTTCAGGATCT
Organism: Marinomonas sp. ATLA20; assembly: GCF_057180105.1. Lineage (NCBI taxonomy): Bacteria > Pseudomonadati > Pseudomonadota > Gammaproteobacteria > Oceanospirillales > Oceanospirillaceae > Marinomonas > Marinomonas sp. ATLA20. Next base: position 313,651 of record NZ_JBXUKU010000003.1, read on the forward strand.
CGGTTTACGAGCTGGAGATACTGCATTAGTCCAGCTTCCTAATATTGCTGAATTTTATGTGGTGTTTTTTGCGCTTATGCGTCTTGGCGTTGCTCCTGTGAACGCATTGTTTAGTCATAACAAAATGGAGTTAACCGCTTACGTCACACAAATTGAACCAAAGATTATCGTCGCCAGTGACGAACATGCTTTGTTTCATGATGGTGCTTTTTTCAACACATTGAATGTATTGTCAAAAGAATCGCAGCACGCCCTGATTGTTGGGAAATCAGAATGGACTGAGACTCTTGAAAATGTACTTGCTTCATCGACAAGTACATTATTAACAGCAGTGCCAAGTAATGCAGATGAGGTGGCATTTTTTCAGCTTTCTGGTGGCAGTACAGGTACACCAAAGCTAATCCCAAGAACCCACAACGATTATTTTTTTAGTGTACGCCGCAGTGCAGAAATCTGTCATTTTACGGCTACCACAAAGTATCTTTGCGCGTTGCCTTGTGCGCATAATTTTCCTCTTAGTTCTCCTGGTGCCTTTGGTGTTTTTCATGTTGGTGGATGCGTTGTTATGTCACCAAGTCCTGACGCGAGTACGTGTTTCGAATTAATCGAACGCCATCAAGTGACTGTTACTGCTTTGGTTCCTCCTGCTTTGGCTTTGTGGCTACAAGCGGCACCGTCCAATAATTCGTCTTTATCTTCTTTGCAGCTAATGCAGGTTGGTGGTGCAAAACTGAGTGAAAACCTTGCTCGACAAGTACCCGAAATATTGGGCTGTCAGTTGCAACAGATTCTTGGTATGGCGGAAGGTTTGGTGAACTACACCAGATTGGATGATGACATTGAGACAATAGTAACCACACAAGGGCGTCCCATGTGTTCGCTTGATGAGGTGAAAGTACTTGATGCCGAGGGCGAAGAAGTTGCTGCAGGGGAAATAGGCGAGTTGGCTACTCGTGGCCCATACACCATTCGTGGTTATTACAATTCACCAGAACATAATGCCAAGGTGTTTGATGAGGAAGGGTTTTATCATTCGGGGGATTTGGTATGCCGTAACGATAAAGGGTATTTGACAGTAGTCGGGCGTGATAAAGATCAAATTAATCGCGGTGGTGAAAAAATTGCGGCAGAAGAAATAGAAAACCTTTTATTAAAGCATGAGTTGATTATGCACAGTGCGCTTGTCTCTATGCCAGACAGTATGATGGGAGAAAAGAGTTGTGCTTTTATTGTTCCTAAAGTGGTTAGTCATGGCATGAAAAGTCTCTCTTTGCGTAAATATCTAAGAGGTCTTGGTGTGGCGGACTACAAAGTACCTGATCGGTTTGAATTTATTGACTCTCTTCCCCTTACTCCTGTTGGCAAGCCTAACAAGGTTGCATTACGGGAGTTGATACGCCAGCGCTTACAACATAACTCACAACTTACTTCTCAATTAGATAGAACACTATAAAAAGGACTTTATATGAGCATTCCAACGATACCGTCTTACTCTATGCCAACCGCTGATACCTTTCCTAATCAAAAAGTAAACTGGGTATTAGAGCCAAAGCGTGCCGTGTTTTTAATTCATGACATGCAAGCGTACTTTCTGCGTTTTTACGATGCTGATTCGGAACTGATCAACACCTTGAAGCAAAATCTTGCGGCTATCAAAGCCTATTGCCGAGCCAATGATATTCCCGTTGTTTATACCGCGCAGCCCAATGATCAGAAACCGGAAGATCGTGCTTTATTAAATGATATGTGGGGAAGTGGCTTAAATGATTTTCCTGAATTGCAACAGGTTGTGAAAGAGTTGGCTCCAGACGAAAGTGATACGGTTTTAGTTAAGTGGCGTTATAGCGCATTTCATCGTTCGAACCTTCAGGAACTTATGCAGAGCTGGGGACGCGATCAGTTATTGATAGGAGGTGTTTATGCGCACATTGGCTGCATGATTACGGCCGCGGATGCGTTTATGCGTGATATTCAGCCTTTCATGATAGGTGATGCCTTGGCAGATTTTAGTGAAGATGAGCATCGACAAGCGCTCACCTTTACAGGGGGAAGAACAGGTCGAGTGATTTCAACAAAAGAGGTGTTGATTGCAACTGATATTGTGGACACTGGCTTTCGCTTTGAGCAGTTAAAAGCACAAGTTTTTGCCTTCCTTGATGATGAAGATATCCAGGAATTTGATGCCGATGAAGAGTTGATTGATTATGGCCTTGATTCGATTCAAATTATGTCATTGGTCACCAAATGGAAAGCGTTGGGAGTTGAGGTTTCTTTTCAAGAGTTGGCCAGTGCTGCCACACTAAATGGTTGGTGGGAGCTAATCCAAAACAAGAGGGCGCTAGCGGCATGATTAATCCACTTGATTTTTCAGGTAAAACCATTTGGGTAACGGGTGCTGGAAGCGGGATTGGTTTGGAGGTAGCGAATCAATTTACTTCTCTTGGTGCCAAAGTTATCGGCTTTGATCTAGCGTTTGATGGTGGCTTTTACGGTTTTGACTGTGTAACTCTAGATATTAGCGATGAAGAGGCTGTTTCTCGTGTTGTGCCAGAGATACAGAGTGATTTTCCACAACTAGATGTATTGGTGAATGGTGCGGGAATATTGCATTTGGGAAGCCTTGAGGACACAAGCTTGGATGATTTTAAACACTGTTTTAACGTCAATGCGGGCGGTGCTTTTTTAATGATTAAGCATGCGGTTACTACTTTTAAACGCCAGAAGAGTGGGGTAATCGTTACTATTAGCTCGAATGCAGCCAAAGTACCGCGTCAAAATATGGCGGCTTATTGTGCATCGAAAGCGGCTTTGTCTGCATTGAGCCATACGGCAGGATTGGAGCTTGCCTCTTACGGCGTACGTTGCAATCTTGTGTGTCCTGGCTCCACCGACACACCCATGCAGCGAATGTTGTGGACCAATGATGACGCAGAGCAAAATACGATTAACGGTTTTCCAGAGCAATATAAATTGGGTATTCCATTAGGTAAAATTGCTCAGCCGAGTGATATTGCTCAAGTGGTATTATTCTTTGCTTCAGATATGTCGAACCATATTACTATGCAGGATATTGTTGTGGATGGTGGTGCTACGTTAAACGCTTAATTAAACGTCGTTAATTTAGAGAGATTAAAAACCAAAAAAGGCGAATCGAAAACGATTCGCCTTTTTTGGTTATTGTACGATATTTAATAAATTACATTCGGTAGGTAGCGCTTAGGCCGATAGTGCGAGTTTGACCTACAGAGGCTCGTACAGATCGTCCTCCATTGATTTGGTAAATAATGTCTTCGTCAGTTAGGTTTTTAACATAACCATCTATGGTTAGGCTGCCATTAACATATTGTATGCGAGCGTCAGTGCGTACGTAGTCGCCTGCTTTGTAGTCTTCCGTATTGTCCAAATCAGAATAGTATTCGCCGACATAAGTAACATCGCTACCAAATGACCAGCTTTCGCCAATGTATTGAGTAAAGCCTATGCTTGCGTTGATTTCAGGGGCGCTAGGAAGGTCATTTCCTTCTGAGGTTTGATAGTTATCAATTTCGCTTCGTAGCAAACCAATAGAGCTGCGTAATTGAAGATCATCGGTTGCCCAAGCTGTCGCTTCCAGTTCTATGCCGTAGGTGTGTGCCGAATCTATGTTATTAATACGATCGTTATACATGGCTTGGTAATTAGAATAGTCGTTATAGAACAAAGAGGTGACTAAAGTTGCTCCATTCGTAAATTGACTTTTACTACTCAATTCGTAAGCAGTAACATCCTCGCTTTCATAAGTATAAAATTCGCGTGTAGAGTCCCATTGATAAGCAGAACCACCTGGGCTGTAGCCTTTTCGAATGTTGGCGCCTAATGTCGTGGTATTTGATATCGCATGGGTAAGACCAATTTTTGGCAGGAGGTTTGTTTCGCTATCATCATGATCAACATCTGTTCGACCATCATTAACAATAAAGCGATCGGCTTCTTCTCTTTCAAGACGTGCGCCACCAATTAGATTTGTTTTCTCTGTGAGTGCGTAGCTTCCTTCGCCATATAGCGCTAATGTAGTGGTGGAGGTATCGTTAGCTGTGTACCAATTTTGTCCACGATAGGTGATGTCTGTATCGGCGTCTTTTTTTGACGCAAATAAACCAATGACACCTGTTAATGCTGCATTAGGCTGATTAAAGATAATGCGGTTTTCGATTGTTGTTGTGTCTTTGCTTATGTCGAGCAGCGTGGTTCCAGGGTATTCATCAAAGCTGATTTTGCTTTTGCTATAAGCAATATATAAAGCATTACTTATGCCATCACCTAGATTGTAATCGATGTCTACTGCAATGGCGTCAGTCGTAGAGTCTTGCAAGCGTGTATTACGTCCGCTACCTAGAGTCATCAATGCTCCAGAAAAATCATCTTCCTCATCATTTGCCCAGCTTAGATACTCTCCTTCGTATTTATGGTGTTCTACGGTCAATTTAGCCGTTAAATTCGGGTTGCTTGCAGGCTCCCAGAGTAACTTTCCACGCATATTGTAGTTCTCTGCATCGTTGACATCGGGGCCAGTGTCTAGCTCATCGTCTGATTGAGCGTAGTTCATCCAACCTTCGCCTTTGGTGCCATCAAGTGCAATACGATACGCTAGCTCGTCATCTATTAAAGCTCCAGATGACATTGCTCCTAAATTATATTTTAAATTACCGTTTTCATAATGTTCGAGTCCTGCACGAACGGCGGCTTCATCCGTAAAGGTTGGGTCGTTCGTTTTGATTACGACAGCGCCAGCTATTGAGCTAGTGCCTTGGGTTGTGGATTGTGGACCACGAAGAACCTCAACCTGTTGAGCGTCCCAAACACCGCTGGGAGTGAAATTGTAGCCTGACCAATCTTGAGTACCACCGTCAATGACTGTTGAGACGCGAGAGCGTGCGCCAGTGATTAAGGCATAGCCACCAGAAGCTGCGCCGTTACCACTCATTCCTCGTATCGCTATATTGCCAAATGAGGAGGTAACAACGTTTGGTGCTTGTGTGGCTAGTTCTTTTACATCCTTTGTTTCACCACTGGCTATATCTTCACCATGAAGCACAGTCACCGCGGTTGTGGTTTCTTTAATGTCTTTATCCATTTTCTCACCCGTTACAACCAATGCAGGAAGCGCTGTGGTGTCTTCTGCAAAAGCATTGGAAGAGGCGCAAGCTGCATTAATACTAATGACCGCAATAGCAATTGCTGATAGGGAGCTTGGTAGTTGAGTGGATGAGGTTTTTTTGGAGTGATACATATTTATCCTTTTTTGCATCAATGAAGTAAAGATTTTGTTAATGTTATTGATAGTGAGAATGATTCGCAATAGTATTTGTTCATATTTTTGAAATAAAGGATGAATGTGTTGAATAAGGAATCTACGTTGCCAGCATGGCTGGAATATTTTGGTGTTTGCCAAGAGCATGTTGGCAGCAACGTCTGGTGGCAAAGCGTCAGTTCTGCAGGAGCGCCTTTTATACATGAGGAAAGCGAGCAAACCAGCTCCGTGTTGTTTGTTTGGCAAGATCCACAAGGAAATGAATATGAATCAAGCATTGCAAGTGTGTTGCTTGATGTTAATTCGTTGACAGACCATCATAGTTGGGAGCCAGTCTGCCTACATCGAATAAGTGGTACGGATGTGTGGATGGGCTTGTTACAAATCAATTCTAACTGGCGAGGCAGTTATTCCTTTATTCCAATAGAAAAGCACCAGTTGCCAGATTCTGTACGACAAATGGGCGATGGTTCTAGGGAAGCGCAACGTGCTTGGTGGATGTCTGTTGCCGTAAATCAGATTTCTGATCCATTGAATCCATTGCCTGAATTGATTTCGGGGTGGGGGATAAGTTCACCGCTTCATCTTCCTAAAGCCGCAGCTGAATTGGGTTGGCAAGAATGGGATCGTGGAGAGTTGAATGCTATTTCAGCTAGTCGTGTGCATGCGATCAATTGGCCCTCAAAAGAGTTAGATAACCAGCGAACTGCTTGGCTTTTCTCGACCGCAACGAGTGACGCACCATTGGTTGTATTGCTTGACGGGCAAAAATGGGGAGCGCCAAGTGGCACACTATCGGTTCTCCAGTATTTAACAGACACCTTTAAAATAGCACCTGCTCATTACCTTTTGGTGCCTTCAATAGATGGGCCGACACGCTGGAAAGAGCTGGGTTGCTACAGCTCTTTTTGGCAGTCTTTGTTAGGTGAGCTTTTGCCAACAGTAACATCAGAACTTGCACAGGAAGATTGCTCCGTGTCTGATTTTCTTGTCGCAGGCCAGAGTTTAGGCGGACTTTCTGCCTTGTACGCAGGCGTTACCTTTCCAGAGTATTTTTCAAAAGTGATTAGTTTGTCTGGCTCGTTTTGGTGGCCAGAAGATAGTCGAATGCGAGCACCTAATAATACGACCTCTAGTAACGAATGGATTAAGAATGTACCTACAAATAGCCTTGCCGACCAAATCCTCAAAAATCAAATAAGTGTTTCTCATTTACAAGCTTTTTTGAATGTAGGGAGTGGCGAAGCAGATATGTGTCTATATAACGAAGCGACTTATCAAGCGATTCAGCAAAAAGGCGGACAGGTGCATTACGAGATAGTTTGTGGTGGTCATGATTGGTTGTCATGGCGCTCAGGTCTTGTTGATGGTTTGCGACATTTAATACCAGCTAGATCTTAACTTTACTGAATTAGACAGGGAGAAAAAAATGAGTAATGAAGCAATTAACCCATTTGACGATGATTCATTGGCGTTTTTGGTCTTAGTAAATGCACTGCAGCAGCATAGTTTATGGCCGCTTTTTAAGACTATACCAGCAGGTTGGCAACAGGCTTTTGGGCCGAGCTCTCGTGATAATTGTCTTGAATATATCGAAACGAACTGGACGGATATTCGCCCACAAAATTCCCCTTCACTTTCTAGCGGTTCTTAAAGAAGTTTATTATGGAAAATAACATCGCATCGCGCATTAATAAATCGATAGGCTTAGAGGATAGTACGGTTGCACCCCTTACGGATGTGCAGATGGGCATATGGCTAGCCGATCATATTTCTTCACAACGTAATACCTTTACTATTGCGCATAAGGTCCACATCACAGGGAATCTTGATTCTAAGTATTTACTAGAAGCTATTCAGCTAGGGTTGAAAGAAGCCGATACCGTACAGGCTGTTTATCGCGAATATAATGGCGTTCCGACCCAACAGTTGGATTGCAGTGATCTCGAGTTTACTCCTGCATGGATGGACATCTCGAATCAAAGTGATGGACAAGCTTATATGGATTCGCTTATTCAGCAAGACTTGGACGCTGAGTTGACGCTGTCTTCGACTATGCCATTGGTTCGTCAGATTGTTTTTAAACTGTCAGACTTGCAGTACGTTTGGTATCAGCGTTTTCACCATATCATGCTAGATGGTTTCAGTTTTAATGCCTTTACCGCCAGAGTGGCGAGTATTTATCAGGCGCTTGTTCTGCAAAAAACCATTACTAACTCACCTTATGCCTCTTTTTTTCAGGTGGTAGAGGAGGAGCAAGCCTATAAACGATCAGATAAATACCAACGTGATAAAGCTTTCTGGACAGAATACTGTTCCGATTTACCTAATGTGGTCAGTTTATCTAATCGCGATGCATTGACGGAGGCAGGAAATGCGTCGGTATCTCAGCGTTTAATTAGAGTAAATGGCCGTATTGGTGGTTCAACTTTACAAAGCTGCCTAGATCGATTCCCTTCTTCTAATCTTACCGTTGCTGATCTGGCAATGGGATTGATCTCAGCGTATTTGATTCGAATGACGGGGCAGTGGCGAGTTCCGGTTGGTTTGCCATTTATGGGGCGCGTTGGCAGTGTTTCTTTAAGTGCGCTTGGGCCAGTGGTGAATGTCTTGCCCGTTTTTATTGAAGGGCATTTGGAAGACGGTATTTTTGAGCTGACGCGACGTATAAAGCAAAGCTTGAAAGCCATACGCAAGCACCAAAAATACAATGCTGAGCAAATTTCTCGTGATTTAAATCGCGTGGGAGAAGCCTTATATGGTCCAACATTAAACTTGCGACTGTTTGATTATGATCTCTCGTTTGGTGAGGCCGCTGCAAAAATAGAACATCTTGCTGCTGGACCTGTTGAAGATCTGGATTTCGGCTTGCACTTTGACAGTGGCGACCTTCACATAGAGTGGGTGGGTAATGATCAAAAATACGATGTCGAATCGTTAAATACGCATCTGCGGCGTTTTGAAATATTTGCTGAAAGACTTTTAGATGATTCTGATACTCGTATTGCCGATGTTTCAACGTTACTAACCTCTGAGCAATTGCAGATTCAACGTTGGCAGAAAGGGGTAGTCGCATCTAGCAGTCAATATGTGAGTTTGATTGAACAGTTTCATGGGTTAGATAATTCTTTGGCAACTAGGCCCGCGCTCGTAGTGAAAGAGCAGTCAATTAGCTTCGAACAATTACATGACAATGTCGCAAAATGGGCGCAAGTGTTGAGTGAGTTTGGGGTAAAAAAGGGCGCTTGTGTTGGACTGGCTTTACCGCGAGACGAGCGCATGGTTTACGCCATGTTTGCGACCATGGGACTTGGTGCACATTATTTGCCGATTGATCCGACTTACCCTGAAGAGCGCATTAATTGGATGCTAGAAGATTCCGTGCCTCAGTTGTTGATTATCTGTGATGCTTATGGCTTTAATGTGTCTGATACGACACTTGTTATGTCAGTTGATGATGACAGTTTTATACAATCAGTAAATCAAAAAGATCCCTTAAAAGCCGTGTATGATTTTCCTTCGTCAGATGACTTGGCTTATATCATGTACACATCTGGTTCGACTGGAAAAGCAAAGGGGGTGGTGATAGCTCACAAAGGTTTAGTTAATTTAGCGTTTTCTCATTGGTTACGCGATGGCAAGACGTTGGCAGAAAAGCATTTGAATGTGAATGCCATGCTGACCGCTTCTTTTTCATTTGATACCAGTTGGGACTCGCTATATTGGCTGTGCTTTGGACACACCCTTCATATTGTTGACGATGAAATATGTAAGGATTCTGAGCTTATTAAGCAGTATTTTAATAAGCATCATGTTCATGCCGCCGATCTGCCTCCAACGGTACTGGCTCAGCTTTTTGATCTTGAGGCGATAGAGTCAGCCAAGTGCTTTCCTGAGTTAATTTACATTGGTGGCGAAGCACCATCTTCTCGTTTATGGCAACAAGCACGACGTTACCCAGCATTGAATGTTAGAAATTACTATGGCCCTACGGAGAATACGGTAGACAGCCTAGGAGCCGATATAAAAGACTCGGACCAAGTCGTGATAGGTCGTCCTATCGCCAATACGGAATCCTATATTCTCGACTCCAGCCTATCGCCAGTTGCCATTGGAACCACCGGAGAGCTCTATGTTTCAGGTCCTGGCTTGGCGCATGGATATCTAAATCAAAGTTCATTAACCGCAGCTCGTTTTATTGCTAATCCATTCAAATTGGGTGAGAGGATGTACCGAACGGGTGATTTAGCGAGATGGCTAGAGGATGGGCAAGTTGAGTTTATTGGTCGGATAGATCATCAGGTCCAAATTCGCGGTCATCGTGTTGAGCCTGGTGAAATTGAGACGGTTCTGAATGCAATTGAAAACGTGAAAAGCAGTCTTGTTGTCGCCAATAAACTGGGCAGTACGCATCGTTTAGATGCTTATGTCGTACTTGATCACTATCAAAAAATGACTACTGATGAGCAAGCAACACAAAATGAAGCTCGAGCACTGTTAGATGTTTTGTCTCGTCAACTTCCTTCGTATATGGTTCCGGCTACTGTGACGTTATTGGAGCAATTTCCATTAAACACAAACGGTAAGATAGATCGAAACGCGCTACCTGACCCTATTATTATTCGTAGCCGTGGAATTTTGCCAAAGAACGATAAAGAAGCGTTGGTGTGCGAATGGGTTCAGAAGGTTTTGAATCTAGATTGTGTCTTTATTGATGACGACTTTTTTGCGTTGGGTGGTGATAGTATTGTCGCTATGTCTTTAGGCGGTTTGGCGCGAAAAGAGGGTTATTCTTTACGCGCAAAAGATGTTTTTGAAAGCCGCATAATCCGTTCAATAGCAACGCGATTATCACGAGTAGATGCTGTTAAAAAGCGGCCAAGTGTTCAATCTGGTCAGCTATCGAATTTACCTATTTATCAATGGATGCAGGAAGCTGGAGGTCTTAATCAGCCTTATTTTCAGGCCGTATGTTTTGCTTTACCAGATTCTATGTCACATCAGCAGTTTGAACAGGTTATTGTCAAACTGATTGCAGCTCATAGCATTCTTGCGGCTCAGGTTAATGCTTCTCACCTTGAGATCGGCTCTTCTGAAAATGCTTTTTTTGTAAAAGTATTTGAGAAACAAGGCGCTTTATCGAATTTGGCTGACGATGCTTTCGAGCAGCTTGTTCGCATTGAATCAAATGAGCCTTTTGCTGCTATGCGAGTGGCTTATTTGCGTAATAACAATAAAAAAGCGGCTGTGTTTGTTATGCATCATTCGATAATAGATGGGATGTCATGGCGAATTCTTTTTTCTGATATAGCGGGTTTATTGAAAGACCCAGAGAGAAGCTTATCAAATTCACCCAATAGTTTAATAGATTGGCAAAAGGTTCTGGCAGATGAGATGCCTCGCTGGTTGTCCCAGCAAGCATATTGGTTGGAGCAACGAAAAGGTAAGCCACTGATAGCGCGCGAAGCTTCTAATGAGCGTGCGCATCAACGGATTTTATTAGATGAGAACGTCTCTAAACTCTTATTAGACGTTATACCCAAGCAATATCAGTGTCAGCCGCAAGAGGCTATTTTGAGTGTTTTATATATTGCTCTCGCTATGCAATATAAGAAGACAGACATCTCAATGATGCTGGAATCCCATGGTCGTGCTGAGGTTGGTGAGCTAGATTTGACTCGAACCTTGGGCTGGTTTACCGCTGAATACCCGATACGTTTGGCCGGAAAAGACGCTCTATTATTTGATCTTAATCATCCTGAAGCGCCTTATGAAGAAGTTGTACAGTTGGTGCGTAGTAGTTTGCTTAGAGTGCCCAATGATGGTGTGGGATATGGCGTGTTGCGCTATTTGGGTGATCAGACTTCACTTGCTGAGAGTAGCAACACAGTAGCGCCACAAATTTTATTTAACTACCTTGGCCGTTTTCAGCGGGATGATCTTTCTCTGCTGCAAGGCGGGCGTTATTTTCAAGATACCTTTGAAGTACATCAATCCGATCAGCTGAAATCATCTTATGCGTTGGAATTAAATATTTTTGTGGATGACAGTCAGGGGGCTCCGCAATTAGCTATTTACGTGGATCATGATATTCAACAAATAGCGCCTACAGAATCCCAAGAGCTGATTAATCAGTTGTCTGCTGCCTCGTTGGCTATGAGTAAATTCGCTCTAACGCACCAAGCTATAGCGGCGGACACCTTGGTGCCAGAAGATTTGAAAAATTTGGATCTTAGCGACCAAAATATTCATAGATTAAGAAGCCAATATGGCTCCTTACAAGCCATTTTGCCCGCTTTGCCTTTGCAAGAAGGACTACTTTTTCATGCGCAGCTAGAAAAGGAGAGTAATGCTAAGGATGCAAGTTATAGCTCTTTAGTACGCCTGACATTTTCCGGTGTTGTTGACACTGAGCGTCTTAAAGCATCGTTAGGGGTTGTGATGGAAAGGCATCCTCAACTCGGCGCCTTATTTGATTTTTCACAAGGCAATACAGCGTTACAAATTCTACCTTGGCGGCGTGGCGAGCGGAAAACGTGGGTGCCGCTACAGGTCGTTGATTTAACGGATCAAGATATTCTTACCCAACAAAAAGCATTGCAGGGCATTGAGCACGAAGAGCTAAGTCGAGACTTTATGGCGTTTCAGTCGGCAGGCATTCCATTGCTGAATACTGTCTTAGTTCACATGTCAGATAATCAACATTGCTTGTTTGTAAATGCTCATCATCTAGTTGTTGATGGCTGGTCAACGCCTATCTTAATTCGTGATTTGCTTACTGCTTATGGCAGTAGTGCTATTGAATTACCTGCTATTCCAGTTCCGTATTCTCAGGTTGTTGAGCAATTGATGTCTAGGGATAAAACGGTGATGCGAGATGCCTGGAAAGAGGCGTTAGCGGGTTCCGCCCCGACGCTGCTATTTGCGGATCAACCGCCTTCATCGCAAGTCACAACTTATACATTGACACTTTCCGAGGATAAGTTTGCCAAGCTCAAACGTTTTTATCAGCAGCGAGGAATTACCTTAAATAGCGTATTGCAAACCTTGTGGGCTAACTTACTTTCGTGTTTAACAGGTCGCTCTGATGTGATTTTTGGTACACCCGTTTCTGGTCGCTTTTCTGATGTGGCGGGAATAGAAGAACATATAGGCCTATTCAGTAATACGGTTCCTGTCCGTGTGCAATTACAGCCTGAATTGACCTTATGGGAGCAAATGCAACAAGTTCAATATGAACAAGTTGGTTTGCTAGAAAATGATGGATTGGGATTGGCAGAAATCCAACGATTAGGAGGCCATGCTAATTTATTTGATACCTTGCTGGTGGTGGAAAACTTCCCTGAACAGGCGGACTTATTTAGTCAGACTCATCACGGTTTACAGCTCAACGAAGTGTATAGCCGAGGTTTCACTCATTACCCATTGACGGTATTAGCATTGCCTGGTGAGCAGTTAAATTTACTGTTTGAGTACCGAGGTGGCGCTGAAATTAACGATATAATCGCACGTTTCGATAGCTTGGTAACCTCATTGTTAAGCGATGATAATTCGCCACAGCAAGCATTAGATCTTAGGTTGCCTACCGAAAAAGCCATAACAAAAAGCGTGAATGACACTTTTCATGCTTTGCCTAACATGACCCTCCGTGATGGTTTAATAAAGCAGGCTTGCCTGACTCCACATCAGATTTGTATCTCTGATGATGAGTATCAATTAACGTATTTAGAGGCTCGCTACCAAGTTGTTACGCTGGCCAAAGAATTACAATCCTTAGGAGTTCAATCTGGTGATGTTGTGGCGGTTGCGCTGCCTCGTTCCGTTAAGTTAAGTCTTGCCTTGTGGGCGACGATTGAAGTGGGTGCTGCTTATCTTCCGCTAGATACTGGCTACCCTGATGATCGACTAAATTACATGCTGGAGGATGCCAAACCAGCGGCATTGATTACGTTAGCAAGCGAAGCTAGCCGCTTTGTGACGACTAGCAAACAGTACTTCTATGATTCACCGATTAGGTCAGCTGAAAGTGTTGAATTACAGCGAGTACTAGATGACTGGCATGCACCTCTTTTAAGAGTAAATGAAGCCGCATATTTGCTTTATACCTCGGGCTCAACGGGTCGACCGAAAGGGGTGCTAGTTTCTCATCAAGCCATTGTGAATCGTATCTTGTGGATGCAAAACCAATATCCACTGACGTCGGACGATGTTGTGCTACAAAAAACACCTTGCAGCTTTGATGTGTCGGTTTGGGAATTTTTTTGGAGTGCTATGGTGGGAGCTAAGCTTCATATGGCGCCACCAGATTCTCATCGTGACCCAATTCAATTACAACAACTGATCGCAGACAATAAGATAACGACTCTGCATTTTGTTCCCTCCATGTTGGCGGCGTTTGTGTCTTCCTTAGAGGGAGAAAACTCAGATACTTGTCATAGTTTGAAACGGGTCTTCTGCAGTGGCGAGGCCTTGCCTGTTGAATTGTCTACGCAGTTTGAAACTAGGGTTGGTTGTGAGCTTCATAATTTATATGGGCCAACAGAAGCAGCAGTGGATGTCTCTTATTACCCTGCTTTTGGTCACGATTTAGCTCAGCTAAAAGGCGTTGGTGTGCCTATTGGTTATCCTGTTTGGAATACTCAACTGCGGATACTGGATAATTTCCTACGTCCAGTACCTATTGGTGTTGCGGGAGAATTGTATCTTTGTGGTGTGCAGCTAGCGGATGGCTATTGGCGTCGACCAGAGTTATGTGCCACTCGCTTTGTTGCTGACCCAGAAGCCAATGGTGAGCGCATGTATCGTACTGGTGATGTGGTTCGTTGGTTAGACAATGGAGCGATTGAATACCTGGGTCGGAGTGATGATCAGCTGAAAATTCGTGGTCAACGTATTGAGTTGGGCGAGATAGAGCAAGTGCTCGCAGCACAAATAGGTGTTGATCAATCCGTTGTTGTGGTGAAAACATTAGGTCAAGACATTAGCGTTATGGGGGCTGATGCTCGTCAATTGGTGGCCTATGTCACTAGTCGTTCAGGTGAGTTGGACACTGTACAAATTCGCTCCTTGATGAGTGAGTTATTGCCTGCTCATATGGTGCCTGTTGCGGTATTGCAATTGGACACTATGCCCTTAAGTGCGAATGGAAAGCTTGACCGCAAAGCCTTACCTTTACCCTCTGATGTTTTGGGTTCAACAAAAGGCAGGGCGGTTAAGTTAGGTATCGAAACAGAAATCGCCAATGCTTTTTCTAAGGTATTGGGTGTGACTGATCTTAATGCGAGTGATGATTTCTTTACCTTGGGCGGGCATTCGATTCTCGCAGTACGTCTTGTTGCTGAATTACGTAAAGCCTTAAAACTTAATGTAACTGTGGGACAAGTGATGGTTTCCCCAAGCATTGAAAAACTGGCACATGTGTTAAGTCATCAAGATTTTGCGAATAGCCTAGAGTTGTCTGGCTTTGGCGCTGTGCTACCGATAAAAGATGGTACTGGCTTACCGATCTTTTGCATTCATCCTGCGTCTGGTTTTGCTTGGCAATATGCGGGCTTTGCTCGTTATCTATCGCACACTTTTCCAATGATTGGTTTGCAGTCTCCGCGGCCGGATGGGCCCATTGCTGCACAAACCAATATGGATGGTGTGATTGAACAGCACTTTAAAGTATTGAAAGAGCGCCAGCCAACAGGACCTTATCGCTTGATTGGTTACTCCTTAGGCGGTGTCATTGCTCACGCTCTGGCCGTTCGATTACAAGCAATAGGCGAGGAGGTAAGTTTCCTTGGGTTGTTGGATACTTATCCGCCAGATGAACAAGATTGGTCTGGATCTGTAGATGAAGAAGCGCAAGATGAAGTGGAGCGTGAAAAGGCGCACTTTATGGATACATCGGAAGATATTTTAGATGAGCAGGTTGAAGAAGCCCAAGATGCCATGTTTGCCGATATTGTGCAGAACTATGCTGACTCGGTTGCTTTATTGTCAAAGGCAAAAACTGAGCGCTACAGAGGTAAGGCTGTGCTGTTTGTGGCAGATAAAACCCTGCCAGAAGGCATGGATATCCAATCGACTTGGGCGCCTTATGTCGACAGTCTTGAAGAGTATCATTTTGAGTTTGCTCATGAAGATATTTTATCGCCTGAAGCGCTTACCGCGCTGGGACCTGTTTTTAACCAACTAGTCTCAGAATTATAGCTTCAAAACAACAACTTCAATCGTATTAGAGCGCGGCGAAATGTCGCGCCAGATTTAAAGAGTGTTTATGTCAAAATCAAATATTATGTTGGATTTTAGTTTGCTAAAAACCAACAGAAACTTTCGCGCTATTTTCATTGCTCGGCTGATGTCTGTGTTGGGTATTGGCATGCTAAATGTCGCCGTGCCGGTACAGATATATGAGTTAACGGGGTCCAGTTTACAGGTTGGTTTTGCCGTGGCGTTAGATGGAATGGGGATGTTTGTCGGTCTGATGCTAGGTGGTGTCCTAGCGGACAGAATGGACCGTAAATGGCTGATTCTATTTTCGCGCTTTATTTGCGGTGTTGGCTTTGTCTTGCTTGCAGCCAATGCGTATTTGTCAGAGCCAAGTCTGTGGGCCGTTTATGCCATTTCTCTCTGGGATGGTTTTTTCAGTGCCATTGGTATGACAGCGCTAATGGCGTCTATTCCTCATTTAGTTGGACGAGAAAATTTGCCAACAGCGGGTGCATTGAGCATGTTGATTGTCCGTATTGGTTCCGTCATTTCACCCGCAGTTGCCGGTGTGGTGATAGTGTCATTTGGGGTGACATGGAACTATACCTTGGCAGCGATAGGTACGCTTTGTACGTTAATTACCTTGGTTACTTTGCCAAACATGAAGCCGCAAGAAGGTGGGCCTCAAGAGCACCCAATCCGCTCATTAATAGACGGATTTAGCTTTGTGTTTACGCACAAAGTTATTCGTGCCGTTGTTGCATTGGGCACACTAGAAGCGGTCACCAAATCTATTCGTATTTTATTCCCTGCTTTAGCGGCAACCGCATTTGGTGGCGGAGCGTTTGAAGTTGGGCTCATGTACGCCGCAGTACCTGTTGGGTCGACGTTAGGGGCGCTTACTAGCGGTTGGGTTCGTCATGCGAAACGGCCAGGTGTGGTGATGTTGTTCACCGCATTTTTATCCTTCTTATGTGTCGCTGCATTGGGTTTTATGGGGCATATAGTGGTTATGTTGCTGGCCTTGGCTGTATTCGGTTATCTCGGTTCTATTGGCGGCTTGCTGCAATACACAATTGTACAGGGCCACACGCCAGATCACATGTTAGGTCGAATTGGTAGCTTCTGGACTGCGCAAGATGTAGTAGGGGATTCTGCTGGTGCATTAGGCATTGGTGCACTTGTAAAGGTGTTGTCGCCGATTATGGGTTTAGTCGCCCTTGGCTTTGGTTGTGCCGCAGCAACGGTATTATTAAGTGCCGGAAATCGCTCATTACGAAATGTCAGCTTGATTGATACCACGCTCTTTCCTGATGAGGGTGTTGCTAAAGAAGGATCTAATGAAAAAGAAGTTGAGGCAAAAGAGGCGACGGCGTAATGACTTTTTAGAGGGTGCAATCTTAAAAATGGCGATGTCGCAGGACATCGCCATTTTTTATTTATAGCTTGTCGCTCAACGACACTTGTCGACCTTTTGGAATGATTAATGGTGTCCCTGAAACAGGATCTTCCAGAATCATACAGGGTAAGCCAAATACGTCTTCAATAAGCGCTTCAGTGACAACGTCTTTGGGCGCGCCAGAAGTAATGATTTTCCCTTCTTTCATAGCAATAAGATTGTCAGCGTATCGGCAAGCGTGATTAAGGTCATGCAGAACCGCCACCATGGTATGACCTTGTAGGCGGTTTAAGTCTTGAAATAAATCCATTAGCTCAATTTGATGGGCGATATCTAAGTACGTCGTTGGCTCATCTAATAATAGTAATGGTGTTTCTTGAGCCAAGGCCATAGCTACCCACACACGTTGTTTTTGCCCGCCAGACAGTTGATCAACATGATGCTGAGCGAACTCCATGATGCCAGTCGCTTTCATTGCTGACTCGATAGCTATCTGGTCTTGTTCGCGCCAAGGTTGAAACCACTTTTGATGGGGAAAACGGCCACGAGCGACTAGATCGACCACTTTTATACCATCTGGAGCAATGGCGGTTTGTGGCAAGAGTCCCAGTATTTTTGCTACCTCACGGGTTGGTAAGGCATGAATGTCTTGGCTATTTAGTCGTACTTGGCCAGATTTTGGTGGCAGCAATCTACTCAGCGCTCTTAGCAAAGTGGATTTTCCACAGCCATTTGGGCCAACAATAATACTGAATTTTCCTTCAGGAATATCAATCGATAGATTGTTGGTGATGATGGTTTGATCGTAACCGAGGGTCACTGAATGGGTCGACAAAGAAAGTTCAGGCAGCGCTTTAGAGGTGCTGTTGTTCGGTTTGTTCTGATGAATTTCTGTGACTGTCGCCGTCATTTTCTTCCCTCACGAATAATTAAAAACACTAGATAAATACCACCCAAGCTCACGGTGATGAGTCCTACCGGTAATGTCGAGCCTTCCCAGCTATGTTGCGCGATAAAATCTGCGCTAAGTAATAACAAACCGCCTACTAGAGCAGATGATCCCAATGAGATACTTGCGCTGTTTTCAAGCCGTTTTGCTATCTGAGGCGCGGCCAGAGCAATGAAGGCTATAGGCCCTGTGATGGCAGTGGCTACAGCGGTTAAAGCAACACCAACAAACATTAGGGCGAGACGGGTTTTATTCACTGAGACGCCCAGTGCCGCTGCGGTATCGTCGCCCATTTCGAGCAACTTCATACGAGTATTAAGCAAAAAAGCACAGAGGATAAAGGCCGCAATGAGCACCGCGGCGGGCAATATGCGTACCCAGGTCATACCATTCAGTGTGCCCGCACCCCAAAGCGCGGCGGTCATTGCAGTCTCTAGTGAAACGCTAAGAATCAGCCATTGGTTAAATGCAGAGAGCGTTGCGCTAATCGCGATGCCGACAATGATTAATCGAAAACCGGAGTGGCCATCTCGATAGGCGAATAGGTAGACGAGTAAGGCAGAAAAAAGACCGCCAAGAATCGCGCCCAACACACTGAACCAGTAGAGATTGCCAAATAAAGCAATAGACAGCAAAACTCCGGTAAAGGCACCCACATTAAAACCCGTTATATCAGGACTACCTAAAGGGTTACGAACCAATGATTGGAATACCGCACCGCTGATTCCGAGCGCCGCACCGAGCACTAAGGCGGCAAACAATCTTGATGCCCGCCATTGCCACACAACAATGGATTGATAAGGGTCTGCTTGGCCTGTGACAAGTTGCCAAATATCTTGAGCATTTTCGGCAATGTGTTGGCCAAAAAAAAGTGTGGCAATGACCAACGCAATAGTAAAAAGACAAATGATTTGCTTTGGGTAGTGACTGACAAAGTTAGTTATTGTCAGTGAGTGGTGACGATCGACCTTCATAGTCCAGAAGCTCCTTTTCTGCGCACTAAATAAATCAGAATAGGTGCACCGATAAACGCTGTCACAATAGAAACTCGTAATTCCCCAACAATTAATACACGTCCGATGATGTCAGCAATTAATAGCAATATGGGCGTTAGAATAAAGCAAAAGGGAATGATCCAGCGTTGATCTGGGCCCACCATCCAGCGAGCAATGTGTGGCATCATTAGACTGACAAAGCCAATGGGTCCGGCCGCCGCAGTGGCAGCGCCACAAAGTAATGTAACTGCTATTAGTCCCAATAACTGAATACGAGCGGGTTTGCTGCCCAGTGCTGATGCCAAAGAGTCGCCTAATCCAAATGCATTAAGGGCTGGGGTAATCGATACGGCTAACAAGCAGCCGCCGATGACAATAGGAGCGATAAATAATGGGACAGATATCGCGCGAATATCTAGGCTGCCAACCGCCCAAAAACGCATCTGATCGAATGCACTAGGATTGAAAAGGGTAAGGCCAGAGCTAATACCGCCAAATACGGCGCCAATGGCAACCCCAGCTAGCGTCAGTTTCAGTGGGTCGGCTCTACCACCGCCGATGCTACCAACGAAATATACTAATAAGCTGGCTAAAAAAGCCCCTAGAGCCGCATAACCAAAAAATTCGGTCAGCTGAGTTGCGCCTAAAAAGACGATGGCGATCGCGATGGCTAAACTGGCACCTAAGTTAACGCCAAGAATACCGGGGTCCGCCAAAGGGTTTCGGGTTATTGCCTGAATCAGTGCGCCAGACGTTCCAAGCGCCATACCAACAAAAAGCCCGTTTAAAGTGCGTGGTAAGCGACCTTCAATAACAATGGTTTTAGCCAGTCCATGCTCTTCGCCCATGAATATATTCCACAGAATGCCCATGGAAATCGGCTTAGCCCCAATGCATAAACTGGCGACCATAATAATGAGCAAAAATAGTAGCAATGCGAACAACCAAGCGTATCGCTTGCTCTTTGACGCAGACATTGTGTTATGGGTCATGACTTTTCACGTCCAAACAGTGCTTGCAATCGCTTCAATAAATTGGTGGCGCTGTAATAGTCTAGGCGAAAAGTGTCTTCGCCAACGGCGAATACCTGATGGTTTTGTACAGAACTTGTTTCATGTAGATAAGGGTTATCTATAAATGCTTGTTCTCTATCAGTGCTGGCTGAAAACAGCAGTGTGGTATTGCCAGTTACCGCATCAGGAAAGCGTTCCCCAGTAGCGATGATTATGTCATGACGAATCCCCATGCTGATATTGCCTTTTACGCTCTCAGGGACGTCAGCTAGAGTAAAACCAAGTTCTTGTAATAATCGACCCTGTGCAGATTCTGAGGTCCAAATATTGGCTCCAGTGTCGTCTTGGTAGTAGACCATGGCCGTGGTCGGTTGAGGTGGTAGGTTAATCGTAGTTTTGGTGTGTTTCACTTCTTGTTCAAAGCGTTGGATCATGGTTTTTGCTTGTTCTTCTAAACCTAGAATATCGCCAAAAATGCTCGCAAGTTGCATCCAGCTTTTGTCGTCATACGCAATAACCAATGTTGGTGCGATATCTTTAAGTTGCTCATAGAGCTTGAGGGCGGAATCTCCACCAGTTGCAGAAATGATGATTAGATCTGGGTTGGCCTTGATAATCGCTTCGGCATTGGGTTCGGTTTGATAGAGGGGAGTGACACCTCTAGTTTCTGCGATATCTGCCCATTGGCGCATAAAGCCTTGTTCAGATGCTACGCTGGTATTCGCCATAGTAGCGCCAGAAGCGACAAGGGGTGCCTTGATAGCAAGTAACGTCCCCGTCAAGGTGACGCTGGTGGACACAATTCTGGTTGGTTTTTTATTAAGAGTGAGCAGACCTTCTGGGGTCATGATTTTTCTTGGCCAACCCGATGTGCTTTTTTCTACTTGATCTATTTTTAACTGTGTTTTGTCTGGCGCGGCTGTGGGTGATTGATCACAGCTTGCTAAAGTAAGACTTAAAAAAAGAAGAGCTAAAACTGGTGTGAAGCGTGTCATAAAGCGAACCATGTCTAAAATCCTGTAGACCGAGAAGAACGCGTCATTATATAGATGAGAATAGAATATTTATACTATTGATAATCATTTCTATTTGTTTTTTGGATGTCTCTAGTTGTTACACAGTAAAACACCAGAAGTTAATGCTATAAGGACTGACAAGGTTGAGCTTAGAAAGCTTAGGAAAATCACTGAGTTTGACTTTGCCATTTTTAAATTTGGGTTTGAGGCCGTTGATGCGAACCTTTTTTGATGTAAGAGAATCTGCAGTGATTTCAAAACGGCGCTTTTTAGAGCCAAAACCGTTGCAGTGTAAAATTTTGGGGTTGGCTGACATATTGATGATAAGAAGGGTGCATTTGCCTACTTTTTTGGCACTATGGCAGTAAATTTGTACAAAAGGGTCGTTGCTTTGAACATCAAAAACTTGCTCTCCCATGAGTTTGCCCCATAGCCAGCTGACCCAATAATCTGGGTTTGGTTTTAACGTTTGGCGGTTAATAAGAGCATAGTCGCCACCAATAAGGCTCTGGCGTATCATTACTTTTTGGCCGATTTTCGCGCCCCTTCCTAATTGATCTGCCCACCAAAAGCAGGATACAAAACGGTCTGATAACTTGGCTTGTCCACCGCACTGAGCGGAGCCAGTCTCTCCTGTCCAAAGTTGAGCTCCAGGCTGAAACTGATCACGGAGCTTTTCTAATTGCCTTGAATATCTTTCGTAATCCATAAGAGAGCTTGGCGAGAGAATATTTTTGATGCTAGCTGCTCGCGTTTTAACAGGAGATCGGCTGCTTTGGAATGGGTAATAATGCCAATCAACAATGTCGAGAGGTTCTTCTAGGTAGCCTAGGAATGGTGCGGAAATATTACTCAAGGGTTTGATAGCTTCGCCGATTCTTGGCCAAAAAGCGCTGCCTGGTCCTGCAACTTTGCTATCCGGACTATAGCGGCGTACACAACGGATAAATGTATCGTAGTCTTTGGCAAGATTTCGCGCACTGGGTTGAGACGTTAATCCATGAAACGCCCAATAGGCATTGAGTTCATTGCCCAGTTCACAAATGTCGATGTTTTGTCCGTTCTCTTGGCTATATTCTAACAGGGCTTTGACTTCGCCTGCTTGCCAGTTACCTTGTTGGCGCCGCTCGAATAGACCATATTTCATGGTAAACATGAGGGCTAATGTATTTCGCTGGCAGAAATTATGAAGCTGGTGCCACATATCTCGAGTAAGAAGCAGGGGGTTTGGAGAGACTTTATCATCTACATTTTTATTGGTGAAATAAGTGACGTTATCTGCTTCTGATCCACCGACACGTACGTAGGCACTACCAAGACCTTTGACTAATAAATTCAGTTTTTCTTGGTTTAAATCCAAAGGGGGAACTCGTTGTGTGCCAAGTCCTCTTTGAGTGCCTTCACTGCCTTCCCACCAGAAACCACCAGCCAATACGGAAATATCAATCGAGAAAGATAAGTATCTTGGGTCTATAGTGGTAATGGGCGTCGTGCTGTTAAGATTAACGAGCAGCGATTTATTTTGATGAATATTGTGCCGTCTTTGCAATCTAGAATAAAACAAGAGTTCATATCCCTCATAAAAGGTTTTACTAGACTGCGATAAAAGTGTGACATTTTTATGATGCTTTACATGTACCGTTTTTTATAAAGGATACTTCGATGAAAATAACGAATGGAATAAAGACGATTTTGCTTGCTGGCTGCGCTTTATTAATGGGTTGTACTAGTGCGCCTAAAAATATTGATCCAGTGACTGAGTTCCAAGTTAAGCGCTATTTGGGAACTTGGTATGAAATTGTCCGCCAAGATCATGCTTTTGAAGAAGGTTTATCAGAAGTTACGGCGACCTATTCTATGCGGGACGATGGTGGTGTATCTGTATTGAATCGTGGCTATTCAGCGGAAGAAAAAAAATGGCGTGAAGCGGAAGGTCGTGCTTATTTTGTCAATTCATCTAATGTTGGTCATTTAAAAGTCTCTTTCTTTGGGCCATTTTATGGTGCCTATGTGATTTTCGAATTAGATAAAGATAATTATCAATACGCCATGATTTCTGGCCCAAGCCGTGATTATTTCTGGTTGTTGTCACGTACGCCAACTATGCCGGAAGCTGTTAAGCGTCGATTGCTAGCCAAAGCGGAAGCTTTGGGCTTCCCGATGGATAAGTTAGTCAATGTGGTGCAGGGTGGCTCTATTCCAGCCAGCTAATCCTTTGCTCACATGCTCTCTTTTTAGAAAAGAGAGCATGTGATGGATTCTTTTGCTTGTTGGGTTGAGCAAACTTCAGCGTAAGCTGCAGGGTTTTGAATAAGCGCATAGTGCATATCCGAGTCGCGACATAAAGCTAGGAAATCATCATGGCGTTGATTGAAATTGTTTCTTGTTATTTCGTAGTTAATGGTTGCGTCGTTACCACCAAAATCATTCTCTATTGAGTCTGCTTTCTCTCGCTGAATCAGGTAAGTTAATTCATTATATCTTTGCCTAACTTGATGACAGTATGCGCTATTTGGCGTGGTTTCTGCGCACTCTGTCATTGATGTTTCGAGTTGTTCCTTCTGCATTTGATAGCGGTCTAGGTAATGTGTCGCTTGGCTATTTTTTCTCTGCGTTCTTTCTGATCGAAGAGACAGCGCGTCTAATCTATTTTGAGCTTTACCTAAACGCTCTTCTTTAACCAAACACTCTTTACCAAAGGCTATTAAGTCATTGCCATGAGCTAGGTTTACAAAAGGGAATAGTAATAAAAGCACGCTGTATCTAATGGTCAAAATGTACATGAGATTGCTAATCCTGTTTGTTATTCGTCACATATGTTGTGTATGTTAATCGTCATTACGCCTAAGTATACACTGTGTTTTTCTGGAGAATGTATGGATAAATTGTCAACAGTAAATAGTAAAGGGAAAGGTATTAGGGTTTCTCTTGATAGAGGGCCTTATCAAAATAATGGCGCGTCGCCTTGGTATGCTTGCGTTGGTTTGGGAACCTCACCTCAGCCACTAAAATTTTCGTTTGATACTGGCAGTAACTTTATTTGGGTTACTTCCAGTTTATGCCAACCAAATACTTGTGAACACTACGGTGATAAACAGTTCGTCTATCAGCTATCGTCAAGCTTTACTTGGGTTGATGAGCAGGTAATGACGGTTAGCTTCGGTCCTTGGGGAAGCATGGAAGTTCAAACGGGTCGTGATGTATTTACCTTAACGCCTCATTTAAACCAATCTGCCAATGTGGCAGTGCCTGTATTATCGGATATTTATCTTGCGAGATCTTATGCAGGCCCACAATTTAGTGAATTGGATTGGGACGGTGGAATTGGTGTTCCAAGTATGACGGACGTAACTGAGACAGCGGTCTATTCACCTTATCGATATCAGTCTTTTCCGAATCAAGAAGAAGCCGCCTCTTTTCACTTTTTTCAAAGCTTGATTGAGCAAGGTGTTGTCAGTCCCCAGTGCCCCTATGTAGGATTTCTGACGGATATCGACAGCAAAAAAGGTCAAGTCCAATTTGGCCAGCTTAATGAGGATTATCGCAATAGTAGAGAGTATTTGTTTTTGCCTTGGGATAAATACGCTGCTCCGTATCTGTGGACCAGTAAGATTGGCTCCCTTTCTATTGGGCAGAAACAGTTGATTCCTTCAGAAATTCTTCCTGAAACGACTTATTTTTTTGCTTTAGATTCTGGCTCGTCAGCATTTAAGGGGGATGTTGCTTTGATGAATGCCCTTTATAGCATTGCCTCTCAAACAGAAGAGGATCTTGTGATTGAGATTGGCAGTACCGATTCTGGAGGCGTGGGGAAATTGGTCGTCACTTCAGATATGTACAATGTGCTGATCGAAGAAGGAGAAGATAAAGGTAAGCTTGTTACTCAGTTTCAGCCGCTTGAAGGCGGAGATTATATCGCTCTAGTGGGGGCTGTTATGATGGATTATCTGTATACCCTGTATGAATATTCGATCGAATATATTGACGGAAAACCAAACCTTTTACCTGTGGGAATGTGGATTTTTAATAAAACCTCGGGCCCAAAGATCATCACAACCCTTCAAAAGCAGCCAGCAGGAATTTTTGCTGCAAACTGATTTTTCTAACCGCTTAGGAAGTAAAAGTATGTCTTTAATTTTAAATGGTACTTGGGAAAATAGTTACGGATCTACTATGACACTAGATGTGAGTAACGATGGCTTTATTTTAGGGGAATATGGTTCACATACTGGATCAACTGGGACCTATATCGTTGTTGGCTATTGTCGACCGATCAATCCAGTTCAAGATGCTTCGCAACCATTAGTGCTGTCTATTTATTGGCGTTCAACTGGTGATGAAGAGCCCGATGATGGTTCGCATTGGGTATCGACCTACTGTGGCCAGCTAGACTTCAACGGTCACATGACCGTGATGAATTCCTTGGTTACGACAACTCAATACCAAGGTTTTGAACCTGGTGATTACATAGATAAGCTGATTTTCACTAAGCGGTCTTCTTCCTCCTCTACATTTGCTGTCGATAAGGTGAAAAGCATTACACAGCAAAAAGTCGAGGTGGCGAATCCTATTAATGGGATTTGGCAGGATGCGGAACAAAAAATCCAGTTAACTGTGTCCTTGCAGAATCAGCGATATGGCTTTGTTGAAGGCTGGCTAAGTTATAGCAATGAGCGAGTTAAAATTTATGGCTTTACTGACACTTTGCCTATGCAGCATAACAATACATTACAAAGTGTCAGTTTAAGTGGATATATGATGGTTCATGGTCAACCTATTTCACTTGTTGGCCGTATTAGTCAAGATACTCGTGCTCTAGTGCTATCTAGGTGGCTTGCTAATTCTACCACCACAGATGATTCTTTTTTTCAGGCGAGCTCGATGAATTGGCGACTATCCAAACAGCCCTAGTTGGGTGTGGCATATTGTGAGGGAAAACAAATGAACATCAGTAACGCTTTTAATCAACAAGAACATGACCAAACCATCATTGATTGTTTTCTCGAAATGTGGCGTTACTCTGCTGACTTAATGTTTATTATGGCGGTGGAAAAAGACGGTGAGTTTTCCTTATATGATAATAATCCAGCATCTAAGACTGTTATGGGGCTTGAAAAGGGCGCTGAAATTCACCGTCTTAATTTGAGGGTGCAGTTTGGCGATGAGATGGCAGAGCAGGTTTTCGAGACTTATGAAAACGTTATAAAAGGTCGTAAGCCAATCTCTATTGAACAGTCTGGTGTTCGGGGTGATGGCAGTCGTATCTATTTTGATACATTGTTTGTGCCTATATTTAACTCCGCTGGAGAGCCGATTTTTGTTTGTGGCGTCAGTCGTGATATCACTAAAATTAAAGACGCTGAAAATATGGCCTTGCAAGCTAATGAAAAGCTTCTTGAATACAGCGCCGCATTAGAATCTATCAATCAAGATCTAGATCGTAAGGTCCAAGAACGAACGAAAGAACTAGAAGATGCGAAACGAACAGTAGAAGATGCTCTGGACGCTAAATCTTCTTTTGTGGCTCGTATGAGTCATGAAATACGTACCCCAATTAATGCTGTCATTGGATTAAGCCACCTAAGTTTAAAAACGTCATTAAGTCATGAGCAAAAAGACTATATCAATACTATTTTAACGTCTGCGGAAAGCCTACTTAGCCTCGTTAATGATGTATTGGATTTTTCGAAGATTGAAGCAGGAAAAATGGGCATAGAAGAGGTGTCTTTTTCCCCAAAAGTGGTTGTTCAGCACGCCATTAATATGAATGCTATCAAAGCAGAAGAAAAAAAATTGACGGTGACGGTCGATATTTCTCCTTCTTTACCACATATACTTTTAGGAGACCCTCTGCGTATACAGCAAATATTGGTTAATCTGGTAACCAATGCCGTCAAATTTACCGAGCGCGGTGGGATTTGTGTTCGTCTGTATACAGAAGAAAAGGCAGGCTGCGATGTCGTGCTTAGGTGTGATGTTATTGATACTGGAATAGGTATATCAAAGGCGCATTTAGGCCAGCTATTTCAATCTTTTCAGCAAGCCGATGACAGTGTTACTCGCCAGTTCGGAGGAACGGGATTAGGTCTAACGATATCTCGTCAGTTATGTGAACTGATGGGCGGAGATATTTGGGTGAATAGTGAGCTAGGGCAGGGTTCTACTTTTAGTTTTGCTCTTCCTCTTAATGTTGCATTGGAACCTAGTATTTCAAATGAAAACTTACAATATAGTACAGAGCAAATAGAAAAAAATGAAAAGATTGAACGTACTCCTGATTTATCAAAATATTACGTGCTGTTGGCAGAAGATAATCTGATTAATCAAAAGGTTGTTTTAGGGTATTTAGCGGATACTTTGATCAATGTTGATGTTGTTGAAAACGGTAAAGAAGCGATAAGTCGATTAGAAAGTAAAAAGTACGACTTGGTTTTGATGGATATTCAAATGCCAATAATGGATGGATTAACGGCTTCACGAAATATCAGGCAGTCTTCTGTTTATGGCGATGTCCCAATTATTGCCATGACGGCACATGTCTCTGAAGAGGCAAAAAAGCAGTCTGCAAAAGCTGGAATGAATGCGCATTTAGATAAGCCAATAAACAAAACCGGTTTATACAAAATTTTACAAAAACACCTAGGCCCAAATAATCATCATAATCCCTTAGAAATGAATGGTTTCTTAGCTCAAGAGCAAGGCTCATTACTTTCTGAGGTGTTGTTTAAACTGACTTCAATAGATATGTTAGACACGAGTAAAGCGATCTCGAACTTGGATGCTAAAAAGAGCCTTTATCTCGATTTGGTATTGTCTTTTTATAATCGCTATAGGGACTTTTCTTTTTACGAATTGGAGGCGGACAATCTAGTCGGAGCCATTCATTCATTAAAGTCTAATTCTGCTTATATAGGTGCTTTTGAGCTATCAAGTTATTGTTCAAAATTAGAAGAGAATATTAATTGTAGTTCTCCTAGTATTGAAAATATTAGTTCACTAGTAGAAGAAGTGAAGACTCTCGTTAGAAAATTAGAAGTAATTTTAACCTCTTATTCCTCATTAATTAATGCAAGTGAAGTGGAAATTAATTTTGAAGAAGGAGTTCTCGTTGATAAATTAAAAACGATTGTCCCTTTGTTAGAAAAATCAGATTTTTTTGTAGAAAATCATTTCAGCTTGCTACGTAAAATGGTTAGAGGAACCAAGTATGCTCTAGATATTGAAAACTTAATTTATGATGTGAAAAACATTGAGTTTGAGATTGCTTTTGCTAAAGCATCTCGGCTTATTTTAGAGCTTCAAGGCGATTAGACTATGACAGAAGTACAACGTGTTTTAGTCATTGATGACGAAAAAATAAACCTGAAAATAATCAGCGATATGCTGAGTGATGATGTCATCGTCATGCTTGCGAAAAGCGGTGAGCAGGGTGTTAGAAAAGCCATAGAGTACCAGCCAGATCTGATTTTACTTGATGTCATGATGCCTGAAATGGATGGCTTTGAAACCATGAGTCGTCTTCGCCATGATGTTCGAACCAGTGCTATCCCCGTTATCTTCATTACGGCTTTAAATGACTCAAGCAATGAAGAAAAAGCCTTGTTAATGGGGGCCAATGACTACATTCAGAAACCACTACATACCAATATTGTACTGGCTCGAGTGCGTCTTCATTTACAGCTTGTGAAACAGCGTAAGATGCTAGAAAAACTCGCGAATATTGATCCATTAACATCACTGGCTAATCGTCGTAAATACCAGGAAGTCATTCAACAAGAATGGCAAAACGCTATTGAGAATCAATCATGTATATCTTTATTAGTCATCGATATCGATAATTTCAAACAATATAATGATTGTTACGGACATGCCACAGGCGACAAGGTACTTCAGCAAGTCGCTTCAGTGCTGGCTAACCAAGTTTTAGATCAAGGACTGGTGGCAAGATATGGCGGTGAAGAATTTGTTATCTTGCTACCTGGCCATTCAAAAGAAGAGTCTTTTGAGATTGCTAAGCGTTGTATGCAGGGCGTCGAGGCTTTAAATTTAGCTTACAGCCATGAAGACTTTAACGGTAGAGTAACGGTTAGTGTGGGTGGCACTACTCAATTACCCAGTGAAAACTGCCATAGTGAAGACTTTTTTAATGCGGCTGATGATATGCTTGGATTGGCTAAAAAAAGCGGTAAAAATAAAATATTATGGAGTTTACCGAGTAACCTAAATGAAGTTGTTGAGTGATGTTGTTTAATTCACTCTTATAGAAGGTTTGTAATGAACAAGGTTAATAACTCATATGGGTTAGAAATGCACCCGTTGAGAGATGTTTTGTATGCGGAGTTGCATTCGCGCCCATTTCAGGTTTTGCCCAGCCCAGCCCGCATAAGTTACCTCGCGGTTATCGTTAGGCCAGACCAAAAGCAAGCAGAGTTCGAACATTTTTGTTCACTGTATAATCATTTTAATGGTGCACCACCAGAAAAAGACAGTGTGTGTTTTGAGGTGGATTTTGGTCCTTTCACGGTTCGCCGTGATAAGCACCTTGAGTTTATTTCTTACATGATTATTTGTACCAATGTTGATTCAGGGTTCGGCATTTTTGACCAAAATGCCTTGGCTAATTTGCCCATTGAATGGTTATCAAGTATGCCAGGCACGACTATTGCTGCCTTTCACGTGGCTGTTGAAGATGCTAGAACCATTCCTGAACCAGATTTGGCGCTCGTTAAAAGTCATTTTGAAGGCATGCGTCTGGTTGGTAGTCGTCCTCATAATGGCGATGCTCAGGTGTGGACTAGCTTTCAACTACACAGCGATGGTTGTGGGCGGTTTTTGATTTATAACAAACGCATGAGTGATAGTCAGTTAGGTCGCATGGTTCAGCGCGTAGTCGAAATAGAAACCTATCGTTTAATGGCGTTATTGGCATTGCCCATGGCACGTAAGTACAACGCAGAACTGGTTGAGATGGACGAAGAATTGGCACAAACCACCGCTAGTTTGTCCGATGCCACAGAAGCACTTGATGAACAAGCCCTGTTGAGTGAGCTCATCGATATGGCTGCTTGGGTTGAAGCGACTCGCTCTAAAACGTCTTTTCGATTCAGTGCCACAAGGGCATATCACGAATTGGTTCTAAAGCGTTTGAATGAGTTAAAAGAAGACGAAGTATCTGGTCATTTAACCATTACCGAATTTATGACTCGTCGTTTAACACCTGCCGTGAGGACTTGTAATACGGCTGGTAATCACTTGGAAAGTCTTTCGACTCGTATCGACCGAGTGTCAGATATGATGCGCACCCAAGTAGAAATGTCGATTCAATCGCAGAATCAACAACTGCTTACCTCTATGGATCGTCGCTCAAAGATTCAGCTTGCTATGCAACATACGGTTGAAGGTCTGTCAGTCGCTGCAATAAGTTACTACAGTGTGGGTCTGCTGAAGTTCTTGATCGAGGCGGTATACGACAAAGGTGTGAATTTTGATAAAAGCCTAGTGATAGGTTTGTCAGTACCTCTTGTGGTTGGCAGTGTGTGGTTTGCGACACGAAAAATCCATAAGCGGTTTTTGTTGTTAGCTAAAGCAAAAGAAGAAAAATAGCAGGCTTTTTGATAAACCAAACCCTAGAAAAAGGCTTTCTACTTTAGCGTAGGAAGCCTTTCTGCGTTCTAATGGATAAATATTGATTATATTGTGTTATGAATTTCTGCCACGAAATCATAGGAATCCCCAGGGAACCATGAGCGCGTAAACTCAATGGGTGTGCCATTTTGTGTGACGGCGGTACGTTCAATGTAAAGCACAGCGCTAAGTTCTGGGATATCGAGCAACTGGGCTCGCTGTTCGTCAATGCTAATGGCACGAAGGCGCTGGAATGCGCGAACTGGGCGGCAGCCTTGTTGCTCTAATAAATCGTACAGAGAGCCTTCCATCGCAAAAGGGTTAAGAATGTAATTGCTTGGGATCGTTGCTAGCTCAAGTGCCATGGGCTTGCCGTCGGCGTAACGCAAACGATAAAAACGCACTACCTCTTGTTCTGCAGATAATTTTAGAGCTTTGCATTCATCTTCATGGGGCATTCCTAAAGAACGATCCAGCCATTTTGATGTAATGGCTTTGCCGCGAGCTTTCATGACTTCGGTAAAACTACGCAAGTGGTTGAGTGGTTGTTCAACCCGCTCGCTGACAAAGGTTCCTGCGCCTTGGCGTTGCGTCAATACGTCTTCCTTTACCAGCTCGTCGATAGCGCGGCGCACTGTGACGCGTGAAACGTCAAGATACTTAGCCAGATCACGCTCAGGCGGAAGGGTATCACCGCCAAGCACTCGACCTGCAGAAATAGACGCTAAAATAGCTTTTTTTACCTGCATATAGAGAGGAATGCCTTTTTCTCTCAATGCATCGGCAGCACCAAATAACTCATTAACGCGATTTTGGTTCATAGTCAGTGTCCTGAACGGGAAGGGGTTCCCGTACTTGTTATTGCTAAGGGCTAAGTATTCCAGCGTTAAAAGGGGATAGCCGCAGACGTATGGGCGTTGACCCTCGTTAAGGCGTTACCTTGGTGATCAAATAAATACAGTCGATTAGGTTGAATGCCAAAGGTGATTTTGTCGCCTGCTTGGTGTTGATTATCGCCATCTACTTTAAGCACCATTTCGCCTTCCTGACCGATATCGACATACAAATAGGACAGTTCGCCAAGGTGTTCTATCAAAGTAACTGTGCCTTCAACGGTATTGTGTTCGCATTCGAGCGCAATATGTTCTGGTCGTAATCCAAGTTGCACTATGTCGCCTTTGTTTAGCGATGACGTATCAATGCCAGCCTGAATGGCGCGGCCGGATTCTAGCACAAGTTGCGTGTTCTCTGGGTCAGGTTGACTGATTTTTGCGGTTAAAAAGTTCATCTTTGGCGAACCAATAAAAGCGGCAACAAATTGTGTTTTTGGGTGGTGATATAAGTCCAAAGGTGCTCCGACTTGTTCTACACGACCCTTGTTCATGACGACGATTTTATCACCTAATGTCATGGCTTCTACTTGGTCATGAGTCACATACACTACGGTGGCTTTTAGTTCCTGATGAAGTTTGCCAAGTTCGACACGTGTTTGAACCCGTAAGGAAGCGTCTAAGTTAGATAAAGGTTCATCAAATAAGAAGACTTTCGGGTCTCGTACAATGGCGCGGCCTATGGCGACACGCTGGCGCTGGCCACCTGACAGCTCTCGAGGTAATCGTTCCAGTAGATGATCAATCTTTAGCTTTTTTGCGGCTTCCATTACCTTGTTGTTTACAAAGTGTTTGTCTTTCCCTGAGATTTTTAAGCCAAACGCCATGTTTTTGAACACATTCATATGTGGATACAAGGCATAAGATTGGAACACCATTGCAATACCACGTTTGGCTGGCGAGCGCCCATTAACGCGTTCTTCATCGATATATAAGTCGCCTTCGGTGATGTCTTCTAATCCAGACAGTAAACGTAATAAGGTAGATTTTCCGCAACCAGACTCGCCGATCAAAACGACAAATTCACCGTCTTTGATATCGAGGTCAATGCCATGCAGTACATCCACATCCCCAAAGCGTTTTTTAATATTGTTCAGTTTTACACTAGCCATGAAATAAACCTCCAACGGTCAAAGATATAAACTATTATTTGACCGCTCCGCTGGTTAAGCCGCGGATCAATTGTCTTGAAAAAATGGTGTATAGAATCAGTACAGGAACGATCGCCAAGGTTAAGGCGGATAATACGGAGTTCCAGTCCGTGACGTATTGCCCCACAAATTGCTGTACGCCAAGTGTAATAGTGCGAGTTTCTTCACCTGGAGCGAGTATCAGCGGGAACCATAAATCGTTCCAAATCGGAATCATGGTAAATACAGCCACGGTTGCCATCGCGGGCTTTAGTAGCGGCAAAATGACACAAAAGAAAATCTTATATTCGCTAACGGAATCGCAACGGGCAGCTTCGGTAAGTTCCTTCGGAATAGTGCGTACAAACTCTGACAAAATGTACACAGCAAGCGGCAAGCCTTGGGCTATGTAAACCAACACCAGAGCAGTAAGCGTATTCACAAGGTCCAAGCTAACCATCAGGCTTAAGATACTTACCGTGCCCAAACGAATGGGAATCATGATGCCCATGGCAAACAAAAAGGTAATCAGCAAGTTGCCTTTGAATTTGTATTCCGTCAGTGCCCAAGCCGCCATAGCACCCAGTAAAAGTACTAAGCCAACCGCCAAAATTGTGACGACTAAGCTGTTCCACGAATACAAACCGAAGTCAGATCTCAGAAGTACTTGCTGGAAGCCCACCAAGGTAAAGGAGTCACTGTCTGGCAAGCCGAGTGGGTCGCGGAAAATAGTACGACGCTCTTTGAAGGCATTGATCACAACAACAATAATTGGGAAAAGGGCAATTACGGTGTAGGCCAATAACACGGCATGTATCGTGACGCTTTTTGGGACTTGTCTTATTCCAGAGGAGGGCATAAGCCGATCTAATAGTTTCATCATAGCCTCCTTAAAATTGGAATCGCTGAATGCGACGTTGAATAAAGAATAGGAAAAACATAACGCCCACCAAAATGATTAAGAACATCAGAGTAGCCACCGCGGCACCCATGGAAGCGCTGCCTTGTTGTAGCTGGAAGCCAAAGAAGGTTCGGTAGAAGAAGGTCCCCATTAAATCGGTTGAGAAGTTAGGGCCAGCAAGAGCGCCTTTCACGGCGTATATCAATTCAAAAGCATTAAAGTTCGCCACAAACGTCAAAATCGACACCATAGCGATGGTCGGTAAAATCAATGGCAATTTAATGTGCCAAAAAGTCTGGAATGAATTAGCACCATCTACCACGCTGGCATCGACAATATCGTCAGGAATATTCAACAAGGTGGCGTAGATCAACATCATCGGAATACCGACAAACTGCCAGACGGAGATAAAGGCCAAAGTAATTAGCGCACTGCCTTCTTTGCCAAGCCAGGCATCGAAGTATTGGCCAAGGCCAATGTTATAAAGAAAGTCTTCTGAAATTCCCCAGATAGGGCTTAATAACAACTGCCAAACAAACCCAATGATAACCACAGATAACATAGTTGGCATAAAAATGAGCGTTCGATAAGTGCCAGAGAGACGTAATTTTGGAGCGCTTAATAGCACTGCCAGAAGCAGACCGATCGGGTTTTGTACAAGCATATGAATCGCAAAAAATTTAAAGTTATTGCCGAGTGCATTCCAGAAAGCTTGTGACCAAGTGTCGTCCGTTATCAAGGTGATAAAGTTTTGCAGGCCGACAAAGTTATTTTGTCCTTGTTGCTCGTTGTATAGGCTTAATACGAGTGTATCGAGTAAGGGGTAAACACTGAAAACAACGTAAATCAGTAATCCTGGCCCAAGGAAAAACACCAAGTGCCATGGGAAAGGCTTCTTTTCATCATGTTGGTTGGATGGCGTCATAGTTCATCTCAAATTGTTATTAATCTTAACCCCCTCCCAGCCTCCCCCTTAGCAGGGGGAGGAGCAGGCGAGTTATGATCCTCTCCCCTTATTTTCAATGGGAGAGGATCAGGGTTGGGTTTAACTTATTGCTGAGGTTTGTACCATTGCTCCAAACCGTCCTGTGTTTCTTTGGCGGCTTCTTCTGGTGTCATGGTGCCATTGATAACCTGAGCACTAACGTTCCATAGTTGGTTCTCTAAGTTTGGCGTACCACGAGATAGGATTTGATAAGAGTTACGAATGGTCGATTTGCACTGCTGACGCCAGCTCATAAACTCTTGTGCAACAGGATCTTTGATGTCGATTTGGTGATTAGACAATGGGAAGAAGCCTGGAACCGCATTGGCATAAAGCGTGGCGAATTCTTTGCTAGCCATCCAATTTAAGAAGACTTTAGCGGCTTCTTTATTAGTCGATTTCGCATTAATGCCAATCCCCATATCGGTATGATCACTTATGTAACAAGTGTCTCCTGATTTCGCCACAGGTGGTGGGAAGGCGCCAAATTCAAAATCCGCCTGATTGTTAAATGTCTGAATGTCCCAAGAGCCCGCTGGGTAAATGGCTGCCCGACCTAAAGTAAATAGGTTTTGTGAATCAGAATATTTTTGTGCTTCAAAACCTCTGCCCAGATACGGTTTCCACTCGGCAAGTTCTTTCCAAGTGTCCACATAGGCTTTGTCAGTTAACTTTTCTTCGCCAGTTAATAGTGCCTTACGACCTTTTTCGCCTTCCCAATAGTTCGGGCCAATGTTCTGGAATCCCATTGTGGCGGCTTCCCATTGGTCTGCAGTCCCCATGGCTAGAGGTATGTAACGGCTTTCTGATTTGATGGTATCCAGAGTATTAAAAAATTCATCGCGTGTTTTAGGAATAGATAAATTCAGCTCTTTAAATATTTCTTTATTATAAATAAAGCCGTGAATAACAGACGCAACAGGCATACAGAATTGATCTTTACCATCATCTGTTACCCAAGCACTTTTCGCTACATCGGAGAATTGTTTGAGGCCTTTTAGATCATTTAAGTTGGCTAGGTAACCATCTTTATAAAGGTCGAGAGCGGTATCGAATGGACGGCAAGTGATTAAATCACCAGCGGAACCCGCTTTTAACTTTGCCTGCAGTGCCGAGTTGTATTCAGTTGGAGGGGTTGGTGCGAAGTTTACTTTTGTGTCTGGGTGACTTTTGTTGAAGGCTGGAATAATAACATCTGACCAGATGTTAGCATCGTCACTACGCCAACTTTCAATAGATAAACCATCTGCCGCTTGCGCGATACCAGTACTGCTAAGCAGTATCGCCGCTAGGCAAGTGAGCTTTGTAACCGTTTTTGCTTCCGGTTTTTTGTGAAGTAAAGCGGAACGAACATTTAACATGAGTACTCTCCGATTGTGTTTTCCAATTGTGATGTGGTTGCTTTTTTATTAGTCTCTAAAGTCTTATTGGTATCTTTTAGGTATTTATTTTTTTAAAAATTAGCACCAATTATTCGTTCAGGCAAATAAATATGACAGAATTGTGGAAAATAATTTGATCTTGCGTTTTAATTGGTCTTATATTGGTTTGTTTTCATGGCTGAAAAAGAGGGTTCTTATGCAAGTCATCATTCTCCCATCCGCTCATGATGTGGCCTTGTTCGCGGCTGATCGTGTCGTTGATGTGATTAATACCAAAACGAATCCTGTTTTAGGGTTGGCGACTGGGTCTACGCCCATTGCTTTGTACAAAGAGTTGGTGGCACGTTATCAATCCAAGCAAGTATCGTTCCGTCAAACCATCAGCTTTAATTTGGATGAATATATTGGTATTGCCGATTCTCATCAGCAGAGCTATCGCACCTTTATGAATCAACACCTGTTTGAATCGATTGATATTGTCGCAACGAACACATATGTTCCATTGGCCGAGAGCCAAAATGCAGACACCTTAAAGAAAAGTGCGCAAGATTATGAAGTGAGTATTCAGCAAGCGGGTGGTATTGATTTGCAGATTTTAGGCATTGGTTTAAATGGTCATATTGGTTTTAATGAACCTACTTCCAGTTTTGCTTCACGAACACGTATTAAAACCTTGTCAGAGTCTACCGTTGTTGCGAATAAACGTTTTTTTGAAGAAGACGAGTATCAGCCGCATTTAGCGCTAACCATGGGAATTGGTACTATTTTAGAAAGCAAGTCAGTGCTGTTAATGGCCACTGGTAAAGCGAAAGCAGAGGCGGTTAAAGCCATGATTGAAGGCCCACTTTCTGCCATGTGTCCAGCATCAGCACTGCAACTGCATGAAGCGGCAACCATAGTATTAGATGAAGAAGCCGCTAGCTTGTTAACGTTAAAAGAATATTACCAATGGTGTGAACAAAAACGTCAACAATTGCACGAGGGAAGTTTGGCATGAGCGGTTTATATATTGGTGTGGACGGTGGCGGTACTTTTTGCCGCGCCCGCTTGGTTGATGGCGATGGTAATGTATTAGGTGAAGCCGTCGGTGGCTCTGGTAATCCAAGAATCGGTATTGAGGCGGCTTGGCAGAATATTATCAACGCCTGTCTTGAAGCGTGCCATCAAGGCAACATTTCTCCCGAAGTTTATGCAAAAATTACCTTAGGTTTAGGCTTAGCGGGTGCCAATCAGCCATTGGAGCAAGAGTTGGTGATTGCTCAAAAATCACCGTTTGGGCAGCGTTACTTATTGACCGATGCGCATGCGGCTTGTTTGGGGGCCTTTAATGGCGAAGATGGCGCGTTATTGATATTGGGCACAGGCAGCTGTGGGGTTGTTTATCAAAATGAACGATTCAATATTGTTGGTGGCTGGGGTTTTCCCTTATCGGACCAAGGTAGTGGGGCGCGTATTGGTCTTGCTGCTTTAGAGTATTCACTAGCAGCCTTGGATGGCATTTCTCCATCGACACCTTTTACCGACAGCATTAATGCTGAGTTCTCTTTATCGGCAGAGGAATATGTCTTGTATCAAAACAGAGCTCCCTTGCCAAAAGAGTACGGTGCGTTTGCAGTTCAGGTATTTCAGTTTGCCCAGCAAAAAGACCCAATTGCCCTGAAAATTATCCAGCAACAAGTGGAGTGGGTGAGTCAATACCTAGACGCTTTGATAGCTAAAGGTGCTCGGAAGGTCGTTTTAGTTGGCGGCGTCTCAGAGGCCATTTTAGAATATTTGCCAGAGCGTTTCTCGCCTTACTTTTGTCAGCCAAAGGGTGACGCTATGGCGGGTGCCATTTTGATGGCTAAAGCTCAAATAGGAAGGAAAGCAATATGATGGAACATAAGTTAACAACCTTGTTTGCCAAGCGTTTGTTCGATGGTGATAACTGGCTCATGAATCAAAAAGTCACCTTCAAAGATCACCTAATAGATTCTATTGGTGACTTTACTGCAGAGGAATGCCCTGAAAATACAGACGTGGTTGATATTCTGGCGCCAGGGTTTATTGATGTGCATGTCAATGGTGGCGGTGGCGCCTTGTTTAACCATACGCCGACTCTTGAGGCATTAGAGCGTATGGTGGCTGTGCATGCTCAATTCGGCACGGTTGCGATGATGCCGACATTAATATCGGATGATTACGAAATTATGTCGCAAGCTCACCAAACGGTTTGCCAAGCACTCAAACAGAGCATGGCAGGGATTTTAGGCATGCATTATGAAGGTCCTTATCTTAATCCCATTCGTAAAGGCGTTCATAACGAATCTAAGTTGCGTAAACCCACAGAAGGCAAATTAGCGACACTGCTAGAAGTGAGCCGCAGCGGAAAACTTATGCTGACATTAGCGCCAGAGCAGGTTCCAGAAGGCTTTATTGAATGGCTTGTTGCTGAAGGTGTTATTGTTTGTATTGGCCATTCTGCTGCGAATTATGATCAAGCAAGGCAAGCCGTGATAGATGGTGCTCGTGGTTTCACCCATTTGTTTAATGCTATGACGCCTTTAATTAGCCGTGAGCCGGGTGTAGTTGGTGCAGCATTGCAAACGGATAAGCCTACCTGGTGCGGATTAATCGCCGATGGCCATCATGTTCATCCTGCGAGTATGAGAGTCGCGATTGCCGCGAAAGGTTGCGATCACATGCTTTTGGTGACTGACGCGATTCAGAGTGTAGGATCTGATGAGCAAGAAATGCCATTTTTAGGAAAAAAAGTCCTGCGTAGCGAAGGTAAAGTGACCACCGAAGACGGCACACTTGCAGGTTCTGATTTAGACATGGCAACGGCCGTACGTAATACTATTCACTTAATCGGGCGAACGCCTACGGAGGCGTTGCAAATGGCGTCTTTAAGGCCTGCTGAATTTTTAGGAATAGAACAATCTTTTGGCCGTATTAAAGCGGGATACCGAGCGAGTATTGTCGGTTTAAGCGAAGATTATTTTGTCACATCAACATGGATTGATGGGCAGAAGGTGTGGGGGTAATTTAAAATAAGTTGTAAAAAGCTATCTATCCAAAGTTAATCTCTATAGTATGGCGGCACAAGCTAGAAAGAAGTCTAAAATTATTAACTCTGCAATACGTTGTTTTATTCATAAAATCCTCGTCCTGAAAGTTTCTAAGTACAAGTCTATTTTTTTTGCAAAACCGGCCCCTAAAGGGCTATTTAAAACTCAGGTGATTATTTATGTCTAATACAGTGAAAGGAACCGTTAAGTGGTTCAACGAAATTAAAGGTTTTGGTTTTATTGAGCAAGAGTCTGGCCCAGATGTGTTCGCACATTTCAGCGCTATCGCTAGCTCAGGATTCAAAACATTGGCTGAAGGCCAACAAGTAGAGTTCGTTGTGACTGCTGGCCAAAAAGGTCCTCAAGCAGAAAATATTACAGTACTTTAATTAGCTACTAAGAATATTTAAGAAAGGGTAAGTTCTTCGGAACTTACCCTTTTTTTTTGCGTTTTAAAAAAGCATATCTTTTTACAGAAGGGCCAGTACCGCCTAGTTGGGCTTCTCATTACGCTCTTAACCTAGAAAATTGAAACTTTCTTTTAGGTTTTTGCGTACTTATTAGTATCTATTGCGTTTTAGCTATAAAGCAAAAGCCTAATTCTAATAAGGAGAAATACTATGAATCGTCGGAATTTTCTCGTAACAAGCGCGTGTGTTATTGGTGGTGCTCATTCGTTTAGTACACCTGTTATGGCTGCCTCTTCCACTTCTGGTGAAAATTTTGAGGTGGTTCGAAGTAAGAAACAATGGCAAGCAAAGTTAAGTGATTTTGAATACCAAGTAATGAGAGAGGAGAAAACAGAGCGTGCAGGTAGTAGTCCTTTGCTTAATGAAAAGCGAGAGGGCACTTATCTCTGTAAAGGTTGCGATCTTCCCCTGTATCCTAGTAATACGAAATATGAAAGTGGAACAGGTTGGCCAAGTTTTTATGACAGCTTACCTAATGCTGTTGGTACGAAAGAAGATAATGGTTTCTTTATGAAACGCACAGAAGCTCATTGTCGTCGATGTGGCAGTCACTTGGGGCATATTTTTGATGATGGTCCGCAGCCAACAGGATTGCGCCATTGTTTAAATGGTATTTCTTTAGTATTTAAGCCTGTTTAATTACGATTTTTAAATTATTTTTTAAAAATTGAAACCTTTTTAAATTCGCTGCGTATCTCTTAATAACCATGGCGAATTGTTATGGAAAAACAAACTGGAGAATAACAATGAAATTACTAAGTCTTGTTTCTGCTGCGACAATTGTAACGCTTGCTGGCTGTTCTGCTAGCGGCATGAAAACAACTGATGACAATGCTAATCCAATGGTGGGTGGCGCTCCAATGTATGCGAGCAAAAACATCATTGAAAATGCGGTTAACTCTAAAGACCACACGACATTAGTGGCTGCCGTTAAAGCTGCAGGTTTGGTTGAAACTCTTCAAGGCCCAGGTCCTTTTACTGTCTTTGCGCCAACCAATGCGGCGTTTGATAAATTACCAGAGGGTGCTGTAGCCGGTTTGTTGAAACCAGAAAACAAAGCCGCTCTAACTAAAGTGTTAGCTTGTCACGTGGTAAAAGCCGATGCCTTGTCTGGCGCGATTAAAACCATGATCGATGATGATATGGGCAAACACCCAGTGCCTACCATTGGCGGCTGTACATTAATGGCTACTTATATGGGCGATAAAATCATGCTTGAAGATGAAAACGGTCGTGTTGCCCACGTAACTATTGCTGATGTTAAGCAATCTAACGGTGTGATCCATGTAATCGATACTGTGCTTTTGCCTAAGCAATAAGCGAGTACTAAAATACAGATC
The DNA here is from genome assembly GCF_057180105.1 of Marinomonas sp. ATLA20. NCBI lineage: Bacteria > Pseudomonadati > Pseudomonadota > Gammaproteobacteria > Oceanospirillales > Oceanospirillaceae > Marinomonas > Marinomonas sp. ATLA20. The sequence continues at coordinate 354,282 of NZ_JBXUKU010000003.1, forward strand.
TAGCCCAAAAACCTGTATTTAACTAATAAGGTTGGCAGGCTAAACGAAGAAGCCAGTATCTTACCCCTTTAGATACTGGCTTCTTCGTTTCTTAAGGTTAGTACTTCATAACCCGTTTCTGTGACCAAGATGGTGTGCTCCCATTGCGCCGATAATTTTTTGTCTGACGTCACAACCGTCCAGCCATCTTTTTTGGTCTTAGTTTTTGGTTTTCCTTGGTTGATCATTGGCTCGATAGTGAAGGTCATGCCTGCTTCCAATGCCATTCCTGTTCCTGCTTTACCGTAATCCAGTACTTGTGGTTCTTCGTGCATTTCTCGACCAATACCATGGCCGCAGTATTCTTTTACGACAGAATAACCTTTGCTTTCCGCTAGGGTTTGGATGGCTGCGCCAATGTCGCCTAGGGTAGCTCCGGGTTTTACTTTTTTGATTCCAGCCCACATGGCGTCATACGTTGTTTTGACCAGACGTTTGGCAATAGGGTTGGCGTCACTCATGACATACATTTTACTGGAATCGGCGATAAAACCGTTTTTCTCTAAGGTGATGTCTAGATTGATGATGTCTTTTGCTTTGAGTTTATGGCTGTCGTTTGGCACGCCATGACAAACGACTTCATTTATTGAAGAGTTTAAGGAAAAGCCATAATCGTATTGCCCAAGGCTTGCCGGCCTGGCGTTCAGTTCATTGCGAATGAAGTCTTCTACTTTATCGTTGATTTCTAAAGTCGATACGCCTTCTTTAACGAAGTCATCGAGCATATGAAATACGCTGGCCAGTAATTTGCCAGACTCACGCATGAGTTCGATTTCTGTTGGTGTCTTAATATGAACTTGCATGCTACTTCACCGCTTTTAGTGGTGTTTCAGCATTTGCACTGGCCAGTTCGATGGCAATCAACTCGGAAAAGGTGAGACTGGGGTTGAGCTCGGCTAAGCGTCCCATTTTTATCCAGAATTCGGCTTGTGCATTGATAGAGCGCGACATGACATGGCAGCTTTTGCGAATGTCGTCGTGAAGTTCGTCGGAGATTTTAATAATACCCATGAGATATGATCCATATATGATTTATATACGGATCATATATTCATGGTTTGAGCTTTTCAAGTGCTATTTATAGAATGATCTATAGCAAAGTAGGTCTTCTGAATAAGTAAAAAAGGCAGTATAGGGTTAGTTCAAAAGTTCATTTGAGTAGCCATAGGATGACATTCTTCTAACTCCGGTTTCTGTAACCAGAACTTGCTCTTCTAGCTTCACACCTTCTTCACCGTACTCACGGCCAATGTATGATTCAACGCATAGTGTCATGCCGGGTTGAATGATGCCGTCATAACCTACTTCATCCCAGTCCATATTGTGGGAAATTATTGGCCATTCTCCTGTCATTCCACAGCCATGCACCACCGCCAGATATCGGTTCTTTTGATATTCTTTTGGAATTTTCCATGCTTTTTGTGAGTATTCTTTAAAACTCATTCCTGGTTTCATTAGCGCAATATTAGTTTCTAGTTCTTCACTAGATAACTGATACAGTGCCTTTTGAGTCGGCGTGGCTTCTTTACCAGGAATGACGAATGTCCGCGAAAAGTCAGTGTAGTAGCCAAAAATACCAACTGTATCGGTATCAAAAGCAACCAGTTCACCCGCGTTCATTATTTTATCTGAACACTCTTGGAACCATGGATTAGTGCGGTCACCAGAGGAAAATAATCGAGTTTCTGCATACTCGCCACCTGTAGCGAGTACTTCTTTGTTAAATACGGCCCATGCTTCGTTTTCTGTAATGCCAGGCTTAAGGTAACCCTCGAGAACAGACATGGCTCTCTCTGTTAAAGTCACTGAACGAGCGATAAGTGTAAGCTCATCCAGGCTTTTAATAGACTTAGCTACTTCAATAGGGCGAGAAGCATCTATTACGTCAAATCCCGCTTTAATCGTATCAGCTAATAATTCTGTTGGTGCTGATTCAATACCAATACGTCCGAAGTTTTGTGTAGATCGGCTCAGAATATCTTTCAGAGAAGTAATAAAGCTTTGTACATGGCGATGAGAATGATCTCCGCTGTGTAGTGGCATGATAGGACTGGCTGGATGCACCTCATCCAGTGTCACGACACCTTCTGTTAAATGGGCACATGAGCGATACTCAAACAAAGCCACTGGGCCTTCTGCGGGCACAATTAAGTAACGAGCAGGATTGCGTTGAGAATACACCTGCATGTTACGAACACCACAAGCGTAGCGAATATTAATTGGTTCAAATAGCACCACGGCATCAAGTTTGAAGTTAATTATTTGTTCTCTTAGTCGATTTAGTCGGTACATAGCGACACGGTCTTCTAAGTCTTTATCGATTACTTGATTGAAAAAATCGAAAGTTGAGTAGCTCATTTTTGAGATATGCCTTTTGAATTGTAATGGTTTTAAAGTATTAAAAGTTTTGCACTTGACTGAATTTAGCCAGCTAAACCGTCTTCCCTTGTTTCTTGCTCTGCCTTGATGTGAGCCTCAGTTACCCGCCCATAAACGTCTTTCGTACGTTTGATTTTGCCGATCATGCCTGGTTTCTCGGCATAGCCAAACAGGGCGCATAATCTAGTGCCTTTGCATGATGCAACACGGTGCATAGAGAAGCGGCCTTTAAACATTTGTAGGTCGCCTGTGTTCAGTGTTAGTGATTTCACTTTAGTAAGATCACCATCGAGAATGTTTTGCACTTCTGGGTAGTTTTCGTTACCTGGCTGACGAAGCCCAGGAGAATACTGAAATTCGCCGCCTTCTTCTGGGCGACGAGTCATCAAGCTGACAATGAATTCATTCGTATCATAATGCCAAGGCAATGATGTATTTTCTGGCATTGCATTAATCACTAGGCCCGCGATGGGATCTGCATATTCATAAATCTTGTCTTTACCCAAACATTCAGCAATAAACTCTTGGAAAATAGTATTCTGATAAAGTTGTTTAATGATCATTTCTTCTGGTAGAAGATCTTTTGCAACAAAACCATTGCTAAACTGTTGGTATCGGTTAACCGGATGGCTTCCGCCTAATTCTGGATTGCCTTCAGTGGCATAAGGCGTCACTTTATTTTCGTGATAGTGGGCTAAATGGGAGACATCTTCACTCTGCTTTCTAATTAACTCGATTTTATCTTCACGAATGAAGTTGGGTAAGTGAGCACAGCCATCACTTTCAAGCTGTTGCTGGCAAGCAAGTACAGCTTGTCTATAGGCCGCCGACTCTTTGTCATTTAGCGGGTAGTCAGACATATTTATCATCTGGACAAGGCTGTCTAATTCATGTTGCGTATTTTGATCTTGATTGTTTGTAGGGTTCATAATAAAAAAATCCTTTAATTTCATATAGGTGTCATTTTTTTTAAATGGCATCTTTTTACGTGGCCTTAGTTAAATAGTTGCCATTTTATTAAGGAAAGAACTTGTTTGTACCTTCCTTCAAGTCTTCGCTTTATTTTTCCCAGTCTTAGAAAAACACAAACGTAATAAGAAAATTTGCGCACATACCGCAATAATCATTCCCAAGAAACCACCGATGGTTGATACCAATTTCAGACCATCCAAACCGCTATTGATTGTCATAATGCAGGCCAATAGAGCAATGATTCCGCCCCATACTAATTTAATAAATAGTGGTGATTTTGGTTCCTCACCCTGTTCATTAGAGGACTCAACACATGTTCCAGCTATGGCATCAATAGCCGAATCTGATGCGGTTACATAAGACACGAAGGACATAATTAGGAAAAATGCAATGAAGAAAATAGAACCAGGGAGATCTTGCATTAGCTCCCAAATTATTGCACCTGGACCTTTTTGGTTTAGCGTATCAGATAAGACATTATTGGCTGTTAGCTCAAGGTAAATAGAGTAGCCTCCAAAAATAGAACACCAGAACAGTACAAAAATGGAAGGCATTGCCACATTGAAAATTAGGAACTCTTTGACAGTGTAGCCGCGTGAGATTTTACCAAGAAAAATTGCGACTATTGGTGCCCATGCATACCAAGCTGCCCAGAAAAAGACAGTCCAATCTTTTGGCCAAGAATCTTCTACAACAACACCTGTATCTAGGCTCCAGCTCACAAAGTTTGAAAGGTACATGGAAAGGCTGTCGAGCCCTGCATGAGCGATGAAGCTAGTAGGGCCAAAAACTAAAACGAGCAGTGAGAAAACGATAAATGCTTTCGCATTCCAGCTGGATAAGAAGGCAATTCCTTTGTGTAGGCCGGATGCAGCAGACAAAGCGGAAGCCACCATCACTAAGGCGGCAATCAGAGCGAGTGCTGTGGTACCTATGTTAGTGTCAAAAAGCGCGTTGATCCCACCTTCAAGCATTAAAATACTAGACCCTAAAGATGTGATCATCCCTGCTACTAACGCAATGAGAGCAAAGGCGTCAATCAACTGTTTTGTTGTTGTTTTTAATTCAACATTACTGCCAACAAACATGGCTGAAGAAATGCTGAAATCGCGTTTAAAATTATAATAAGCAAGTGCGAATGCTAATGCAGGGATGCTATAGAGAGCGTATGTGGTTAGCGACCAATGCATAAATACGGCGGCCAAACCAAAGACGGCAGACTCTCTTGAAAGTGGTTCTGCCCCTAAAAATTTAGGGGGGTAAGTCATATCGATAATAGGTTCGGATGAGGCAAAAAAGAGTAACCCTATAGCAACAGAGCTACATAACGTAATTGAAGCCCATTGCCACTTTGTCAAAAGTGGTTTTGCTTCTTTTCCTCCGATTCTCATATCGCCTATTGGAGAGAAGAAAACCACGAAGCAAGTTATGACCAATGAAAAAGCGGAAAGAAGGTACATCCAGCCAAAGTTATCTAACAACCAATGATGTATTACTGAGGTTATTGCTAGGAAGTTTTCATTGTCAAAAAGCGCTAAGTAACTTAGAACTCCTAAAATAGTAAGTGAGGGGTAAAATGTATAAGGCCTAATTCGTAAGTTTCTGTTCATCTCAATCGTCTCTGCTATTTAGTGTGTCCTATTAGCCTAAATAATATTTAGAGGAAAAAAAAATAAAGTTGTGATTGAATAAGTCATCATTTTTTTATATTTAAATTGGCTGTGTTTTTTGTAATGGTATAAAATCTATTGATTTTCAATTGCTTATGTTTAATTTTGTTTTCGAGGTGAAGTTTTTTTAATGATTTTTTTTGCTTTTTTTATGTCGTGATTAGATTGTATATATTTTAAAATAAGGTTTTTATGGAGAGAATAAGTGTGTCATAACGGTCTTGATGCTAAAGAAAACATCATGAAAAAGTATGGTGCACTGTTTTATTTTCATCATTTTATTGAGATTTTTTATGCTAGATATAAAACACTATGAGCTGATATGTGCGATTGATGAGCACAGTTCGTTAAAAGATGCAGCCTCGGCGCTTGGGTTGACGCAACCGGCAGCTACTTATCGTTTACAGGAAATAGAAAAGCGATTAACAGTAAATATTTATGATAAAAGAGGGAGAAAACTCGTACTTTTGCCATCAGGCGAGAGACTGTTGAAAGCCGCTAAGTTGTTGTTACCTTTTGTCCGTAAAGTAGAAACAGAAGCGGTAATGTTAGGACGGTCAGATAGCTATATTAGGTGGGGTGTTAGTGCCTACGACACCTTTGACACCATTCTACAATACCTTCCTGAGACCTCTTTTGATAAGTTGGATATCAACAGATACAGCACATCCAATCTTGTGAATGCGCTTTTCGAAAGAGAAGTGGATTTTATTATCGATACGACTCCAGTCAATACGAAAGACTTTCATTGCGAAAAAATCTTTGATGATGAGCTGTTGCTTACGATTAATCATAAGCATCCTCTAAATACTACTAAACATTTCAGTATCGAAAAAATTGCAGAATACCCATACCTTACCTACAGTCGAGCCCATCAGCCGGATATGGAGTTTGACATAATCTTCAGACCAAATAATTGCAGTCCTAAGACTATCAGGGAAGCAGACTCTGTTTCATTAATATTAAAAATTCTATCTATGAATCAACAATATGTAACGTTTTTATCCGCTTGGGCAGCCAAAAACTCAGCTTTCGAAAATATCACAACCTTAAAAAATGCAGCTTATTCAGCCCCTTGTACTTGGTACATTATTTATCATCAGTCAGTAGAGAACCGACCTGAAATAAGAGAGGTTATCAGCGCATTACAAACGATTGCTGAGATTAGATAGCCAAGCCTTCGAGACAACAAAAGCGCCCCCCCTTTTTATAAGATAAGAGGGAGCAATTTTTGGTAATTGAGTTTTTTATCTAATTTTAAAACAAGTCTCGGATTAGCTTAATACCAGCTTCTTGACCACCTTTGTTGTATGCATCCAATAATGCAGAACCAAGAATAGCGATGTCAGCTTTGCCAATCAGTTGCTCTATCTGAGCGCGTTCGCGTAAACCAAAACCGACGCCCATTGGTGCGCTGGCGTGTTGTTTTATTTGTGCCAAATACTCATCCAGAGAGTTCTGTTTGGCTTTGCCTGCGTTGCTTTTTGTCTCATGGACAGAATGCCCTGTAACACCAGAACGCGCCACACAATATAAGAAACCACTGGCTTGGTTTGCTAGCATGGCTAAACGATCTGGTGGAGTTACTGGTGTAACCAGCCACACTGGATCAATGTTGTTGGCTTTGCAGGCCGCTTGGTAAGTTGCTGATTGCTCAATTGGCAGATCTGGTAGGATTAATCCTAGAATGTTCTCTTCTGCCGCGCGCTTAGCCAGCTTATCTAAACCAAAGCGATACATTGGGTTGAGATAACTCATTAACACGATGCGGCTTTCAGGGAAATCTTTCGCTAGTTTGCCTAGTTGAGATAAGCAGGTTTCTACATTTAAATCTTGCTCTAATGCTTTATGACAAGCCGCAACGATACTTGGGCCATCGGCGACAGGGTCGGAAAAAGGAAATTGCACCTCGATAAAATCGACGCCTTCCTGCATTAACCTTTCCATCCAGCTCAAGCTTTCTTCTACACTTGGGTAGCCATAAACTACATGGGTCATGGACAAAATCGGCTTTTGCTGGCGTTTTTCTGCAATAAAGGTGGCTAACTGGCTCATGCGTTTTGCTCCTCATTGTCGGCGTGATTAGTTGGATAAGCCGCAAGGTAATCGGTTAAAAACTGTGGGAAGGTTTCGTCCTGCACGGCTTTCGCTACGTTAAAGATGTCTTTGTCGCCACGACCAGAAAGGTTGATGACGATCTTTGAATCTTTCGGCAAGTTTGGCGCGTCTTTAAAGGCACCCGCTAAAGCATGGGAAGATTCTAGCGCAGGGATTATGCCTTCTTTTTTCAGTAATAACGTACAAGCGGCAATCACATCATCGTCCATGGCATAGGTCATTTTGATGCGACCCGTTTCCGCCAAATGGGCAATGATAGGCGAAACGCCAACATAGTCTAAACCGGCTGCGATAGAGTGAGTTTCTTGTAGTTGTCCTGCATCATCTTGCAGGAACATAGTTGCAAAGCCTTGGGCGATACCTGGCTGTCCAAGATTATGAGATAAGCGAATAGAGTGCTCGCCAAGCTCTAAACCTTTGCCGCCAGCTTCAACGCCGACCATTTCCACTTCTTTGTCATCAAGGAAAGGTAGGAATAAACCGCAAGCGTTCGAACCACCACCAACACAAGCGTATAAGCGATCTGGAAATTGACCGAATTGTGCAACGCTTTGTTCTCGTACTTCATTGCCAATAACAGATTGAAAGTAGGCCACCATTTCAGGAAAAGGCGCGCAACCACAAGAGGTGCCAATTAGGTAGTGGCTTTCTTCGTGGCTAGAAGACCAGTCACGAAGGGCCTCGTCTAAGGCATCACGTAAAGTTTGTGCGCCAGTGGTAACAGGCACAACGGTTGCGCCAAGCTGTTTCATCCAGAATACGTTCGGGTATTGGCGTTCAATGTCTTTCGCGCCCATGTAAATGGTACATTCCAGTCCTAAACGCGCTGCAACAAGCGCCGTAGCAATACCATGCTGACCCGCACCTGTTTCGGCAATAACGCGCTTTTTGCCCATACGTTTGACCAATAACCCTTGGCCAATTACGTTGTTCATCTTGTGTGCGCCACTGTGATTTAAGTCTTCGCGCTTCAGATAAATTTGTGCGCCACCAAAGTGTTCGGTCAAGTTCGCACAAAACGTAAGAGGAGTAGGGCGGCCAGAAAACTGCTGCCATTGTTGGTTTAGCTCAGCGAGAAACTCAGGATCGTTTTTGGCTTCTTCGAACGCATGTAAAATTTGCTGTTGGCTCGAATAAAGAATTTCAGGAATATAGCTACCGCCGTATTGCCCGTAGAAACCGTTCTCGCTTTGCATGACTTGCTCCTAAAATTGCTATTTTTTCTCGATTAAATTAACTATACCGTTTAGTTAATTTAATGCGATATCGATTGCAGGTCAAGCATTTTGAATTTTGCGAATTTATCCGTGTTGTAGTGGCCCCTGTTTCGACTGACTTGCATTTTTAAGATCAATTACTTATGGTACTTAACGAGTTTTACATTTAGTCGTTGAAAACGGCTGAATTTTTATTATTTAGTTATTAGGATTTAGTATTTTGAAAAATTCTCTGCAATCTATCCATCACCACCATAAAGCTTAACCTTTCAGGTTTAGGCTGGAAGGTTTTATTTACCTTCCAGTGGTGCAGAATTTTTCTATCAACCTCCGGAAGGTAACTTTCGGGGGTTTTTCATTTAAAGCCCCATGAAAAATTTATAGGCAACTTTGCTAACACCAATATGAAAATGAAATGGGGAAACTATGAGTGACAATAATCGACTTCGTATAGCTGTACAGAAATCTGGCCGTCTTAGTGATGACAGTATTGCTTTACTAAAAGCTATTGGTATCAAATTGCAAATTCGAGACCGTCTGCTGATCGCACATTCAACCAATCAACCAATCGATCTTTTGCTGGTGCGCGACGATGATATTCCTGGGTTGGTAATGGACGGTGTGGTTGATCTTGGCTTGATAGGCGAAAACGAATTAGAAGAAAAAATGCTGGAACGTAAAGCGTCAAATAAGTCCTATGAGTATCAAGAGTTACGACGTCTAGATTATGGTGATTGCCGCTTATCCATTGCTGTACCAAATGAGCTGGATTACCGTGGAATACAGTCTTTATCAGGCAAAAAAGTTGCCACAACTTATCCATATCTTTTGGAGCGTTTCTTCAAAGAAAATAATGTGGCAGCACAAGTGGTAATGCTAACTGGCTCAGTGGAAGTAGCACCAAGGGCAGGAGTAGCAGATGCTATTTGTGATTTGGTATCAACAGGAGCGACGTTAGAAGCGAATGGTTTGCATGAAGAGGATGTGGTATTTCGTTCTAAGGCAATCTTTATTCAGCGTTGTGGTGAGTTATCAGAAGCGAAGAAAGCGTTAATCAATAAGTTGTTGCCACGAATTGATGGGGTTGTTCAAGCCAAAGAAAGTAAATACATTATGCTTCACGCACCAAAAGCTTGCCTAGAAAAAGTTAAAGCACTGTTACCAGGGGCAGAAAATCCAACCATGTTACCACTGGCTGGTAATGACAATATTATTGCTATTCATGTGGTGAGCCCTGAGAACTTGTTTTGGGAAACCATGGAGAAGCTAAAGGCGTTAGGTTGTAGCTCGATATTAGTGATGCCAATTGAAAAGATGATGAGCTAATTCCCTGAGTTAATATGTCATTCCCTACAGAACAACACCTTATTTTTTTGATAGGGTGTTGTTCGATACTGGTCTATTTAGTCTATTAAGAGCGATCGCAAGATCAATTAATAACCTCATCGTCTAGTAACGGGTTAATGTTGAATTTACTGCTACAATTTGAGTAAGCTAATTTCTTTGTAGCAGGACTCTATGATTAAACCTGATATCCCAAAAAATGAAGCCGAGCGATTGCATGCATTAAGAGCGCTTCGAATTCTTGATACATCTCACGAAGAACGATTTGATCGTATAACGCGTGTGGCAAAGCGAATGTTTAATGTGTCAATTTCACTTATTAGTCTGATCGATGAAAGCCGTCAATGGTTTAAATCACGACAAGGGATTGAGGCGAGTGAAACACCACGAGATGTTTCGTTTTGTGGCCATGCTATTAATCATGATGGTTTATTTATCATCGCTGATGCATCAACCGATGAACGATTTTCTGACAACCCGCTTGTTACCGATGCCCCGAATATTCGCTTTTATGCGGGTTGCCCTTTAAAGCTTCGGCAGGGAATTAATATAGGTACGTTATGTATTATCGATAGCCAGCCAAGAGCATTTGATGAAGAGGATCAGTTATTACTGAAAGACTTAGGTACGATCATTGAGCAAGAGATTCAATCAATTCAACTTGCGACTTTAGATGAGCTGACACTGATATCTAATAGGCGTGGTTTTATGACCATGGTCAATCATATGCTCAAAGTGTGTCAGCGCGATAAAAAAACAATGTCTTTTGTCGTCTTTGATCTCAATAAATTTAAGATGATTAATGATGAGCATGGCCATCATGAAGGTGATTTTGTATTAGCTAAATTTGCTCAGATAATGCTTGAGTCATTTAGCGAATACGATGTTATTGGTAGATTGGGAGGTGATGAATTTGTTGCTATGTTGAGTGGCCGTACAGTTGAAGAAATCACTGTGTTTTTAGAGCGCTTTGCGGTGTGTGTCGATGAAGTGAATGAGAATTTGAATAAACCGTATAGGATCCAATATAGCGTTGGTGTTACAAGTTTCTCGCATGATACAGATAAGTCGATAGAAGAAATGATTCAATGCGCCGATGCCGCCATGTATCAGCAGAAGAAAAAAAGGTAGTGTCCCTTTCAGAATCTTAATTTGTTATTATCTACCAATGTTACTTTTTCAGATGTATAAAGTAATGGCACATCAATGGGTTAACATTCCATTAGATGAAATAATGCTTGTTAAGAGGTAGTAATGGCAAGAGGAAGACCCAGTAAAAAAGCCCACATAGTAGAGGCTGCGGGTGGTTTATTCGCGAAGCAAGGTTATCAAAGCACTAGTATTGACCAAGTCGTGGTGACTGCAGGCGTGTCTAAGCCGACTGTTTACAGTAATTTTCCGACCAAGCTTGTGCTGTGGGAAATGGTGTTAACCTCGTTAACAGAACAGGCACAGGATGAAATGCAAAAGGTTTTGCTGCGGTTGCAAAGTAAGAAAAACCTCTCGCTGATTGCTGGTTGGATCTTGCTTTGGGAAGCTTGGGTTAATAAAGAGGAACACCTTGCTGTATACCGTATTTTGCTTGGCGAACAACATAAAATGTTGCCATCGACATTTGTGTTGTTTACTGAGTTTGAAGCGGTTTTAGAATCTATTTTGTTAGCGTGGATTGCTGAGTTTTCAGTATCGCAAATGAATTTTTTTGCGTTGAAAGCGGTTAGCAAAGAGGCGCTTTTAACGCCAGCTTTGATGAATCAAGCGATGATGGATAAATCTGAACTTGAGTGTCAGCTTGATGATCTGTTAGTTGATTCTAGCAATACAAAAAAAGCCAAATAGCAAAACTATTTGGCTTTTTTGTTTCGGACTCACTAACGTCGAGTTTCGTTGTTAGGCAACCGCGCTTTCTTCTGTTGCTTCCTCAACACGGCCTTTTTCAGCCCAATACATGATGCATATTGCTAGTGATCCCATGATCACGAAGCCGCCTGAAATAGGCATTAAAGTATTGTTGTACATTTGACCTATGATGGTACCAATCCCCATTGACATGATTGCCGATACCGAGCCAATAACCGCAGAGGCAATACCTGCAACATGTCCCATAGGCTCCATCGCAAGGGAGTTGACGTTACCGAACAATAAACCAAAGCAGAAGAACAAAATCGACGCATATACCAAGAACATCCATAAGCTAATAGTTACAAAGGCATGCAGGGCAAAGAATGCAATGGAGGCGATAACAACGACGCAAATAGCACGGAAGGCAATATATTTGGCTCCGTGTTTTTCTACGATGCGCGAATTAATTAGTGAAGAAAAGCCAAGTACCAAAGCCAACAAACCAAAGTAAAGTGCGAATAAATTCCCCGTCTTAAATTGCACCTGGAAAATTTGTTGTGAAGAATTCAAGTAGCCAATGAAGCTACCGAAAAACAGACCCATACAAATGGTATAACTCGCGGTTATGCGGTTTGTGACAACTTCTTTAAAGCCTTCTGCAAAGCCTTTCTTGGAAAACGCAATTCGATTGGATTTTGGTAAGGTTTCTTTCAGGCGTAAGCCAATCCAAGCGATTAATATCACCGCATAAACTAGGTATAGCTCAAATATACCGCGCCAGTCGGAAATGAACATCATGGCCTGACCGAGTGTTGGTGCAATAGCAGGAACTAGGACAAAAATCATCATCACCAAAGACATAACCCGAGCCATTTGTGCACCGTGATACAAATCACGTACTAACGAGATGGCTGAGATATAAGGTCCAGCAACGCCCAATCCTTGGATAAAGCGACCTAGCATGAGCATTTCTAAACTGTCTGCCTTATAGCACACCACGGTGCCGAGCAAATAGATTGCGAAGCCACAAAACAAAATAGGGCGACGGCCTAGGGAATCAGATAATGGGCCGCAAATTAACTGACCCATTGCCAGACCAAGAAATAACATACTGATCAGCAGTTGGGGTTGGTTTGCAGTAACCGCACCCAGCTCCTTTCCGATAATGCCAAGCGCTGGAAGCAAGGCATCAATCGAAATCGCCGTGATCGACATTAATAAAGCCACTAAAAGTGTGAATTCCTTCGTTCCCATACCGGAGGAAGAAGTATCGTTGTGAGCATTTTCCATTTTTTATCCAAAGAAAAAGGTGGTTTGAAGGGAGTACATAGATCGATCCCTAATAATAGCCGAGTATTATACTCAGGCTTTATAACATCCAGTTTGCCAATATGTGTATAAAATAAGGAAGTGATTGATTTGGATTAAGTTGCTTTTAATGTCGTATTTTAAGTGTTGGTTTGGTCTAAATTCTAGCTACAAGTATTGTAATTTTGGTAGTTTAGTCAGAATTTTCTTGCGTTTTTATTGCACTTTTTTTGTAATTTTTATACGATATTAACCTATTTGATCGCAATCAAAGCCTTTGAAATGGATGACAGTAAATTGCACTTACATGGAATGTGACTTCATAAATAGCTTTAAATGTCTTCTTGTTTTTCTGACATGCTAATTATTTTTCCTTTCTATTCAATTTACTTATCGACAATTTCTTTTTTATTATTTATAAGGGGTTTTTATGACTTCTCGTCTACTATTTGGTCGAACTGCTTTGGCTGTTTTTGTGTCTTTGTCGGTTGCTGGTTGTTCGGTAACCCCTAAACAATTTACCAATCAAGAAATCTTGTCTCAGGCTGCTGAAAATGCCGATGAGATTAATAAAGATGTTGCCCCTATTACTGGTCCAATCGATTTAAACGAAGCTTTTGCTCGTACTATTAAGTATAACCGCGATGCGCGTTTAAAAGCCTTTGAAGCTGTAGTTTCGCAGGGGCAATTGGCAGTCGATAAGTTTGATATGTTGCCAGAATTAGCTGCCAAGGCAGGTTATAATCATCGTAATAATTACGCGGCTTCTGCATCGGTTACTTTCTCCGGTGATGAGCCATCGAGCTTAGGTAGCAATCCGAGCTACTCGGTTTCATCTGATAAAAGTACGGTAAATGCGAGTATTGGCGCGACTTGGGATATTCTCGATTTTGGCTTATCGTACTATCGTGCAAAACAGCAAGCAGATCGTTTTCTGATTTCCAAAGAGCGCGAACGTAAAGTGGTTCATTCTATTATGGAGCAGTCTCGTAATGCTTATTATCGGGCGGTTTCTGCGGAACGTTTGTTATCTAAAATCAACCCTTTAATCGTTAAGGCTCGTGCAGCACTAGTTGACTCAGCTAAGATAGAAAAGCTTCGTGCTCAGTCCCCAATGGAAGCATTAACCTATCAGCGGTCTCTATTGGAAACCTTGCGTACCCTTCAAGACATTCGTAAGGATTTGATGCCGGCCAAAACTGAGTTGGCAATTTTAATGGGCCTAAATCCTGCTGTTAATTTTGAATTGGCTGATGTTAATAATCCTAATAGCGATATCCCTGTTCTTAATGTCGACATGAGCTCTATGGAGCGCACTGCTTTAGTGCTTCGACCAGAACTACGAGAAGCGCAATACCAAGAGCGTATTACTCAAGAAGAAGTGCATTCTGCCTTTTTGTCTCTTTTTCCAAGCTTAAGCCTTAGTGCAGGCCTGAATTACAACGATTCTGATTACCTTCGTTATAACGACTGGACGTCCGCTGGTGTGGGTTTGAATTGGAACCTTATGAACGTGTTTCGATATGGCAAGTTAGATAGGTTGAATGACTTGAAAATTGCCGCGGGCAAACAGCGATCTCTAGCAACCTCTATGGCGGTTATCTCTCAGGTTCACATTGCTGATATTCAATTCAAAGAATCGAATGATACTTATGCACTGGCTACGCAATATTATGATGTGGCACAGCGTATTAAAGCCCAAGTAGATTCTAGCCGAACAGCGCAAAGTATTGGGGATTTAACCGTTATTCGAGAGGATCTAAATGCTTTGTTGGCAGAGTTACGTCGTGATGTGGCTTATGCTGATCTGCAAAATAACTTCGGTAGAGTGTTAGTTTCTATGGGGCTGGACCCATTGCCAGAAGGTTTTGGCAATATGAGTCTAGAAGAGCTATCTACGGCTTTTAACAACATGTTTGCTCGTTGGGAGCAAGGTGACATTGAAGTGATTTCAGCGGAAGAAATGCAATCTGCATTAGCGGCAAAAAGTGTGGCTGAGAAGTAAGTTTTGATGATGTTCAAACTGAAAGTTGTGGTGTGCCTGCTCTTTTGTGTAATAACGATGCCAGTTATCGCACAAGAGACCTTTAAAGCGCGAGGTATATTGGTCGCAACCAATAAGGCGACGCTCTCCACTGAGTTATCTGCCAGAGTGATTGCAGTGCCCAAAAGAATGGGGGAATCTTTTAAGCAAGGGGATTCTCTTATTCGCTTAGATTGTCGGTTGTTTGAAGCTCAGTTAGAAAAAGTAGATGCCGAAACGAAAGTCGCGAAAGCAAGATTAGATAACACTCAGCAGCTTAATCGGCTGAATTCTATTGGAACATTGGAAGTCACTATTGCACAAGCTGAGCTACAAAAGGTTCAGGCAGAGCGCACTATTGCACAACTAAACGTAGAGCGTTGTGATATTAAAGCGCCTTTTGATGGTGTGGTTGAACAACTCGATAGTCATACATTTGAAGTCGTGCAACAGCAACAAGCCTTGATGAAAATCGTCGGATTGAATCGATTAGAAGCCGACATAATTGTTCCAGCACAATGGATGGCGTGGCTGACAATAAATAAAGCAATCACATTACAGGTCGAAGAGACACAACAAACATTGCAGGCGGTGGTTAGCCATATTGGGCCAAGTGTCGACCCAACGAGCCAAACTATTCAAATACGAGCTACGATTAAAAAAGTACCCGTCAAGGTTTTACCTGGTATGAGCGTGGTGGCGATGTTTCAGTAAAAAAATAGAATTTTAATACTAGTACTTTTTTAAAGAGCAGTATTTTTAAAAGAACAGTAACAAATGTTGCTAAAAACAATAAAGCAGCGTTTACAACAGATTGAATGAATTTTAGCAACAATACATGAGTTGCTAAAAATATACCCATAGAGGTGGTGATCATGAAAAAGCAATATTCCAACAAATCAGGCAAAAAAGCGTCAGGTCATTACTCTCTAGGCAATAAAAAACAGGCGCGTAAGCCGCTGATTACTGCTTTAGAGCCGCGTTTATTGTTGGATGGTGCTGCGGTTGCCACCGCGATAGATGTGCTGACAGATTCGCAGCTTCATGATGCTTCGCAAACAGATAATAGCCATCAGGGTTCAGATACCTCTTTTGTTGTTGCGCCAACCGAAGTGCGAGCGGTAGACCCAAGCTTGAACAATGGCAAAAAAGAAGTGGTGTTTATTGAAGGCAACGTCGCTGATTATCAAACCTTGATAGACGGGGTCAAGGCTGGCGTAGAAGTTGTTTTGTTGGATTCTACCCAAGACGGCTTAGCGCAAATGGCATTGTGGGCAAAGACCCATAGCGATTACGATGCTATTCATTTGATCTCTCATGGTTCTGAGGGGCAATTGAATCTAGGTGGCTTGAGTTTGGATACCACCACCATTAACACTCGTTCCGCCGATTTGGCACAACTGGGCGCAGCAATGACGGAACAGGGCGACTTGTTACTGTATGGCTGTAATGTTGCCAGTGGTGAAGGGCAAGACTTTATTAGCGCCTTAGCCCAAGCCACGCAAGCGGATGTAGCGGCGTCGGATGACCTAACGGGCTCCTCTATGCTTGGTGGGGACTGGACGTTGGAGACAATAAAAGGAAGTATAGAAGGCAGTAATATTTTAGATTTTGGCGACGATTTTGACAATACATTAACAACGCCAACATTTAGCGAACAACCAGCTGTTACTAATATTCAGGCTACTCAAGCGACCCTAACCGCTACCCACAATCAAAATGGTGGGATAGCATATGTGGTACTTGCAGATGGGGCTACCGCGCCTACAAAGACTCAGGTAGCGGCAGGTAAGGATGGTGATGGTAATAATGCGCTTTTTAACGGCGTTAGTAGTGGGGTTGTTTCTGCTGGCACTGAAATCACTATAGATATAAGTGGTCTAAGTCCTTCTACAAGCTACGATGTTTACGTGACTGGTTGGGATGAAAATGATCCAAATAACGGCTCTAATGACACCGTTCCAGTCCTAGTGGAATTAACAACAACCGCAGCAGCAGACGTACCCGATGGCGATCAAACGTTCGCAGGGGCATTAGTGACCGACGGTGTAGCAGTCTCCGCTGACGGTTATTTTACTACAACGGCAGTAGATGGTTCTGGTAATGATAAAAAACTCAAAGCAGACCAATACGGCGCCTATATATCAGATAATTCAATATCAACTTCATCATATACATCTTATATCTCCGTTAAGGCAAACAGTGGCACGTTCGAGCTATCAGATATTGAGTTAGGTGAGTACGAGTCAAACAGTGCTAAAAATAATAGTAACTTTGAGAACATTCAAGTATCAGGTTATCTCAACAATGTATTGGTTACCCAAACAACGGC
The DNA here is from genome assembly GCF_057180105.1 of Marinomonas sp. ATLA20. Classification (NCBI taxonomy): domain Bacteria; kingdom Pseudomonadati; phylum Pseudomonadota; class Gammaproteobacteria; order Oceanospirillales; family Oceanospirillaceae; genus Marinomonas; species Marinomonas sp. ATLA20. Next base: position 371,526 of record NZ_JBXUKU010000003.1, read on the forward strand.
ATTTACTCCAACCTCTAATACTTACACCACGGATTATAATAATCCTGATTTCAGTCCTTTTAATGGCGTAACTATTGATGAATACAGAGTATCGTATGATGTAACCGTAGGGGATAAACCAGATATATTTAGCATATTTGGTTTCTCTGTTGTAAGTGCTACTGATACGGCTGCTCCTGCAAACAACGCCCCCACCATCACTGGCGCACCTACTGATATTACTGTCACTGAAGATACCGCTTCCAATGTTGACCTGTCTGGCGTGACTTTTGTTGACAGCGATGGCGATAATCTTACGGTCACCCTGACCACATCGGCTGGCACGTTAGCCGCTTCTTCTGGTGGCAATGTGACAGTGAGTAACTCCGGTACGGGAACGTTGACACTTTCAGGTACTGCCGCGAATATTAATACTTATTTGGACACTACCACCAACATTCAATACATAGGCGCTAGCAACACCAGTGGTGATAATGCCGCAACGATTAGTATCAAGGCTAATGACAGTACCACGGATTCTACAATCTCAACGGTAAATATTAATATTACTGAGGTCAACGATGAGCCGACGTTAACCGCTACTCCTTTGAATCCTACCTTTACTGAAGGAGGTGCTGATGTCACCTTATTCAATAATCCCAATGCGAGCACGGTTGAAGCAGGTCAAACCATTGAACAGCTGACGCTTACTGTCAGTAACATCAGTGATCTAGGCAATGAATTTTTAACCTTTGGTAGTGTTAATATTGCTTTGCAAGATAATCAAAGTGCCTCACATACTAGCCCGGCAGTGTTTAGCTATACGGTGAGCTTGACTGGCACCACAGCGACTGTGACGATCAATGCCTCAGATACTGCAGCGGTTTGGCAGAACTATGTACCATTTTTAAAATATAAAAACACGTCTGAAGCACCAACAGAAGGAAACCGAGTAGTCACATTGACCTCTATTACTGATTCTGGAAGTAATACTGGTGCTAATGATAATGTAGCGGACTTATCTATTGCGTCAACGGTGGCTGTGGTTCAAGTACCTGCAGTGGTGGCCAGTGTGGCTGCGACTACAAGTAATGGTAGTTATAATGAAGGCGATGTTATTGCAATAACAGTGACCTTTGATGATGCTGTTACTGTGACAGGCACGCCACAATTAATATTAGAAACAGGCTCCGAAGACCGTGTTGTCGATTATGTATTTGGTTCTGGCAGCAATACGCTGACGTTTAATTATACGGTACAAGCAGGTGATACCAGTGCTGATTTAGATTACATCAGTACATCTGCATTAACCTTAAACGGAGGTAGTATTAAAGATGCGGGTGGTTATGACGCTACTTTAACCTTAGCGACTCCTGGCGCATCTGACTCTCTTGGGGCTAATAAAGCGATCGTGATTGACACCACAGCGCCTAGTTCTCCGACTACGCCAGATATGACAGCGGGGACGGACAGTGGTACTTCTTCCACCGATGACATAACAAATGATACAACGCCAACCGTGACAGGAACCGCTGAAGCTGGCGCGACCGTGGTTCTTTATGATACCGACGGAACCACATCACTTGGTTCAGCAACGGCGGATGGTTCAGGTAATTGGAGCATTACCAGCTCAGAGCTTTCTACTGGTAGTCATACCTTAACGACAAAAGCTACCGATACGGCCGGCAATGTCAGTGTGGCATCCTCTGGCTTAACCATTACTGTCGATGATACCGCTCCGACTTTGTCTTCTAGTAACCCTGCTGATGGGGCTGTTTCAGTTGCCCCAAGTGGCGACATCACTCTGACGTTTAGTGAAGACATTGCCAAAGGTTATGATGAGATTACCCTAATCAATGTCACGACCGGTACTACGGTAGAGACTTTTGATGTATTGAACGGCGGTAATTTAACGTATTCTGGCAATACAGTTACCTTGAATCCAGTGTCTGACCTAGATGAAGCCACTACTTATGCGATTCGTATAGATGGTAACGCCGTACGCGATACGGCAGGGAATACCTATGCAGGCATCAGTGATAACACGACGTTGAACTTTACTACAGGTGTTACCGACTCTACTGCGCCGACGTTCTTATCGATTCAGCGCGCCGATGACGATGTGGTCAACAGTGATACAACTAGCTTTACCTTGACCTTTAATGAAGCGGTTACTGCGGTGGCTGGAGATTTTGAGCTGAATGTCGGCGGTTCAGTAGCGGGCACAATTGGCAGCATTACTGGCTCAGGCACTAATACGATTACCGTCAATGTCACCGGCATTTCTGGTGTTGGCACGCTAGGGCTTAACTTGAAGTCCGGTCATGCTGTGACGGATGCGGCGGGTAATGCCCTCGCTACCGCAGAACCAGCGGATGATGAGGTATATACCGTTGATACGGTAGCACCGACGTTAATCTCAATAAACCGCGTAGACAGTGCCACGACTAATGCCGACTCTGTACAGTTTATCGCGGTGTTTAGCGAAACCGTAACAGGTTTGGGTATTGATGATTTCGAATTAACCGGAACGGCGACCAACGGTGCAAATATTAGCAGCGTAACGGGTACCGGCAATGGCTTTGTGATTACTATTTCTGGCGTCGATGGTGATGGCACTTTGGGCGTACAGCTTAAGTCTGCGGCGACAGTAAATGATATTGCGGGCAATGCGTTAACTGCAACGACACCTAGTGCGTTATTAGAAACCTACACTATTGAAAACACCGCACCGACTGCTACCGCGATTATCACGACGAATACCGCTTTAAGTACGGCAGATTCGGTGACCTTTGATGTGACCTTTAGTGAAGCCGTTACCAATGTCAGCATGGATGATTTTGAAATTTCTGGTGATGTAACCGGCGCTATTTCAGCCGTATCGGGTTCGGGTTCTTCTTATACCGTTACTGTTAGTAATATTGTCGGTGATGGTGCCCTTGGCTTGAACTTCAATTCTGGCCAAAACATTACAGACATAGCTGGTAATGCTTTGGCTGGGACAGAACTGGCAACGGACGAATCTTATACTATCGACAATACCTTGCCGACTGTAACGTCTATAAGTCGTGGCATGGTGAATCAGGTTGAAGCAAATACCGCCACCGATGTCGTTTTCACTGTTGTTATGAGTGAAACCGTTACTGGAATTGAAACCAGTGATTTTGCTGTCACAGGTAACGCAAGTAATACTGGTGTGAGCAATGTTTCTAGTTCCGATGGTAAGGTGTTCAAGGTCACGGTTAGTGGTGTAAATGGTACGATAGGCCAAACGGTCGGCTTGAGCTTCACGGGTTCTGCTGATGATGCGCTTAGTCAGGCGTCCACGGCCCAATTTACCTCTGGCGACAATTATACTATTGCAGGTACATTGCTTAATGAAGGGGCGCTGACCCAAGCACAGCTTAATGCCATTGTGGATCTGAACCGCGAAGGCACCTTGCTTGAGCAATCCGTTGCCGATGCCAAGCAAGTTATTATTATTGACTCCCGTGTGCCGGGTTTAGTCGAGCTGACCAAGCAAGCGAATCCAGAAGCGGATATTTGGTTATTGGATGGTTCACGTTCCGCCACCGAGCAAATCACCGAAATCCTTGCCAACTACAGTGACTTGGATGCGTTACACATTCTGTCTCACGGCGGTGTAGGCGAAATCTACCTCGGCGCAGAAACGGTTTCAGCGGATGCTATCACACAAAATTCGGCTACTTACGCCGCTTGGGGCAAGGCTCTAAGCGATAGTGGCGACATCTTGCTCTACGGCTGTAACGTCGCCCAAGGCGGCACGGGTATGGCTTTTATCAATCAATTTTCCCAAGTAACAGGGGCTGATATCGCGGCTTCTGATGATTTGACTGGTTCTGCGGTGCTTGGTGGGGATTGGGATTTGGAAGTGAATAGTGGGGTTGTAGAGGGTGATAGCATTGAATTAGAAACTTACGATGGCGCTTTGATACCTTCGAATGTGTTTGATTTGAGTAGTGCAACGCAGATTCAAGATGGTAGCCAATACAAAGTTCAACAGACAGTCGATGATGTTACATTAACGATATCTTCTAATGCCGGTGATGGATCAACTTATAATGTTATAGAGAGCGGTTTCAACAGTGGGGGGATATCCGGGGATTTTTATTGGACATACTCACTAAATGTTCAAGAAGTCATTTTAACATTTAGTAAGGCTGTGACAGTTACGTCTCTATCTGGAGCTTTTGGTGGTGTTGAAGGAGGCGGTGGATCTGGGCCATTTACTTGGACCATATCTAACGGAAGTCAAAATGTCCAAGCAGCTGTAACAGCTTCTCTACAAGTTACAGATTTTGACCTTAGCAGCTTAGGTGAAGTCACTCAGTTAACCATTACATCAAGTGTAACGACTGGGCATGACTTTGTGATTGACTCGATACAGTTTGAAGAGTCCGCATCCGACACGACTGTCCCAACGTTTGATACCACTCCTGCGGCCAGTAATATTGCGAGCACGACGCTGGATCTAACTACAGACATCAATGAAGCCGGTAAGGTTTACTATATTGTGGTTGCCGATGGGGCTCAGGCTCCGACCGCAGCACAAGTCAAAGCGGGCGTATCGTACGGTGATAACAATGGGCGTGGGGCAGCGGTGGTTACGTCAGGTAATGCCACGGTCTCTAGCGGCGATTTCTCTAATACCTTTAATGTCACAGGTTTAACTGCTAGCACCTCGTACGATATTTACGTGGTTGCGGAAGACGATGAAGGCACGCCCAACTTGCAATCCGCAGTTACCAAAGTCGATGTTACAACCATTGCTCCGGCAAACCAAGCGCCAATCATTTCCGATGCTGCGGCCAACCAAGCAGTCAATGATAACGCAACAGTTTCTCCGTTTAATGCGATTACATTAGCGGACGCAGATGGTGACAATGTCTCTGTCACCGTGGCACTGGATACCGCTGCGAAAGGGGCATTCACTGCGGCGTCTTTGACCAGCTCAGGTTTTACCAATGCGGGTAGCGGTTCTTATACACTGTCGTCTACGTCGTTAGCGTCAGCACAGGCAGCGCTGCGCGCATTGGTGTTTGATGCGACAGATAATCGAGTGGCAGTAAACTCAACCGAAACGACTACCTTTACCATCACGGTAAACGATGGCACGGTGAACAGCAGCAACAATACAACCACGGTTGTGAGTACCTCGGTTAACGATACACCGACGGATATCGCTTTGTCGGATGCGACTTATAGCCACTCAGAAGGTTCGACTAATGTTGTGGTAGGTAGTTTCTCTGCGACGGATGCGGATACCGGTGAAAGCTTCACTTATTCGTTAGTGTCTGGCGTGAACGATACGGATAACGCTAAGTTCAATATTGATGGCGCCAATCTGCGTGTGACGGACCGTGCGGATGTGCCTGCTGGCACTTATAGCATCCGTGTACAGGTGAACGATGGCGATGCCACCTATGAAAAAGCCTTCACTATCACAGTAACCGATGATCAAGCTCCGACAATTTCTACTGTGGTGCCAGCGGATGGCAGCACTGGCGTATCGGTAGCGGATTCTGTTGAGATAACCTTTGATGAAAATGTGTCGCTGGGGACCTCTGGTACCATTACGCTGTATGACATTACTGGCAACGGTGCGAACTCAGTAACGATTGATGTAAGCAATCATTCAAGTCAACTTTCGATTGCAGGTAATAAGCTAACCATTAATCCATCCGCGAATCTAACCGCAACCAATCAGTATGCCGTGCAGTTATCCGCAGGCGCGTTAGTCGATAGTGCCAGCAATAGCATTGCGGCGGTGAGCGATGGTACTACTTACAACTTTACCACCGGTACTGTAGATAATACTGCACCAACGGTCGCCATTGTGGATGTAGCGGATCCAACTCAGCCGAATGCGGGTACGGTTTCGATCAACTTCAGTGAGCAAGTGACCAATATTGATATTAGTGACTTTACCCTAACCCGTGGCGGAGCCAATGTGGATCTAACTGGGCTAACGGTGTCTGGATCAGGCAGTGCTTATACACTTGATTTGTCATCGGTCACTTCGACTGAAGGAATGTATGTTCTCACATTAAACACATCGGATATTACCGACACCTCTGGTAATGCCTTGTCCGCTGGTGACAGCGAAACCTTTATTATTGATACCACTGCACCAGCGGGTGTGGCGATTGTTCGCACGGGCGCCGAAAATCAAAACGGCAGTGCGGCCACCTTTACTGCGGTATTCAATGAAGCCGTGAGTGGAGTGGATGCCGCTGATTTTGTATTGACTGGCACCGCCGCTGGTGGCTCTATCACGAGTGTGACGCAAGTCTCTGATTCGGTTTATACCATTACAGTGAATGGCGTTAGTGGTGATGGTACTTTGGGGGTGAATTTAAAAGATTCTGGAACAGGGATCACTGATACGGCGGGTAATGCGATAAGTGCCGGTGTGACTGGGCAACAAATCACTATAGATAATACAGGTCCAAGTGTTGTTGCGATTAACCGAGATGGTGCTGTGTTAACCACCGCAGACAGTACGACCTTTACAGTGACTTTTGATGAGGCCGTAACCGGTGTCGATGTTAGCGACTTTAGCTTGTCTGGTGGTGCAACGGGTACGGTTGCTTCAATAACAGGCTCAGGTCGTACTTATCAGGTCACCGTGAATAACATCAGTGGTGATGGTAGCCTTCGTCTTGACCTTAACGCTTCTGGCACGGGCATTACTGATACAGTGAATAACGCCATCGGGGCTGGATTTACCTCTGGTGATACAGTAACGATTGATAATACTGCCCCTGTTGTGACGGCCTCTCAAGCTTTTAATCTTGATGAAGGCATGGTGGCTGATACCGTTATCGGCCAAGTTAAAGCCACAGATACGAATGGAGTAAGTCAGTTCTCGATTCAATCGGGTAATGATAATGGCTACTTTGCGATTGACCATAATGGTGTCGTGACGTTTACCAGCGCGGGTGCTGCAGCGATTGATTATGAAACTGCGACCTCTTATACACTGAATATCGTGGCGACCGATGCAGTAGGGCAAATTTCCAGTGCAGCGGCAGTCACTATTTCTATTAACGATGTCAATGACAATGCGCCTGTGTTCACCTCAGCTGCGACGGCTACATTAGATGAAAACAGCGGCACTAATGCGAAAGTTTATACCGCCACGGCGACGGATGCTGATATCAGTGCAGCATTTAATACCGTCACCTATACGCTAAAAGCGGTAGGGGATTACAGCGCATTTACTATTAACTCCACTACTGGTGAAGTTGCGCTTAAGGCAGATGCAGATTACGAAACCAAATCATCCTATAGCTTTACAGTGATTGCTTCGGATGGACAGCGGAGTGCCGAAAAAACTGTCGCCTTGTCGATTTCAGACCTCAACGACAATGTACCAGTGATCACCTCCGGTGCGATGGGCAATGTCGATGAAAACGCTGCGACATCAACAGTCATCTATACAGCTATAGGTACCGATGCCGATGGCACTGCTGCGAACAATACTTTGGTGTACAGCCTAACCGGTACGGATGCTGAACTATTGGATATCAACTCAACGACGGGTGTGGTAACGCTTAAAGCCAGTGCTGATTACGAAACCAAGTCCAGCTATAGCTTCAATGTTGTGGCGACAGATAACGGTGCCGGTAACTTCAACTCGGGTAGTTTGAGTAGCACGCAAGCCGTGACGGTCAGCGTCAACGACCTGAACGACAACACGCCAGTGATCACGTCAAGTGCGACAGGCTCTGTAGAGGAAAATGCTGATACCAGTACGGTGATCTACACTGCGACCGCGACCGATGCGGACGGTACGGCAGCTAATAATACCCTGCGTTACAGCCTAACAGGCGATGATGCGGCGTTGCTGGACATTGATGACACCACCGGTGTGGTGACGCTGAAAGCGTCGGCGGATTACGAAACCAAAGACAGCTACAGCTTCAATGTGGTGGCAACGGATAATGGCGCGGGCAACTACAACTCCGGCAGTCTCAATGTGAGTC